>CAZPON010000020.1:0-5058 GCA_964588045.1 uncultured Gemmatimonas sp.
GGCACGGACTACACGATCTACTCGCTCGTCGACGGCATCGTGCAGTTCCAGCACAAGAACAAGAAGAGCTACAAGGTCAGCGTGCTCCCGGTGGAGTACGTCGAAGAGACGGTGCTGGCGTAACGCTCACACGACTTGCCGGCAGCAAAGAGGGCCCCGCGCGGGGCCCTCTTTGCGTTCGTGTGCCAGGCGTCGTAACTCCGGGCGGATCGCTGCGTACGGTTGGTTGTTGTCCGGGTCCGAACACCCTTCACCGTCGTCGAGGAGCACCACCATGGCCATTTGGGACAAAGTCCGGGAAGGCATCGACAAGGCCGGCAAAGCGGCGCAGGACGTCTTCGACGAGGGCAAGCTGCGCATCGATGCCTATCGTGCCCGCGAGCAGGCGGACAAGGCGGCGGAGGCGCTCGGGTACGCCGTTTTCCGTGCCTGGGAGAACAACGCCGATCTCGACGCCGACGCCCGGGAACGGCTGGCCGGCGCCCTGCGCACGCGCGAGGCCGAGGCCCGCAAGCTGGAGAACGAACTGGCCGAAGCCCGCGCCAGCGGAGCCAGCGACGGCTCCACGACTCCGCCCTCGGAGCCGCCCGCCGCACCAGCGGCGGCTGACTCACCAGCCGCCGAAGCGTAGGCAGTGGCCAAGACGGGAGACGGGAGACTGGAGACGGGAGACCCTCCGGCGGCGCGTCTCCCTTCTCCAGTCTCCCGTCTCCCGTCTTACCTGCGCAACTGCCGGCGAAGCAAGCCTGGAGTATCCGTACACAGCGCGTCCACGCCCATCGCGATCAGCGACCGGGCGTGGACGGGGTCGTTTTCCGTCCAGGCGATCACCCGCATGCCCAGTGTGTGGCACGCGTCCACCAGCGCCTGGTCGATGAGCTGGGCCTGCTGCCAGAAGGCGTCGGGGCGGGCGGACCCGACGAACCCCTCGACGCTGAGCGGGTAACTGGCGCTGAGCAGGCCGATCGGGAGTCCCGGACGCCGGCGGCGCATGGCCACCGGGATGCGATGGTCGAAGGCGTGGACCGCCACGCGCGAGGCCGGATGCCGGGCCAGGCACGCCGACAGGGCGTCCTCAATGGCCGTGGCCTTGACCTCCACATAGACCGTTGCCCGCGTACCAGCCAGGTCCAGCACGGCGTCCAGGGCCGGCAGGCGCGCGTCGCCACGGAGGGGAACGGCCAGCGCCTGCGCGGCGTCGAGGTCGGCGATGGCGGCCGTCGCACCGTCAGGGAGGCGGAGCACGGGGTCGTGGTGCACCACCACCACGCCGTCCCGCGTGGCGTGGACATCGAGCTCGAGGCCGTCGGCCTCCTGGTTCAGCGCGATTTCGAAGGCTTCGAGTGTATTTTCGAGAGCCTCCTGCGATGCGCCGCGGTGGGCAATGATCTCAGGCAGGCGGTTCACGCGTGACTCATTCTGGAGTGACGATTGAGGGTATTCGGGGCGTTGCGGACCTCCACGAGCTGGACCAAGCTCCAGCCGGAGCCCCCGGGCCGTCAATCGCCCACGCGCGACCGGACAGCCTTAACGCCGGGCGGGCGCCAGCGTCCAATACCCCGAATCGTATGACCGAGGCCGAACGAGACGACGATGCCGGACTCGATCGGGCGCTCATCGAGCGTTGGAAGGCAGGGGACGAGCGCGCCGCCACGAGCATCGTGGAACGTCACGCGCCCGCCCTGGCCCGCTACGCGGTTCGACTGGGCATGGTGGACGAGGCGGACGAGCTGGTGCAGGACACGTTCATTCGGGCCTTCGGTGCGCTGGACAGCTTTCGATCCGACAGTTCGCTGCGCACCTGGCTGTTCACGATCGAACGACGGCTGGTGATCGACCGGCGGCGGTCCGCCGCCCGCCGGGCCAAGGACGTGGAGATCGGTGATGACCATTCGGCCACCGGATACGACGCGCTCGACGCGTTGGTGGCCGATGAAACCTCGCAGCGCATGGCTTCGGCCATCGCGGCGTTGACGCGGATGCAGCGGGAAGTGTTCACGCTGCGGGTGCAAGAGGGGCGAAGTTACAGGGAGATTGCCGAAATCCTCGACACTTCCGAAGGCGCTGCCCGAGTGCATTATCACAACGCCATGCGCGCGGTGAAGGAGTTTCTCGATGACTGACTGCGGAAACGCGGAAATCCGTGACCTGTTGCCGGACCTTGCCGCCGGGGCGCTGTCGCCGGTGGAGCGTTCGCGTGTGCAGGCGCACGTCGACCACTGTGCCGAGTGCGCGGGGGAGTTGGCGTTGCTGCGCACGGCGCGTGCGCTGCGGCCGGCGGCCATCGCCATCGATGTCGCGGGTATCGTGGCGCGGTTGCCGCGTCCTGAGCCGCGTGTCACGGTCGTGGACGATCCCTCCATCGTGTCGCTCGATGCCCATCGGGAGCTGCAGCGGGCCACGCAGGCGCGTCGAGCGGCGTCGCGGAGCGTGTGGCGCATGGCGGCGGCCATCGGCGTCATCATCGCCGGTGGCTGGTCGGTGGTCATGGTGCAATCGGGCGGCATCGGCATGATGACGGCGGGGCGCTCCGACAGTGTGCAGTTGGTGGATGCCGCCGAAAGTGCGCGGGTTGCCGTGGCGTCGCAGCGCGTGTCCGTGTCGTTCGGCGATCTCGGCGACTACACCGACGAGGAGCTCGAGGGGGTGCTCGATCGGCTCGACCAGTGGGACGGTGCGACGTCGACCGAGGCCGTGACGACGTCACCCATCCTGCCCGTTCCTCCGGGAGGGACACCGGAATGACGCCAGGGATTGTGCGACGCCGCGTGGCGAACCTGCTCGCGATGAGTGCGTGCCTGCTGTCCATCGCGGTCGTGCCGCTGGCTGCCCAGGGCGGTCCGCCGGGCGGTGGGTCGCGCGGTGGCAAGCGCGACGGCATGCCTGATCCGCAGCACATGCAGATGGAGCGCCGGTTGCAGGAACGCATCAACGAAGTGGTGCGGCAGCGGCTCGCGCTCTCCGACGAGCAGTTCAACAGGCTGCGCGAAGTGGCGTCGAAGGTGGAGGATGATCGTCGTGTGTTGCGCAACGAGGAGATGACCATGCGCTTCGGGTTGCGGCAGGAACTGCTGGCGGGCGACAAGGCCGATGAAAGCAAGGTGGCCAGGTTCCTCGAGCAGATGCCGCGGTTCGAGCGTCGCCGCCTGGACCTGATGGAGCGGGAGCAGGAGGAGCTCGCGAAGTTTCTGACACCCTCGCAGCGCGCGCGGTACATCGGGCTGCAGGACGAGCTGCGTCGCGGCATGCTGGAGGTGCAGCGACGCCGGATGGGAGCGGATTCAGGACGCGGGCCGGGCCGCTCGGGTATGCGCCGCCCGCCACCCCCTCCCGCGAACCGGTAGACCGGTAGACGGTTACGCGCGATAGTCACCGCACCACGAGGTGATATCGTGGTGCGGGATGGTGGAATTCTGTGCGCCTGCCGAGTACACTTGTCGAACGCGTTGCACGAGGTGGTGTGCACGCGCCCAGGTGGCGGAACTGGCAGACGCAGGGGACTCAAAATCCCCCGACCTCACGGTCTTCCGGGTTCGACCCCCGGCCTGGGCATGCCGCATCCCCTGTGGGAGCGCGCCGATACGCGAAACGTGAGTCGCGTGGCGCGTGCGCGAAGGGGTTGTCGATGGGGTGTAGCTCAATGGCAGAGCGCTCGACTGTTAATCGAGTGGTTGGTGGTTCGACTCCACCCGCCCCAGTAGAGACAAGCGCCTGCTCCACACATCGTGGAGCAGGCGCTTTGTCGTGGGGGCGGGCGTGGCTAGCTTGTGCCGGGCCCGAATCGGGAGTACGGAGTAGGGAGTTCTGAACTCCGAGTATGGAGTAGGGAGTTGTGAGTATGGGGTTTGGAGTGGGGTTCGGAGTCAGCAGTACGGAGTTCGACCCCGGGTACACTCCCTTGCTCCCGACTCCGTACCCCATACTCACAACTCCCTACTCCATACTCGGAGTTCAGAACTCCCTACTCCATACTCAATCGTGGTCCCCTCGTACTCTTGGACTCCGCCCCCCGCCATCGCCCCATGTCCCTCACCCTGCAGCTGAACCACCTCCCCCCTGCCTCCCTCGAAACGCCGTTGCTGGCGGTCATCCTTCCTTCCGCCCCTGCGTTGAACGATGCGCTGGCGACGATCGATGCCGCGCTGGCCGGCGCGCTGGCCCGCACGTTGGCGCGACGCGACTTTCGCGGCGGGCGCGATGAAACGCTGCTGGTGGTTGGCGGTGAGCGTGGCGTGCAGCGCGTGCTGCTCGTGGGCCGTGGCGCGGGCGAGCTGACGCGCACGACGGCGCGCCGTGCCGCGGCGATTGCGGCGCGACAGGCCGCGAAGCTCGGAACCGGCGCGCTGCATGTGTACGCCCCCGATGCGACCGACGACGCGGTGGAAGGGCTGGCGATCGGCGCCGCGGCCGGTGGGTGGGAGTATGCCGACCTGCGCACGCCGCCGCCGGAGGACGAGCGCCGGCTGCCACTGTCCACGTGCACCGTGTTGTCGGCTGACACCGACAGCGCGCGCGCCGCGTTTGCGGCCGGCGTTGCACTGGCCGAAGGGCAGGCCATCGCGAAGCGGCTCGGGCAGTTGCCGGGCAATTACTGCACTCCCGAGACGTTCGTCGAGGTGGGCCGTGACATCGCGACGCGGCATGGCATGACGCTCACCGTGCTTGGCCGTGAGGATCTCACGCGTGAAGGCATGGGCGCGTTCCTGGCTGTGGCGCAGGCCACGCCCGAGGAGCCGCGGTTGGTGGCCCTGGAGTACCGCGGCGGACCGGCCGGCCAGCAACCCATCGCGCTCATCGGCAAGGGCATTTGTTTCGATACCGGCGGCATCTCCATCAAGCCCGCGCCCGACATGGAGTGGATGAAGTTCGACATGTCCGGCGCCGGTGGCGTCATGGGTGCGATGGAAACCATCGGTCGCATGAAGCTGCCCATCAATGTCGTGGGCATCATCGGCTCGACCACGAACATGTTGTCCGGCACCGCCTACAAGCCGGGTGACGTGGTGCGCGCGTCGAACGGCAAGACAAATAGCTAATAGCTGTTAGCTAACAGCTATT
>CAZPON010000020.1:5068-13575 GCA_964588045.1 uncultured Gemmatimonas sp.
CGATCGAAGTCGTCAACACCGATGCCGAAGGCCGGATGGTCCTGGCCGACCTGCTCGTGTTCGCGAAGCGCTTCAATCCGTCGGTGGCCATCGATGCCGCGACGCTGACGGGCGCGATCGTGGTGGGACTCGGCAACAGTGCCGTGGGCGTGTTCGGTGCGGAACGCGCGACCGTGGACGAGGTATTGGCTGCAGGCGAGCGCGCCGGAGAGCCCGGCTGGCCGATGCCGCTCTGGGACGAGTACAAGGAGCAGATCAAGTCGGACATTGCCGATGTGCGCCAGACGGGCGGGCGTGCCGGCGGCGCGATCACGGCGGCGATGTTCCTCAAGGAGTTCGTGGACGGCTTTGCATGGGTGCACCTGGATGTGGCAGGGACTGCGTATTCGCAGACCGATCTGGTGTGGCTGGCGAAGGGGCCGACCGGCACGCCGGTGGGCACCTTCGTTGAATTCGTGCGCCATCGCGCCCGTTGAGCCACCCTCGCGCACGGGATGCGCGCGTGGAACGCGCGTGATACGCCGTCTGTTTTCGCGCGCGGTGGCATCGCTCCTGTTGGGCATGGCGGTGGCCGGCGCTGTGGCGATGAGCGCGTCGCCGGTTGGTGCACAGGTGCGCCCCGACAGTGTGCGACGGGCGCCGCCGGACTCCGTCCAGCAGGACACCGCGGCCATCCGCGCCGCGCAGGACAGCGTGCGCGAAGCGGCGGCCAAGGCGGCGGCCAAGGCCGCGGAAGACAGTGTGCGCAACGCGCTCGCGCAGGCGCGCCTCGACAGCATCTATCGCGCCAAGCTGGCCGATACGCTCAAGGCGCCGTTCGCGCATTTCGAGACCGCCGACCAGGCCGAGTTCACCGACCGGCTGCGGTTCACGCGCGACGAAATCCTTTCGTCGGGCGCCACGAACCTCGCCGACCTGCTGGATTATGTGCCCGGCGTCACCACGTTCCGAACGCGCTGGATCACCGGCATGCACGTGGCGGCACTGAACGGTGATTTCCATCGCATGCGCGTGTTCTTCGACGGCATCGAGCGCGACCCGATCGAGGCGCGCCAGGGGCGCGTGCTCGACCTGGCCGACATTCCGCTCTGGAACCTGGACGAGATCGTCATCGAGCGCATGCCCGGCGAGATACGCGTCTGGTTGCGCGGTTGGACGGTGCGCAAGACGACGCCCTACACGCGTGTCGACATCTTCACCGGCGACCTGAACACGAACGGATTTCGCGCGTTGTTCGCGCGCCGGTTCGGCAACGGCTTTGCGTTGCAGTTCGTGGGACAGCAGACCGCGACGCAGACCGGGCGCGTTTCGATGTTTCCGACGGGCGAGGCGCGCGTCGGGTCGGGCGACGGCGACCAGCAGGTGATCGACGTGCGCACGGGGTGGGCGCGCGGCAAGCTCACCATCGACGGCCAGGCCACGGGCATTGCGCGCACGCGCGACTCGCAGTTGGCGCGCGAGGGATACACCGACCTGCCGTCGTTCAAGGGCTCGCGGCGCGAAGGGTACGCGCGCATTGCGTACGGCGACTCGTTGCGCGGATTCTTCACGCAGGCGCTCGTGGGCGTGTTGCGCACCCGCCTGCAGGGCAACGCCGGTGTCGATACCATCGTCCTCGACACCACGGAGGTCGAGCCGGCCAGCCGCGACACGGTGCGGGCGCAAACGCAGCAACTGGTCACCGCGGGCTATCGTGCCGAGTGGTGGCATGCGTCGCTGCTCGATCGCGTGCGGCCCGTGTCGGGCACGTCGTATCACGCGCCCGCCGTTCGCGCGGGCCTGGGGCGCGGACGACTTACGCTCATGGGCTATGCCGAACGACGCAGCCTCGATTCGCTGTCGGAAGTCGACCTCAGTGCCGTGGCGCGTCCGCTGCCCTGGCTGTCGCTCATTGCCAGCCAGTCGTGGCGATCGCCCATCGACGACACGACGCGCAACGCCTCGTCGTCAACCCGCCTCGAAACTGCCGTGCGCTTTGCCGGCCTCTGGTTCGGCGGCGGTGTCATGCGCGATGGCGCGACGCAGTACGCATCATTTGCGCCGAACGGCGCGTCGCCGGAACGATTCCCGAGTGTTGCCACCAGCGGCCTCGTCGCGTCGGTGCGGGGGCCGCTGTACAAGGACCTGCGTCTCGACGTGAACTTCATTCGATGGGATCAGGCGCAGTACGAACGCCCGCGCATGGCGGTACACAGTGAACTGGCGCTCATCAGCTCGTGGCTGAGCCGGTTCCCCAGGGGGCAGTTCGGCATCAACACCCGCATCATCTACGACATGCGCGCCGGGGTGCCGTTCTACTGGGGCGCGGGTGTGGAACCGATCGCTTCGTTACCGTCACACGTGGTCACCGGACTGCTGGAGATCCGCATCCAGAGCATGACGCTGTTCTACCAGTACCGGAACCTCACCGGACAGGACTACGAGCAGTTCCCCGGCCTCACCATGCCACCGGCCGTGCAGATGTACGGCATGCGGTGGGAATTCTGGAACTGAGCGCCGATGCTCCTGATCGTTCTCACCGGCGCATGCGATTGACGACGCGGTCACCACACGTTTCATTGCCGCCGGCATGATTCGCTCCATGACCGGTTTCGGGCAGGCGGAGGGGAGCGTGGGTACGGCGCGGGTGATGGTCGAAGTCCGCACGGTCAACCATCGGTTCTTCTCCCCCAGCATCAAGTTGCCCAGCGCCTTTGCGCGCTGGGAGGCCGACGTGCGCGAGGCGATGCGCGTGCGTGTGAGCCGCGGTCATGTCACGCTCTCGGCGCGTGCGGAGCGCTCGGCGGCCGGCGCCGCGATGATCGACGAACGACGCGTGGCCGAGGTGGTGGCCCACCTGCGCAGCCTTCAGCAGCGCTATGCGCTCGACGGCGGTGTGGATCTGGCCACGGTGCTGCGCATGCCCGACGTGATCGCCTCACCGCGCGACGACGAGGAGACCGGCACGGTTGGCGAGTTGATCGTCATCGTGGAACAGGCCTTGGAAGGGCTGGGACGCGCCCGCGCTGAAGAGGGCGCCCGGCTGGCCAACGTGCTGGCCCAGCGGCTCGATGTCATGTCGGCGTCGCTGGAGCGCATTGCCGCGCGGGCGCCCGAGCGCATCGTGGCGCAGCGGGACCGGCTCCGTCAGGCTGTTCGCGACCTCACCGAAGGGCTGGCCGTCGACGAGCAGCGCCTGGCCCAGGAAATCGCCATTCTCGCCGACCGGCTCGACGTGAGCGAGGAAATGGACCGCTTTCGGTCGCATATCGCCGCGTTCCGGGCCCTGCTGGCCGACACCGGCGGTGAGGCCGTGGGCAAGCGCCTGGGGTTCCTCCTGCAGGAGATGCTCCGCGAGGCTAATACGACCGGCAGCAAAGGCGCCGACGCGGTGATCCTCCACGAAGTGGTGACGGTGAAGGAAGAGCTGGAACGCATCCGGGAACAGGTGGAGAACCTCGAGTGAGCGCGTTTCCGGTCATTCTGTCCGCTCCGTCGGGGGGTGGAAAGACGACGATTGCGCGTCGCTTGCTGGAGCGGCGGTCCGATGTGGGTTATTCTGTAAGTTGTACCACGCGTCCGCCTCGGGAGGGTGAGGTGGACGGGCGCGATTATCGGTTCCTTCGCCTGGAGGCATTCCTCGAGGCGCGGGACGCGGGCCAGTTCGCCGAGTGGGCCGAGGTGCACGGGCAGTCTTACGGCACGCTGCGGTCCGAAGTGGAGCGGGTGCTCGCGTCCGGTCGTCACGTGCTGATGGATATCGACGTGCAGGGCGCGCGGCAGTTTCATGCGGCGTTTCCCGACACGGTGCTGATTTTTGTGTTGCCGCCGTCGGGTGAGGTGCTCACGTCGCGCCTGGCCGGACGTAACAGCGAAAGTCGCGAGCGGTTGCTGGTGCGCCTGCGAAACGCGCGTGCGGAGCTCGGGGAAGTCGGACGCTACCACTACGTGGTGGTCAACGACGATCTCGAGGTGGCGGTGGATCAGGTGGGAGCGATCATCGATGCGGAAGGGCTGCGACACGATCGCGTGCATGAACTGGAAGCACAGGTCGAGGCCCTCATCGCGCAGTTGGAACTGGAAATCAACGACTTCACCAAGGGCGAGTGACGCATGCAGGTTTTCACCCCGTCGGACGTGGCCAAGCACGCGGCCAACAAGTACCTCAGTGTCCTGATCGCCGCGAAGTTCGCGCGTGTGCTCAACGAGTTCCCCCGCGACCGTTCGCTGCACGAAAAGAAGCTGACCACGCGCGCGCTCGAGGAGCTGGCGTCGGGTGAGATCGAGTACCGGGTGATGCCGCGCCGCAAGCCGGTCTGACCGCTCGATCGTCTGCTGTCTTCCCGCCGCGCCGCGACTCCGGTCACGGCGCGGCGCCGTCCTTCACCCCCGGCCTTCGTGCGTCCCTTCGATCGTCAGCGCATCCTCCTCGGGGTCACCGGCGGCATCGCGTCGTACAAATCGGCGTGGCTCGCGCGGCTGCTTACGCAGGCTGGTGCCGAGGTGGACGTCGTGCTCACCCGCTCGGCCCGTGAGTTCATTGGCGACGTCACGTTCGAGGCGCTGACCGGACGGCCCGTGCATTCGGCGCTGATCGCCTCCGGCCATGCCCTCGATCACATCAAGCTCGCGCGCGCGGCGAACCTGTTCGTGGTGGCACCGGCCACCGCGGACTTCCTGGCGCGCGCCGTGGGCGGACACGCCGATGAACTGCTGTCGGCCGCCCTGCTGGCCACGACGGCGCCCGTGCTGCTGGTGCCGGCGATGAACGATCGCATGTGGGCGCACGCGCAGGTGCAGCACAACGTGCAGGCCGCGCGCGCGTTGGGGTATCACGTGCTGCCACCCGACGACGGCGCGCTGGCGGTGGGCGAGGGACATGGCCCCGGACGCATGCCGGAGCCGGAGACGATCGTTGCGCACATCGGCCGCCTGCTTGAGGGCCCCAGCGCGCTAAGTGGGCGTCGGGTGGTGGTGACGGCCGGGCCGACACGCGAAGCAGTCGATCCGGTGCGCTTCCTGTCGAACCGTTCGAGCGGACGCATGGGGGTGGAGATCGCGGCATCGGCGTGGCGGCGTGGCGCGTCGGTAACGCTCGTGGCCGGACCGCTCGAGGTGCCGGCTCCGGTTGGTCCGCATCTCGTTGCGGTGGAGTCGACGCGTGAGATGCGCGATGCCGTGGCTGACGCATTGCCGGCCGCCGACGTGCTGGTGATGGCGGCTGCACCGGCCGACTTCACCGCGGCCACGCCGGCCACAGGCAAGATCAAGAAAGCCGATGCACCGGATGCGATTGCGCTGGCGCTCACCGACGACATCCTGCTGTCCACGCGTGCCCTGCGCGCGCCGCATGCGGTCACCGTGGGGTTCGCACTGGAGACCGGGAACGCGATGACCGAAGGACGACGCAAGCGCCAGGCGAAAGGCATGGACTTCATCGTCGTCAATGATGCCAACGAACCGGGGGCCGGCTTTGCCGTGGATACCAATCGCGTGACGATCATCGGACCGGATGATCGTGAGGACGCGTTGCCACTGCTCAGCAAGCACGATGTTGCCGACGCCATCCTGGACCGGGTCGAGGCCGCGCTGCATGGACGCTAGGGATCGGCTGCGTCGTTACCTCGAACAGCGACGTGAACTCGGCGAGTCGGAGCTCGTGCTGGACGGCATGGCAGTTGACGACGTCATGACGCTGCTGGGTGCGCGCGACGCGGCCAGGTCAGCGCGCAACGTGCGCGCGCCGGTTTCGGCGATGACGCCACCGGCTGCGCCGCCGTCGGTTGGGCACGCTGATGCGGTCGGCGACGCGCAGGAGCCCGCTGCTGCTGTTGCGCCGCCTCCCACGCCGGCACCGCGCTTCGACACGGCTGTTGGTGGCGACTGGCGCCAGGCGCTCAGCCAGCCCGACCCGGGCGCGCCAGCATCGGACGCGAACAACGCGCCGCGTTCGCCGGCGGCCGGCGCCGCCTTGCCGGATTGGCTCGTGTCGCTCGGCATTCCGGCCGGCATCACGGCGGGTGCGTCGGCGTTGCCGGCAGCACAGGACATCGGCGTGCTGCCCGCGGCCATGACGCTCGACGCGGTCGCCGATCTTGTTCGTGCGTGCACGCGATGCGGATTGCACGCCAGCGCCCGCAATCCCGTGCCGGGCGAGGGCAACGCGTCCGCCGAGCTGGTGTGCGTGGGCGAGGCGCCGGGAGCACACGAGGACGTGCAAGGCCGGCCGTTCGTGGGTGAGGCAGGGCAGTTGCTCACCAGGATCCTTTCGGCGATCCAACTGCCGCGCGAGTCGGTGTACATCTGCAACGTGCTCAAGCATCGCCCTCCCGCGAACCGCGATCCGTTGCCCGACGAAGTGGCGGCGTGCCAGCCGTTCCTGGCGCGCCAGCTCGAACTGATCCAGCCGCGCGTCATCCTGGCGCTGGGACGGTTTGCCGCGCAGACCCTCCTCGGCACCGCGACCTCGCTTGGCAAACTGCGGGATCACGTGCATCTCTACCGCGGTATCCCGGTGATCGTCACCTACCATCCGGCGGCTCTTCTGCGCAACGAAGCGTGGAAGCGTCCAACGTGGGAAGACGTGAAGCTCGCCCGCCGCATTCTCGATGCTTCGCGTGCCGCCAGTGGCCGCGCGAGCGACCGCTGAGTTGAGTTCATCATGACGAGTCTCGCCATTCCCGGATCTTCCGCGCTGCCCAACGTACGCGATCCGTACAAGGAGCGCCGGCCGCCCTGGTCCGAAGAGGCCGAGCAGGCGGTGCTTGGTGCGATGCTGCTGGATGCCGACGCCGTCATGCGCGCGGTGGAACACGTCGATGACACGATGTTCTATCGTGAAGGGCATCGCCGGCTGTTCCGCGCCATGTACGCCATCACCGAACGCGGGGGCGTGATCGACCCGCTCACGCTGGCCGATGAACTCGAACGGCGTGGCGAAATTGAACAGGCGGGCGGCCGCGAATACCTCGCGTTCCTGCTCGATGCGGTGCCCACCGTTGCGAACGTCGAGTATCACGCGCGCATCGTGAAGGAGAAGGCGCTGCTGCGCCGGCTCATCGAGGTGTCCACCGAGATCGTGGGCGAGGCATTCGAGGGACGCACCAATGCTTCCGATCTGCTGGATGTCGCGGAAGCGCGCATCTTTTCGCTGGGCCAGTCGAAGGAGCGCACCGGCTTTTCGCGCATCAAGGAGCTGTTGTGGCCGGCGATGGAGAAGCTGGAGCTGCTCGCGCAACGCGAGTCGGCCATCACCGGCGTGCCGAGCGGGTTTCACGACCTGGATTTCCTGACGTCGGGATTCCAGCCGTCCGACCTGGTCATCGTGGCGGCGCGTCCGTCCATGGGCAAGACCGCGTTCACGCTCAACATCGCGCAGCACGCGGCGATCACGGCCAAGACCGGCGTGGCGTTCTTCTCGCTGGAAATGAGCAAGGAGTCGCTGGTGCAGCGTATGCTGGCCAGCGAGGCGCTCATCGATGCGCAGGCGTTGCGTAAAGGTGGTAGGGCGCTCGATGAATCGATGCCGCGCCTGGCGCAGGCAGCGGGTATCCTGAGTCATGCCCCGATTTTCATCGACGACACCCCCGGCATTGGCCTGCTCGAAATGCGCTCGAAGGCGCGGCGACTCAAGGCCGAGCATGACATCGGCCTCGTCATGGTCGATTACCTGCAGCTCATGAGCGGGCCCGCGAACTCCGAGAACCGCCAGCAGGAAGTCTCGCAAATTTCGCGCGGACTCAAGGCGCTGGCGAAGGAGCTGGGCGTGCCGGTGATCGCCCTGTCGCAGTTGTCGCGTGCGCCGGAGCAACGCACGGGCGAGGACAAGGGACGTCCGCAGCTTTCCGATTTGCGTGAGTCGGGCGCGATCGAGCAGGACGCCGACGTGATCATGTTCATCTTCCGGCAGGAAGTGTACGCCGAGCGCGACGAGAACGGCCGGCTCAAGGACCCGGCGCTCGAAGGGAAGGCCGAGATCATCGTTGGCAAGCAGCGCAACGGTCCCATCGGCAGCACACGCCTGTTCTTCCACAAGCAGTACACGCGCTTCGACAACTTCTCCAGCCGTCAGCCGCCGCCGGAGTTCAGCGGCGGCCCGAAACTGGTGAAGGGCCCCGACGAATACACGCCGTTCTGATGGCGAAGGCGCGCACGGTCTATCGCTGCACCGAATGCGGCGCCGAGTTTCCCAAGTGGGCGGGCCGGTGCGAAAGCTGCTCGGCGTGGAACACGCTTGCCGAGGAGCCGGTGGCTGCGACGGTGACCAGCAAGCGCACGGCAGCTCGTGCAGCCGGCGGTGTGGCCGTCGCCACCGTGCAGTTGCGTGCGGTGACCGGCGCGGAAACACATCGCTGGCGCACGGGGCTCAACGAGTTCGACTTCGTGCTGGGTGGCGGCATCGTGCCCGGCAGCATGGTGCTGGTGGGTGGAGAGCCCGGTATCGGCAAGAGTACGCTGCTGTTGCAGGTGGCGGCGCGACTCGAGGGCGCCGGGCATCGCTCGGGACATCGGTACGCCGTGGGTCAGGT
>CAZPON010000020.1:13585-21409 GCA_964588045.1 uncultured Gemmatimonas sp.
CTCGAGGGCGCCGGGCACGCCACGTTGTACGTATCGGGCGAGGAATCCGCGTTGCAGGTGAAGTTGCGCGCCGATCGTCTCACCGAAGCGGCGGGTGATGTGGCCCTGTTGACGGAAACGTCGCTGGAGACGATCCTCGCGACGGCATCGCAGGCGCGCGACGACGGACGCCGCATCGACGCACTGGTCATCGATTCCATCCAGACGGTGCACACCGAGTTGCTGGAGGGTGCGCCCGGAAACGTCGGCCAGGTACGCGAATGTGCGGCGCGGCTCATGCGTTTCGCGAAGGAGACGGGCACCACCGTGTTCGTCATCGGTCACGTCACCAAGGGCGGCGGCATTGCCGGGCCCAAGACGCTCGAGCACATCGTCGACACCGTGCTCTACTTCGAGGGCGACGGCACGCTCGATCATCGCGTGCTGCGCGCCACCAAGAACCGCTTCGGTTCGGTTGACGAGATCGGCGTGTTTCGCATGCTGCCGTCCGGTCTCGTACCGGTGGAGAATCCGTCGGCGCTGTTCGTTGGTGATCGCTCGGAGGTGGCCAGCGGCAGCGCGGTGTGCGCGCTCATGGAAGGCACGCGTCCCGTGCTGGTGGAAGTGCAGGCGCTGGCGGCGCGCGCCGGCTTCGGGACGCCGCAACGCGTGGCCAGCGGCATCGATTCGCGGCGGCTTGCCCTCCTGCTGGCGGTGCTGGACAAGCGCGGCGGGTTTTCCTGCGCCACGCTGGACGTGTTCTGCAACGTGGTGGGCGGCATGCGCGTGCAGGAGCCGGCGGTGGACCTGGCGGTGGTAGCGGCGCTGGCGTCGAGTGTGGTGGATCGGCCCTTGCCTGCGCACGCCGTGTTCCTTGGTGAACTGGGACTTGGCGGGGAAGTGCGGCCCGTGTCACAAGCCGAACGGCGGCTCGCCGAGGCCGCGAAGCTGGGCATGACGCAAGCGTTTCTGTCCGATCGTGCCGTACCGCGACGCGTACCGCGCGACATGCAGGTGATCGGGGTGCGTACATTGCGTGACGTGCTGCAACGCACGGTCGGCAACACGGCTTCCAACTGAGTCCGCGCATGTCGTCTTCCGCTGATCCGCATCGTCCGGCCCGCGACATCCCGTTGCCCGCGCCTGCGCGGTCGCGCGAGGATGCGTCGGGGCCGGACGGTGTCGTGCGCGATGTGGGCGTGGTGATCGTGGCGGGGGGTTCCGGCTCGCGCACCGGCGGCGGTGAGCTCAAGCAGTTTCGCTGGGTGGCCGGCAAGCCGGCGTTGCTGCACAGCGTGCAGGCGTTCATGGCGCGCGCGGACGTGGGCATCGTCGTGGTCGTGCTGCCCAAAGCCTATGCCGCCGATCCGCCGCCTTGGCTGTTTCAGTGCGATGTCGAACGCCTGCTGGTGAGCACGGGCGGCACAGAGCGACACGAGAGCGTGGTCAATGGCCTCGAAGACCTGCCCGAACAGATCGCCATCGCCGTGGTGCATGACGCGGCACGCCCGCTGGTGACCGATGAGACGATCGACCGCGTCATTGCGGAAGCGCGCAAGGGACACGGTGCGATTGCCGCGTTGCCGGTGGTGGATACGCTCAAGGAAGTCGATGCGGATGGTCACATCGTGCGCACCGTCGACCGCACGCGGCTGTGGCGGGCACAAACGCCGCAGGCATTTCCGCGCGCCGTGCTGGAGCGGGCGCATATCGAAGCGCGTCGTGACCACGTGGGGGCCACTGACGATGCCGCGCTCGTCGAGCGACTCGGCCTGCCGGTGGTGGTGGTGCAGGGGAGCGAGCGCGGACTCAAGATCACCACCGAAGCCGACTTCGCCCGTGCCGACGCCCTGAGCCGTCTCGCCGAATGAACGCGCCCCTGCTCACGATCCCGTTCTGGTCGCCGGAAGAAATCGAGGCGGCGTTGAGCGGCGTCATCGATCATCTCGCCAATCGCGGCGTGCTGGCGTATCCCACCGAAACCGTGTACGGCTTTGGCACCGCCGTCGATCACGAGTCGGTGGAGTCGCTCGTGCGCATGAAGGGCCGGCCGTCGGGCAAGCCCTTCCTCATGCTCATTGGCGATCCGGCGCAGCTTGCGCGGCTCGACCTGCACCTGCCGACATATGCCGCGCATCTCACGGCGCGCTTCTGGCCGGGACCGCTGACGCTGGTGCTGCGTGGCGGCGATGGCCGGGTGCCGGCACGGTTGCGCGGGCCGGAGGGCGGGGTTGCCGTGCGCTTCACACCGCACCCCGGATTGCAGCGCCTGCTCGCGGCGTATGGTGAGCCGATCACGAGCACCAGTGCGAACCGCCCCGGGGTACCGCCGGCCATGACGTCGGCGGAGATTGCAGAACAGTGGCCGGAAGCGATTCATCGGGGCGTATTGCACGTGCTCGATGGCGGGCGCCTGGTGCCGTCGCAGCCGTCCACCGTTGTCGATTGCACCGGGCGGCGTGCGCGTGTGATCCGGCCCGGCGCGTTGCCGGCGTCGCTGCTTCGTGACTGCGTCCCCGATCTCGTCGGTGATACCTGAGCTCATGCACATTCTCTTTGTCTGCACGGGAAACACCTGCCGCAGCCCGCTGGCGGAAGGCATTGCACGACGCCTGGTCGAGGAACGCGCGTTGGCCGACATCCACGTTGCCAGCGCCGGCACCAGCGCATGGCCCGACGCGCCGGCATCGGATGGCGCGCTGCTGGTGGCGATGGAACACGGCGTGGATCTCTCCGAGCATCGCGCGCGCGCACTCGCGCCGGAGATCGTGGCCGGCAGTGAGATCATCCTGGCCATGGGGCCTCATCATCTCGAACGCGCCGAAGCACTGGGCGGCACCGGCAAGAGCTGGCTTCTCACCGGCTTCGTGAACGCCGGAAAGGCCCGGCCGGTGAGCGATCCGTTCGGCGGTGACCTGGATACGTACCGCGCCACGTACAAGGAACTCGAGCACGAGATCGGCAGTATTCTCGACCGCATTGCGGCCGAGCGCGCGCGTCGTTTGGCCTGAGCAGATGATCGCGCGCGAACGTCCGTCGCGCCTGGTGCTGCTCGGGCATCCCGTGGCGCATTCGCTGTCGCCCGTGTTCCAGAATGCCGCGCTGGCGCACTGTGGCATTCCGATGCGCTACGAGACGCTGGATGTGGCGCCTGACGTCCTCGGGGCGACGCTCGATGCGTTGGCACGCGACCGCGTCGGTGGCAATGTCACCATCCCGCACAAGCAAGCCGTAGCGGCGCGCGCGCATTGCACCGCGCTTGCGGAACGCGTCGGCGCCGTGAACACGTTCTGGCACGACGACGGCGCGTTGATCGGGCACAACACCGATGTCGCGGGTGTCGTGGCGAGCATCCGCGCCCTCGGTTTCGACGGGATCGACCGCGTTTCCTGCACGGTGCTGGGCGCTGGCGGTTCAGCCGCCGCGGTGCTGGTGGCGCTCGACAGCATGGGGTGCACAGCGATCACGGTCGCTGCGCGTTCGGTGGATCGCGCCCGCCGCATGGTTGACCGGCTGGCGGTGTCGGCTCGCGTCACGGCGAACGTCGACGATGCGGTCCAGTCCACTGCGCTTGTCGTCAACACCACGCCCGTTGGCATGATGGACGATGCGATGCCGGTGGCGCTGGCGTCATTGCCACCGACGGCGGCGGTGTTCGACCTGGTGTACCGCGGTGGTGAAACCGCGTGGGTTCGCGGGGCACGCGCCCTGGGCCTCCGCGCCACCGACGGACTGGGCATGCTGCTCGAACAAGGGGCGGCGGCGTTCGAGTGCTGGTTCGGCATCACGGCGCCGCGCGAGGTCATGCGTCGCGCACTGTCTCACCACGCCGACGGCGAACCGGCATGATTGGCACGCGCGCGGACTGGCAGGGCCTTTCGCATGCGCTCGTTGGGGTGCTCATGCCGCCAGCGTGCGCCATCTGTCGCGCGCCGCACCAACCGGGCATTGATGGGATCGTGTGCGGACCCTGCATCGCCCGCCTCGTGCCGCTTGCCCATCCGCAATGCGCGCGCTGCGGACACCCGCGGCTGTCGGCGGCTGCGCCGCTGCCGGCGGGGGCGTCACATACCGGGGCGCCCGATGACTTGCCGCGCTGTCGATGGTGTGCACGCTTGCCGTCGTTCGTGCGCGCGGTGCGGTCGGTGTGCCGCATGGACTCCGGCAGCGGCGGTGCCATGGTGCATGCGCTCAAGTACTCGCGATGGTCGGGCGTTGCGACGGCGATGGGTCGTCGCATGGCGCGCCTCGACTTTCCGGACGATGTCAAGCGGGAGCGGACGGCCCTGGTGCCGCTGCCGCTGTCGGCCACGCGTGAGCGGGAGCGCGGCTACAATCAGGCCGAGCGGCTGGCCGTGGCCCTCGCCAGCGAGTGGCGGCTGCCGGTCTGGCGTGACGTGGTGCGCCGCACACGCGATACTCGCTCGCAGGTGCGGTTGACACCGTCCGAGAGGGCTGGCAACGTTTCCCGTGCGTTCGCGGCCAATACGATGGCCCGGGAACGGTTGCGTGGTGCGCACGTCGTGCTGGTGGACGATGTGATCACCACGGCCGCATCGCTCAACGCCGCTGCGATTGCGCTGGTGGAGGGCGGTGCACGCATTGTCAGTTACATCACGTTCGGGCGGGCGCCGGATCCGGGCGACCGCATTTCTTCAGAACTCGACTCCGACCAGGACTGAACAGCAATGGCTATTCGCGTTGGCATCAACGGCTTCGGCCGTATCGGCCGTCAAGTGCTTCGTGCCGCGAAGCAGCAGGGTGTCGCCGATATCGACTTCGTCGCCGTGAACGACCTTACGGACACGAAGACCCTGGCGCACCTCTTCAAGTACGATTCGGTGCACGGGCAGTACGACGGCCAGGTGAGCGCCGATGCCGACAGCATCACGATCGACGGCGACAAGGTGCGCATCCTCGCCGAGCGCGACCCCGCCAAACTGCCGTGGAAGGATCTTGGCGTGGACATTGTGCTCGAGTCGACCGGCCGGTTCACGGAGCGCTCCGACGCGGCCAAGCACATCGAGGGCGGCGCGAAGAAGGTGATCATCTCGGCGCCGGCCACGAATGAAGACATCACCATCGTGATGGGTGTCAACAGCGACAAGTACGATGCGGCGACACACCACGTGATCTCCAATGCCTCGTGCACGACGAACTGCCTGGTGCCGATGGTGAAGGTGGTGCGCGACGCCTTCGGCTTCGTGCATGGCTCGATGGTCACCATTCACAGCTATACGAACGACCAGTCGATCCTCGACCTGCCGCACAAGGACCTGCGGCGCGCGCGCGCGGCCGCGGTATCGATGATTCCGACCACGACCGGCGCGGCCAAGGCCACGTCGCTGGTGATTCCGGAAGTGAAGGGCAAGATCGACGGCATTGCCGTGCGCGTGCCGACGCCCGATGTGTCGCTGACCGACCTGACGTGCGTGGTGGAGCGTGCCGTCACGAAGGACGAGGTCAACGCCGCGTTCAAGGCCGCGTCCACCGGCGCGCTGGCCGGCGTGCTCGGATACAGTGAAGTCCCGCTGGTGTCCATCGACTATGTCGGCAACCCGAATTCCTGCACGCTCGACGCGCTCAGCACGATCGTGATCAATGGCACGATGGTGAAGATCTCCGGCTGGTATGACAACGAATGGGGATACTCCTCGCGTTGCGTGGATCTGCTGCGATTCGTTGGCGCACGACTGTAGGCTTCCCCGCGCGTTCACCTTGACGAGCCCCGGTGCCCCCGACGCACCGGGGCTCGTGCACCCCGCCAATGACTACTCGAACCATTCGTGATCTTTCGGCCGCGGAGCTGTCCGGCCGCCGCGTGCTCGTCCGCGTGGATTTCAACGTGCCCCTCGACGACAGCGGACACGTCGCCGATGACACACGCATCGCGGCCGCGCTGCCCACGCTCAACCTGCTGCTCGATGCCGGCGCGCGGGTGGTGCTCCTCGCGCACTTTGGCCGGCCCAAGGGCGCGCCCGACCCGAAGTACTCGCTCACGCCGGTTGTCTCGCGCGTGCGGGAGTTGCTTGGCCGGCCCGTGCGCTTCCTGGGCAAGACGGTGGGGCCGGAGGCGGTGACCGCCACGCACGGACTGCGGCCGGGTGAAACGCTGCTGCTCGAGAACACGCGTTTTCTGCCTGGTGAAGAGCAGAACGACGACGCGTTGTCGCGCCAACTGGCGGAGCTTGGCGACGTGTATGTGAACGACGCGTTCGGCGCCGCGCATCGTGCGCACAGCAGCACGGCGGGCGTTGCGCAGTATTGCCGGCCGGCGGTGGCCGGGCTCTTGATGGAGAAGGAACTGGCGTACCTCGGTGGCGCACTGTCGGCACCGGCGCGTCCGTTCGTCGCGATTCTTGGCGGGTCGAAAATCTCCGGCAAGATCGATGTCGTGGAAGCGCTGCTGCCGAAGGTCGATCATCTCCTGATTGGTGGCGCGATGGCGTGCACCTTCTTTCGCGCGATGGGGCTGGAGACCGGAAAGTCGCTGGTGGAACCCGACCGGCTGGAGATGGCGGCCGACCTGCTGGGCCGCGCGGGCGCCAAGCTGGTACTGCCCACCGATGCCATGGTCGCGCCGTCGATGGACGCCGGTGCGGCGGCGCATGCCGTGGCGCGTGATGCCATTCCGCCGGGCGAGGCGATGTTCGACATCGGTCCCGACAGCACGCGCCAGTATGCCGCGCTCATCGTTGGTGCGCGCACGGTGCTGTGGAACGGCCCGATGGGTGTCTTCGAAAAACCGCCGTTCGATGCGGCCACGCGTGGCGTCGCCGAGGCGATGGCAATGGCCACCGATCGCGGCGCCACGACGATCATCGGTGGTGGCGACTCGGCGGCGGCAGTGGCCGAGGCGGGCCTCGAATCGCGCATGTCGCATGTGTCGACCGGCGGCGGTGCGTCGCTGGAATACCTGGAAGGGAAGGACCTGCCGGGCGTGAGCGCGCTCGACACACGCTGAGCGTCGCACAACCCGTCGGTTCGCCTCGTCACATCACCGGACTCTCCATGCATCGCAAGCCTGTTCTCGCCGCCAACTGGAAGCTCAATCACACACCCACGGATGCGCGCGCGTTCCTGCAGCGCTTCCTCGCGCTGTGTCCGCGCCAGCAGGATCGCACCGTCATCATCTTCCCGTCGGCCATCACGCTCACAACGGTCACCGATGCGCTGCGCGAGCGGCCCGATGTGTGGGTCGGCGTGCAGAATGTGCATAGCGAAGCGCAGGGCGCGTTCACCGGCGAGAACTCGGTGCTGATGGCGCGCGATGTCGGGGTGCGCGTCGTGCTCATCGGGCATTCGGAGCGGCGCCATGTGTTCGGCGAGACGGATGCGATGATGACGAAAAAGTGCGCGCTGGTGGCGCAGGCGCGGCTCATTCCGATGCTGTGTGTCGGCGAGACCCTGGGCGAGCGCGAGTCGGGGGCCACGGCGTCGGTGGTGGAGCGCCAACTGGCCGCGGGCATCGCCGAGTTGGACGACACCCAGGTGGGCGCGATGATGATTGCCTATGAGCCGGTGTGGGCCATTGGCACGGGCAAGACGGCCACGCCGGAAGACGCCAGCGACATTCACGGCGTGCTGCGGCAGGCCCTCGAGGCACGCATTGGCGCGCGGGCGGCGGCGCTGGTCCCGATTCTCTACGGCGGCTCGGCCAATCGCGGCAATGCGGCCACCCTGCTGGCCGCGCCCGACGTGGACGGCCTCCTGGTTGGCGGCGCCTCGCTGGACCCTGACGGATGGAGCAGCATCGTACGCAGCTGACGGATTTGAGTAGGGAGTAGGGAGTTCTTAACTCCGAGTAGGGAGTAGGGAGTTGTGAGTACGGGGTAGGGAGTGGGG
>CAZPON010000021.1:0-4330 GCA_964588045.1 uncultured Gemmatimonas sp.
GCGCACGTCGGCGCCGAGCGCAACCAGTGTCTCGATCAGCACCGCGGTCTGCACGGTCATGTGCAGCGAACCCATGATCTTTGCGCCTGCCAGCGGCGCCTTGCCCTTGTACTCGGCGCGCAGCGCCATCAGCCCCGGCATCTCCTGTTCGGCCAGGCGAATTTCCTTGCGGCCCCATTCGGCCAGCGACAGGTCGCGCACGGCAAAGCTCGGACGATCGGCGGCGGCCAGCGTGGACACGCCGTGTTCGGTCATGACTGCAGTAGCCATCTGGTGAAATCCTCAGGAAGAAATCGAAGCCGGCGCGTTGACATGCGCGACGACCGGTAAAGTACACGCAACGGCGGTGAACAAGGCGGGTCCTGCGGCGTCGGGGTCGACGGGCAGCGGTGTGAAGCGCATGCCCGTGAACCCGGCATCCATCAGCCACTGCTCCAGCGTGCAGGCATCGAAGCCCTGCCAGATGTGGCCCATCTGCTGCCGGTATTCCTCGTGCATGTGCGCGCGCATATCGGCAATGAGCAACCGGCCACCGGTGCGCAGGACGCGCCGCACTTCGCGCAGGGCGCGCAGTGGATCGGCCACGTGATGCAGCACCAGCAGCATGACGGCGACGTCCAGTGAGGCATCCGGCAGTGGCAACGCCTCCAGCGTGCCCTCGTGCACCGAGACATTCGGCAGGCGGTCGAGACGGGCGTGGGCTGCAGCCAGCATTTCCGGTGACGCATCCACCGCATGCACCCGCGCGACGTGCGGTGCGAGTGCTGCCGTGAGCGTGCCCGTGCCGCATCCGAGGTCACCGATGACCCACGACGGATCGAGCAGTGCCAGCGCCGCCAGCAGGTCGGCGCGTTTGCCGAACATCGACGCGCGCAGTGCGTCCCACTCGGCACTCGCGGTCGCGAAAAACGCCGCGCTGCGCGAACGACGCGCCGACAGCACGGCGTCGAGCCGCGCCAGGTCTTGCACCGCCGATGGCGTCTCACGCAGCGGCGCGCGCACCAGGGCCCACAGCGCGGCCGCTTCCTCGTCGAGTGATGTCGACAGTCGATACCAGCGGCTGGCCCCATCCGCACGGGACGTCACCCACTGCTCATCCGACAGAATCTTGAGGTGACGGCTGACCGTGCTTTGTGGCAGTTGCAGCACCGAGCAGAGCTCGCCGACGGTCAATTCGTGCTGCTCCAGAGCCAGCAGCAGCCGGCACCGGGTGGCATCGGCCAGTTCGGCCAGCCGTTCGTGAATTGAGAGGCGAAGGAGAGTCATATCCGTTTATCCGGATAGAAGGATATGACCCGAACCAATTGTTGTCAACTGGAGCGAATGGGGCTCCCACCTCGCGCGATCAGAGCGCCCACCGCAGTTGCCGCGCGCACCAGTCGCCGAAACGATGCCACCACGACCGGGTCGCCCAGTCGCCGACCGTGATTTCAAGGCTCTGCGCGCAATCGTCGGTGAAGCTGCGCTCGAGCGCCTTCGCGAAGGTGTCATCGAACAGCAGCACATTGCACTCGGCGTTCAGCCAGAACGAACGAAAGTCCAGGTTGGTCGATCCAACCACGCCGGCATGCCCGTCCACCACCAGCGTCTTGGCGTGAAGCGTCGCCTGCTGGTACTCGAACACGCGCACGCCGGCATCGAGGAGTACGCTGTATGCACCATGGGCGGCATGACGCACCAACGCAACATCGGTGCGCTCGCCGGGCACCAGGAGTCGCACGTCCACACCGCTTCGCGCCGCCGCACGCAGCAGCGCGAGGACACGGGTGGGCGGCGCAAAGTATGGCGTCGTGATCCACAAGCGCTTGCGGGCACCGCCCACCAGGCTGGCAAGCACCGCGCGCAGTTCGCGTTGGCCGCGGCCGGGGCGCGAATCGAGCACCATCGCAGCCGACGGGCTTTCGGCATCGGCCTCATCCGCAGGTCGCCGAACGCGACGGCCGCGACGATCCTTGCGTCGCGCCAGACGCTGCTCGACGCGAGCGCGCAGGGCGCGCGCGCTCCAGGCCGCTGACGACGCCGACTTCACCGATCGCAGCGGATCGATCGTAATGTCGTCCGACCACGACACGTACTCGAGCCCCGGGAGCGGCGGACCTTGTGCGCGATCCCACCCTTCGGCGAACACGGCCGCCAGCTCCTGCGCCACCGAACCGTGCACCTGAATGAAGCTGTCGCGAAAGGCGTCGTCGTGCCGGCGGATGGACGAACCGTACTCCTCCCCGATGTTCATGCCGCCCGTGAACGCGATCGCGCGATCCACCACCACGATCTTGCGATGGTCACGACGCAGCGCCTCGAACGGCAGGTAGCGCAAGCGGTGAAAGAGGCGCACGGTAATGCCGTCGCGCTCGAGCCCGTCCCAGTAGGCGTCCTTGGTCTGCATCGAACCCACCGCATCGGCCAGCACGCACACCCGCACGCCGCGCCGGACGGCGCGTGCGAGCGCCTCGTGCACGGACGCTCCCATCTTGTCGTCGCGCAGGATGTAGGTCTCGAGCAGCACCTCCTCCCGCGCCGCGCCGATGGCGTCCAGCATGACGCGGAACGCCTCCTCCCCATCCACCAGCAGGCGCGTCCCCGGACTGTCGTGCAGCCGGCGCCCCATGACCTGCTGCAGCAGCAGGCGGAACTGGTCATTGCGCACACCGTTGGGGACGCGATGCGCCTTGGCCCACGCCCGGTGGCTGCGCAACTCGCGCCGCCTGCGATCAGCAGCCATCTTGCAGCATGACAATCCTCCTGCGCTTGCTGATCAACGCGGTCGCCCTCTGGTGCGCGGCCCGCTTCATCGATGGCATCACCTACTCCGGCAGTTGGCCGGGACTGGTCGGCCTGGCACTGGTCTTCGGCGTCGTGAACACCTTCATCCGGCCGGTGCTGCGGTTGTTGTCGTTCCCGATCACGATCGCCACGCTCGGCCTGTTCATGCTCGTCATCAATGCGCTGATGCTGTGGCTCACGGCGGGCATCGCCGAACGCCTCGGCATTGCGTTCACCGTGCGCGGATTCTTTCCGGCGTTACTCGGCGCCATCTGCGTGAGCCTGGTGGGCATGATGCTCAGTGCGATGCTGCTCAGCGAGAAGGAAAAGCGGGACGACTGACGGGCATCGGGGCGCGCGTTCAGGTGAACAACCCGATGAACAGTTGGCAGAAGAGCGCGCCGGCAATCGTCATCGAAAATCCCCAGAGCAGCAGTTGCCTGAACAGGCGTTTCACGTCCTGACCCGGTGGCAGTGCCGCAATGCACAGCGCGCCAATGGTCGACAACGGCGAGACGTCCACCAGGGCCGCGCCCACATTGATGCTCAGCGACAATTGCAGCGGGTCACCGCCGCCGAGTTTCTCCACGAGTCCGGGCACCGCCGGGAGAAAGGCCGGATAGACGACACCCGCCGTCGAACTGTAGGTGGAGATCATCGCGGTGATCCCGGCGAGCGCGCCGTTCACGGTTGATGGCGTCGAGATTCGCGCCAGCAGGGTCGTGAACAGGTCCATGCCGCCGGTCTTTTCCAGCACGCCGATCAGCACGCTCACGCCGCACACCATCACGATTACGGACCACGGGACCTGGCTGGCCCATCGTGAATCGTCGCCCAGTCCCGACAGGATCAGCACGCTCACGGCAGCAAACGCGGCCAACCCGGGATTGAGCTTGAACGCCACGACGGCCACGATCCAGACGGCAAGCACGCCCAGCGTGCTCCAGTGACGTCGGGTGAGCGGCACGCGCGCGACCTGAAAGTCGATGGCGGGGCTGCGTCGCAGCGCCGGGCCACCGAACAGGAACCACGCCGCGAGTGCTGCCAATGCATGCGCTGTGAAGTTGGCGGCGAACACGTTCCACACATGACCGCCCAGTCCGGTCTTCTCCATCGCCGAGTGGACGATCATTCCCACCGCGCTCAGCGGAGAGAGATTGCCGGCGTTCGCGCCGTTGCCCACCATGAGCGCCGTAAGCAGCGCCGGCATGCCGGCACCGACGGCGATCCCCATGGCGATCGGCGCCATCAGCGCGGTGGCCGAGATGGCGCCAGGGCCGACGGTGGACGTGACGAACACCAGGACGAAGAACAGCAGTGGCAGGGCAGCGGTGCGTCCGCGCAACGAGCCCACCGCCGCGTGCGTGACCGCGGTCATCGTTCCGTTGGCTTGCGCCAGGCCGAAGAGCGTGCTCACGCCGAGCAGCGTGAGGAAGAGCGAGCTGGGGAACGTGGCCATCACGGCATCGGCCTTCCATCCGGCCGCGAAGATCGCGATGGGCCACGCCAGCGACACCGAAAGCAGGCCGACATTGATGCGTGACGTGAGGCTCGCGGCCACGACCAC
>CAZPON010000021.1:4430-14686 GCA_964588045.1 uncultured Gemmatimonas sp.
TCCGGTGCTCCAACAACGGTCGCCTCGCGAATGCCACGCTGCTCCATCAGCAATTCCTCGATCTCCCGCGGATAGATGTTGAAGCCGCCCGAGATGATCAACTCGCTGCGACGTCCCTCGAGGGTGATGTAGCCATCCCTGGCGCGCACGCCGATATCACCCGTGCGAAACCATCCGCCCCGGAACGCGGCTGCGGTGGCCTCCGAACGTCGCCAATATCCTGCACAGACACTGGGACCGCGAACCCACAGCTCGCCACTGGTGCCATCGGGCACGTCGACACCGGCGTCGTCGACGATACGCACGGCCGTCAGTGGCAGCGGCAGGCCCACCGTGCCCGCGCGGCGTTCACCGATGTACGGGTTGCTCACGTTCATCAGGGTTTCCGTCATGCCGTAGCGTTCGAGGATCACGTGCCCGAACCGTTCACGAAACGCCTCCAGCACGTGCGATGGCAACGGCGCCGACCCGGACACGAACAGGCGCGTCCGTGCACCGATGGCCCGCGCAGATTCCGCATCGAGGTCGAGCAGCCGCACGTACATCGTGGGCACGCCGAAGAACACGGTCGGCGCATAACCCGTGAACCACGCCTCGGCCCGCGCCGCATCGAAGCGTTCCACCAGCTTCATGTGGCAGCCGCTCAGCAGCCACGCGTGGAGCGCGTTGCCGAGTCCATGCACATGGAAGAGCGGCAACGTGGTGAGCAACCGATCGGTGGCGTGCATCCCCCAACTGGCGTTCAGCACCAGGGCGTTGGCGGCAAAGTTGCCGTGAGTGAGTATCGCGCCCTTTGATGCGCCCGTCGTGCCCGACGTGTACACCAGTGCCAACGGCGTATCGGCGTCACGGACGGTTTCCGTCACGATGGCCGGACGTTCGTCGAAATCGGGCAGCGCCGACGCGTCGTTGTGCAGGACGTTCACATCCCATGCCGGCACGTCGCCCGGCAGCGACGACAGGCGCGCCGTCGTGGTGATGATCGCCGCCGGCTCGGCATCGTGCACGATGTGGGCAATCTCGCGGGCCTGGTACAACACGTTGATGGGGACGGCGATGATGCCGAGCTTCACGCACGCGAGCCAGAGATCGATGATCTCCACGCGATTGGGCAGCAGGTACGCCAGCCGGTCGCCGCGCGCGATACCGCGCGCGCGCAGCACCTGCGCCAGCCGGTTGCTGCGTGCCTCGAGTTCGCCGAACGTGAACGCGTGTGGCGTGCCGCCCGCATCGTCTGCTTCGAGCGCGACCTGGTCAGCCCGGCCAATCAGCGCGTGGTCGAGCAGGGCGAGGAGAGCCACGGTGTCAGCGCAACCCGAGCTCACCCGCGACGGCGCGCACACCATCCAGTCGCAGGCCATCCTCCTCGAACACGAGCACACCCACGAGTGCGCGCGCCACATCGTCGGGCAACCGGTCGGCGCGAAACGCCTGGATCACCGGACCCGTTGCCATCGCATCCACCAGGCGCGTGTGCGCCCACGCCGGATCGAGCGTCGGTTCACTGTCGAACCGCCTCGTGAGCACCTCGATCAGTGCGCCCGCGCGCACACCGCGATAGCGCAGGGCGGGCACGTCACCACCGAGGCTGCGCTCGAACAACACTTGCCACGCCATGGGGCGCGCGCCGTCGGCACGCGTGCCGGTGGCCACCACCACCCGCGGCCGATGCGCAACGACATGCATCCGGCTGACGGCATCGTGGAGGTCAGCGAGAATGCGGTCGTTGCGGGCGGACTGTGGCGACGTATCTGGCATGCCCCTCAATCTACGTGCGGGGGAACCCCGCAGTCAGAAGCCTCCGGTTACTCGCTTCAGCATCATCCCCATCGGCAAGTTCGTCGTCGCCGTGATCCCGTTGATGATGTAGATCTCTTCGGCGGGGACGCTGCTGGGATAGCGCTGCACGAACGTCTGACCCGTCATCGCCTCGGGCAGCGTCACCAACTGCACACGTGCGGCCTGCACGTTGACCAGTGCCGGATCGGTGAGCGGCTTGAACGAGCGGATCGCCGCCTCCATGGCCGGGTTGTACGTCGCGCTGTTCTGCGATCCGGTGAAGCCGAGGAGTATGTACGTCACGTTCTGGTGCTGAAGCGAGGCCACCAGTCCGCTCAGGCGCCCTTCCTGTGTCGTGGCATCAAAGACCGCCACGACCGCGGGAATGCCGTTGATCGTGGTCTGTCCGCTCTGCCTGACAGTGATGCCCTGCTGGGAAATGAACTGCTGCACGACTTCCGTGGGAGTGCCCTTGCCGGTCGCCAACTGCAACTGGGCGGCACCGTCGGCGCTTTGTGAAATCACGGCGTCCGGCAGGTTGGCGGTCTTCCATCCCGTCGGGAATGTCAGCTCGAAGCGAAGGTCGGGATGGAGGAAGCGTTGGCCGCGAAAGTATCCATTGCGCGGATCGTCGCCGAACGTCATGCCATCGAGCAGCCGCAGGTAGGATTCGCGATTCACCCTGGTGCTGGCGAGCGTTGCTGGCGCCACACCCGCGAGGCGCTGCTCGGCGCGCTGCACGCGATTGCCGGGATCGGGGTGCGTGCTCTGCCACTCGGGAATGCGCGCGCCGCCTTCACCCGAGAGTCGTCCAAGCATCGTGAACACCTTCGGTGACTCGCGCACATCGTAGCCCGTGGCGAGCGAGTACTTGAAGCCGAGCGCATCGGCTTGCAACTCGTCGTCGCGTCCGAACTTGAGGAACAGCAGCGAGGCGCCCGTGCCGAGCAGGTCGCCGTACTGCGCAACCTGGGGTGACAGGATGCTCGCACCCACGAGGCCGATCTGCGTGATCTGCTGCTTGCTGATGGCGGCCACGGTGTGCTTTGCGGTCACATGACCGACCTCGTGTCCGATCACCTCGGCCAGCTCGGCTTCGCTGTTGATGTGCGACATCAGCCCGCGCGTCACGAAGATGAAGCCGCCCGGATACGCGAAGGCGTTCACGGCCGCATCGTCCAGCAGATGGAATTCCCACGGCAACGCCGGCCGCTCTGAAATCGCGGCGATCTGTGCGCCGATGCGCTTCACGAGCGCCTGGGCGGGCGAGTTCGCGAACTCGCCAACCCGCTTCAGGTCGCCAGCGGAGGCTTCACGCCCCATCTCGATTTCCTGCGCCTGCGAAACCAGCGACAGCTCCTTCCGCCCGGTGACGGGATTCGTCGCGCACGCCGTGAACGCGACAAGCAGCGTGACGCCAAGTGAACGGAGTATGGGCGCGCTCATCATCATGCCACCGCGAACGGCTGTTCCAGGCTTGGCGACTGCGGCGTGAACAGCTCTGCGCCGCTCTCGGTGATCACCATGTCGTCCTCGAGGCGCACGCCAAACTCGCCCGGGATGTAGATGCCGGGTTCGTCGGAAAACACCATGCCGGGTTTCAGTGGCAGCGTGTTGCCCTTCACGAGGTACGGCCACTCGTGGCCGTCCATGCCCATGCCGTGCCCGACGCGATGGCTGAAGTACTTGTAGTCCGGGCCGAAGCCGGCATCCACGATCACCTTGCGCGCCGCCGCATCCACGGCTTCACACGGAAGTCCGGGACGCGCCGTCTTGAGCGCCGCGGTCTGCGCCCGATGCTCGATCTCGAACACGTCCTTCATGCGTTGCGTCGGCTTGCCGAGTACGAACGTGCGCGACAGATCCGAGCTGTATCCTTCCACCTTGCAGCCGCCATCGATGAGCAGGATGCTGCCTTCACGCACCACCTGCGGCGTGGCACTCCCGTGCGGCAGCGCCGAATACTTGCCCACCTGCACGCCGGCCGAACCGTCGTAGCCCAGTTGCTTGTGCGCCAGCGACACGAGGCGCGCAAACTCGTCCTGCGCCATGCCCTCCTTCAGTGACTTCCACGCGGCTTCGTAGGCCTTGAGCGTCACCTGGCTGGCGAAGCGCATGAGCGCAACCTCGTGCGCGTCCTTGATGGTGCGGCAGCCGGCCGTGACCGGCGTTCCGCTGATCACCTTCACGTTCGGGATGTGCGCGGCGCCGTCGGCGAACACGAAACGCACTGTCTCTTCTGCGCCGATCGTTGCCGTCGACAGTCCGCGTGCCTTGAGCCCCTGCGCAATCAGCGCGTACGGACTCTCGTGCTCCTCCCACGCGAACACGTCGGCCTCCTTCCCCAACGGGCCGAGGTGCGCCTGCTCCATCGCCCGCTCCTCCTCGAACTTCGGTGTCACGAGAAACGCGCTGCCCTTCGACGGAATGATCGCGGCCAGCAACCGCTCGCTCAAACCCCAGCGCATGCCGGTGAAGTAGTCCATGCTGGTGCCGCCCGTCAGCATCAGCGCATCGATGCCGTTGGTGCGCATCAAGTCACGCGCCTTCTCGAGGCGCGCGCGACGCTCGTCCACCGAGATGGGCCTGGGCGCCTGGGCACGCATGGACGTGAGCGCCTTGATGGCCGGTGGCATGTCCGTGGCCTGTTGCGCGAGCACATCGGCGACGGTGGCTGCGCCTTCAGCACGACGAGTGCCGAGGACGATGCCGGCGGCGGTGGCGACTGTGGCGCCAAGCAAGTTGCGACGAGTGGTCATGGTGACGACCGAAAGTGAGGTGTGAATGCGCTGCGTGCGTTACGAGGTTCAGTACCCGATAGCCTGTCCGTCCTTCCGCGGATCCGAGCCGCCCACGTACCCCTTGGGCAACTTCACGATGGCCTGCGCCCCGCCAAATGACGTGCGTCGCTCGTCGGTGATCTCGTGCCCGAGTGCCATGAGCGCTGCACGCACCTCATCGGTGATGGGCGCTTCGAGCGCCACTTGCAGGCCATTCAGGTGACGGAACCGGGCGACGTCGATGGCCTTCTGCACGTCCATGCCGAACACCAGCATGTTCAGCAGCACCTGCACATGACCCTGGGCTTGCATCGCACCGCCCATCACGCCGAAGCTCATCCACGGCGCCTCGGTGCCGTCAGCGTTGGTCTTCGTGACGAACGCCGGAATCAACGTATGGAACGGCCGCTTGCCCGGGGCCACCGTGTTCGGGAGTCCGGGCTCGAGCGTGAACCCTGCACCGCGATCATGCAGCGCGAAGCCAGTACCGGGAACCACGATGCCCGAACCGAACTCGTCGTACAACGAGTTGATGAACGACACCATGTTCCCCGCACTGTCGGCCACCGTGAGGTAGATCGTTTCACTCGAGGTGCGCAGCGGTCCCGGCTCCATGCGTACCTGCGCCTTCCTGGCGTCGATGTGGCTGCGGCGCTCGTTGATGAACGGATCTTCGAGCATGCGCGCCGCGGGCATGTCCAGATGATCGGCGTCACCGACATATCGCGTCAGGTCGGCGTACGCCAGCTTCTTCGCCTCGATCAGCAGATGCAGGTATGACGCCGAATTGTGCCCCATCGATTGCAGGTCATACGGTTCGAGGATGCGCAGCATCTCGAGGGCGGCGATGCCCTGATTGTTGGGCGGCAGCTCCCACAACCGATACCCCTTGAACGGCACCGACATCGGCGTCACCCAGGTGGGCGTGTTGTTCTTCAGGTCGTCGATCGTGAGGAATCCGCCGAGCGCCTGCACGCGCGCCACGATGCGCTGTCCGAGTGATCCGCCATAGAATGTCGCTGGTCCGTCGCGCGCGATTTCGCGCAGCGTGCGGGCGTAGTCAGGATTGCGGAACCACTCGCCCGTCACCGGAGCCTTGCCGTTCGGCAGGAACGTCGCCGTCGCGGACGAATCCTTCTGCAGGATCGTCTCCTGTCCCACCCAGTCATCGGCAATCACGGGTGTGAGCGGGAAGCCCTGCTCGGAGTGCTGAATGGCCGGGCCAATGGCTGACGCGAGGGTGATCGTGCCGTATGTCTCGAGCAGCGTCTGCCAGCCGGCCAGCGCACCGGGTACGGTGATCGTTTCCACACCGCGCGGGATGTTGCGCGTTCGTCCGCGCTTGATCAACTCGTCGCGCGTCATCAGCGAGCCCGCCCGTCCGCTCGCATTGAGTGCAACGAGCTTCTTGTCTTTCGCGATCCAGATCAGCGCGAACAGGTCGCCGCCGATGCCGGTCATCATCGGCTCGGTCACGCTCAGCACGGCCGCCGCTGTGACCGCCGCGTCGATGGCATTGCCGCCACGCTGCAGCACCGCGATGCCGGCCGACGACGCCAACGGCTGGCTCGTGGCCACGATGCCGTTCGGTGCATATACGGGCGGGCGGCCGCCGAGCGTCAACGGACGCTGCGCAGCAAGGGAAGCAAGGGGCAAGCTCGACGCGGCCACCAGGCCGCTCACCATCAGGGCGAAGACACGCATCGACAGGTCCGGAAAGGGGGAGCGTCCTATCTTCGCCCCCGCACCCGTCACTGACAACCACCACGCGCCCGGCACGGAGCCTCTTGCTCTGGACTTCGCCGTCGCCCGCCTGCTTCTTCCATGCATGCGCCCCCTGCTCTTCGTGACACTCGTGGCGTTCAGCGTCGGACCGGTGCCCACCGCATCTGCCCCGGTCGCTGCGCGCAAGACCGTGGCTGTGCTGGCCTTCGACAACAACTCGGGCAATCGCGACTACGACCACCTCGGCAAGGGCATGTCGACCATGATGACCAACGATCTCGCGGCCGTCGACGACTTGCAGGTCGTCGAGCGGGACCGACTGGCCGATGTCATCAAGGAGATCGACGCGCAACAGACGCGCTACTTCGACTCGACCACGGCGGTGAAGGTCGGTCGCCTCGTCGGGGCCGAGTATATCGTGACCGGTGCCTTCATGGCCGTCGATCCGCAGATGCGCATCGATACGCGCGTCGTGCGCGTGGAAACCGGCGTGATCGTCAAGACGGCCACCGTCACCGGCAAGAGCGATCGCCTGCTCGACCTGCAGAAGCGGCTCGCGCGACAGCTCGTGAAGGATCTCGACGTGGCGCTCACCCCCGAGGGTGAGGCCAGGCTCGACCAGCGGCAGGCCAATGGCATCGACGACGTGAAGGATATCGCACAGTTGTCCGAGGCCATCGCGCTGTCCGACCGGGGCGACTACTCCAACGCGGCGCTCAAGATCGCGCCGATCGTGAAGAAGTATCCCAATTCGGTGGTCGTGAAGACGACGTCCGACGAGATCTCGAAACGCGCGGCGAAGAGCGGCGCACAGAAGTCCAAGCTGAAGATCAACGAGGCCGTGGGCGGGCTGTTCAGGAAGAAGCCGCCACGTGCACCGTAGCGCGACACTCCTGTTTTCCGACGTCGACGGGACGCTGCTCGATCGGCACGGTCGCTACGCGATGACCGCGGCGGAGTTGTCGCCGTTCCTCGACCGCTTGTCGATCGTGCTGGCGTCGAGCCGCACGGTGCTCGAACTCTCCCGCAATCAGCGCGCGCTGGGCATCGACGGACCCGTCGTCGCCGAAAACGGTGCCGTGATTGCGATGCCGTGGGCGGCAGCGGGAACGCTTCCCGGTACGCGTGAGGTCATCGACGATCGCGAGTGGTGCGTGCTGAGACGGGGACCCTCGGCCGAAGCGATCCGTGATGTGGTCCGCGCCACCGCGGCAGGTCTGGGAACGCCGGTCGTCGACCAGATCGATGTCGAACCGACACTCGGCCGTGATTGTTCGGTGCTGGTGCGCCCGGCGCCGGGCCACGATCATGCATCGCTCGATCCACTCACGGCTGCGCTCACGGCGCACGGCTACGCTGTCGCGTCGGGCGGATCCTGGCTGGCCGTGACCCGCGACGCGGACAAGGGAATCGGCGCACGCGTGCTCCTCGAGGCACAAAGCGTCGCAGGCTGGCAACAGCCACCCATTGCCGCGGTTGGCGATGCCGACAACGACGTGCCACTATTGTGGATGGCCGAGCGACGCTTCGTGATCCGCCGACCCGATGGGTCCTGGCACCCTGAACTTCAGGCGATCCCGAGTGTACGACTCCTGCTCCCCCCAGGCATCGCCGGTTGGCGCGATGTGATAGAGACGATTGCCGCCGCAGAGGACTCCCGATGACACCATCCTCGTCGCGCCCGCGCTGGACCCTGAGCGTGCTCACGATCCCCCAGCGCGAGGCCTATCTCGCGCGACTGCTCGAATCGCTGTCGGACGCCCGGCTGCCTCGCGGCACGGTCGTCGATGTGGTCTACAACTGGGACACGCGCGAGCGGCCCCACGATATCGAACGCCGACTGCACAAGGTGAGCCGCGGCCTGTCGCTGAACGTGCATTTCAACATGCAGCGTCCCACCATTGGCGGGGGTCGCGTCCAGCAGCTCAATCACTGCAAGACACCGCTGCTGGCGTTCGTCGACGACGACCTCACCATTCACGGCAATGTGCTGGCCGTGCTCGAGGACACGATGCGTCGCTTGCCACTGGGCATCCTGGGCGTCCAGTCGCTGGTGGAAGACACCGACAAGCGATGCAAGCCGCGGCGCTCCACCCCCAGCGTCGATCACGACGGCGTCCGCTTCATGCCCGTCCAGGGCATGCTCGTGGCGGGCTATCGGCGCCTGTTCCTCGATATCGGCGGCTTCAATCCGCGACGCGAGTTCTGGGGCGAGTGGACCGAGCTCAATCTGCGGATGTGGCGCTCCGGATTCCCGTCAGCCTACGTGATGGACGGCGCGTTTCTCCGGCACTGGGAAAAGGCTCCCGAATCGCCGACCCGCAACATGGCGCGGCGTGAGGATCACGTGCTCTGGGGCCTGATGTGCACCGCCCTGGAATACGACGCGGTTGACGAGCACGAGGACACGGAAGCCTTCTGGGATCTCGTGGAGTCGCGCTACATCCGCTATGCGTTCGGCGAGGACCTGAGGATACGCGACCTGCTCCGCTCAGCGCTGCGTCTCACCCCGCGGTTGAGCGCCGAGTATCCCGCGATCGCGCAATTCCGGAAGCGGGTGCGTGAACACCCGTTTCAGTTCAAGCCGTTCCATCGTTTCACGGCGCGCGATGTCACCGCGTTGCTCGCGCACGCGGATGCGCGCATTGGCGCGTATCGGCAGGAAGCATGGGATCCGGCACCGGCGGGATCGATGAGCTGGGTGCGCAGCAAGCTCGGGCGGCGCGGCCCGAGCGCGGCCTGATTCCTTCCGCGAATTCCTGTCACCCGACAAACGGGACCAGAGATCTCTCATAGTCCTGTTTACACTCTTGCCCACAAGCAACTGCACCTGGTGCTGACAAACGAGACGGTGATCGGCGTACACGTGAGCAAGGTGCCCGCTCTGCGCGACGCGTCGGACCGCGAACTCGCGGACGTCGAGGTGACGCCGACCGGATCATCGCTCCCTTGGGAGCGTCTCGACGTGGACCTGAGCGTTGCAGAGCTGGTTCGCGAGGCGCTCGGACTCGAAGCCCTGCACAGCCTGTTCGGCGCTGCGGGTGGCCAAGCAACAAGTCCGCGGAAGGCGGAAGCTGCGCGCCTGAATGGAGCCAAGGGCGGTCGCCCACGGCGCGGCGCGATCAAGAAGACGGCAGCGGAGCCTTCTCGATAGTCATTCCGTTAGTGGTGATCCGTGACGCTGGGTCACGACGCAAGACGGCCTGCCCCGATCGAAATCGAGGCAGGCCGTTTGTCCTTTCGATACAGCCGCAGTGGCTAGGGACGGAATCGAACCGCCGACACGCGGATTTTCAGTCCGCTGCTCTACCAACTGAGCTACCTAGCCATTCCGGCCTAACGGCGTCCCGCCAAGCCAGACACCCAAGATAACCTCCCGGCACCCTTCGCCAACCCCCGGCGGGTTCTTGCGCACAGAAACAACAAATGTGACAACCCCGGAGCAAGGCGTTTGCCCGCAAGGCATCGCGCTATGGCTGCCTGGTGAGCAGGAATTCCATTGTCGTGTTCCATGTCCTTCCGCCATCGGTCGACGACATGCCAACCTCCTTCCACTTTCCATCGGGCGTTCGCGTGACCACGTATTTCGACTCGGCCCCGCTCGCATCGGTGTATCCCCACGTGAAGCCGTCGGCTTGCACGGTGATGCCGAAGGTGCTCATCGCGCCGCTGCCGCTGGCCGACGTGAAGATGTACTTCTTGCCAATGGCGTCATAGCCGACGAGCCCGGCGGCATCCCACACCTGGCGGCTTGTTCCGTTCGTCGTCATCGTGCCGCGCCCCTGGATATACAGCGCAGTGTTGAATGCGGCCGCGGTCACCGTTTCCCGTTGCACGACCGAGAGCCTGGCGCCATTGGGCAGGTAGGCCGTGGCCGGTCCTTCCCATTCGCCAATCAGCCACGCGAAATCGGCCATCGCCTTTTGCGCTTCCGCTTGCATCGCGGGGTCGCCATCGGCCAGCGCTTCGGCC
>CAZPON010000021.1:14696-21373 GCA_964588045.1 uncultured Gemmatimonas sp.
CCGCCCGCGGATCACCGCCAGCGGGACGGGTCTGTTGCTGTTGCGCCAACAACGACGGCGCGGTGAACAAGATGGCACTGCCCGCGATCAGGAGACGACGCATGGTGGTGGCACCAGTGGGAGAAGACAACTGCCAGCCTTCAGACTCCCCGAATCTCGAACCGTGGCCGCCCACTCGTCTTGAAGGAATGCGACAGGCTCGTCAGTCCAGCAGGCCGTGCTCGATGCTGTCCAGGCGTGTACGCAACGCCGTCGGGGCGAATTGCGTCAGCCGTGCCACCTCGCGCGTGAAGTGTGCCTGGTCGGCATATCCGCTCGAGTGCGCCACGTCCGACAAGCTGCCGATGTCGGCCCCCGCTCGCTCGGTGACCAGGCGCTTGAGTGCGCTCCGGGCACGGCGCAGGACGGCGAAGGCTTTCGGCGGCAAACCCACAGCCGCCGAGAAACGACGCTGCAGCGCACGCGGGCTCACCTCCACATCACGCGCAATGTCGGCGATGGCGCGACGACCATCCGTGGCAACGATCGCCGCCACGGCCAACCGCACGACAGTGTCGATGTGCGCCCGATCGAACGGGCGTGACGCGATCCATGCATCGAGCAGGTCTCGCACCTGGTCCGCATCATCCAGCGGCGCCACCGCAGTGGCCAGCGTCAGCACACCGGTACCCAGCAACTGCACAGCAGGAACGTTCTGATTGCGAATATCCGCTGCCGGCACGCCCAGCCAGGCCGCACCCGCCTCCGGCCGAAATCGCACACCCCAATAGCGGGCGCCGGCAAACAGTGGCACATCGAGCGGCACATTCCGCACGCCGAGTACATGGGCACCCACGCCATGGTGCGGAGCATGCGCCAGCGTCAGCGACACACAGCCGTCGGGCAACACGCGATGCACGAAACCCGGATACGGCAGCGCGCGAACGATGAAGCCATAGTACGTGAGCGCGATGTCGCGCACGGCGTCACCGGGCGCGAACTCGGTGTATGCCAACGGCCGCTCGCTCACGGCCGGTTCACCATGCTACGCGGGACGCGTCCAACTCGCGGTGATGATGCTCTTCAATCCCCCACGCACGTTGAAATCACCGACTACCGTCATCGACTTCGGCGCGCATGCCGCCACGAGGTCGTCGAGGATGCGATTCACCACGCGCTCGTAGAAGATGCCGTCGTTGCGAAAGCTCCAGAGATACAGCTTGAGGCTCTTGAGCTCGAGGCACTTCCCGGCCGGCGTGTACGTGATGCGAATGGTGGCGAAATCCGGCGCGCCACCCTCCAGCAACTTGAGCTCCGCCGCATCCGTCTCGATGCCCCCCAACGGGCACAGCGACGTGAACTCGGCGGTCTCCATGTAGATCTCGTAGTTCCGATCCGCATAGGGATTCGGAAAGGATTCGAGCAGTTCGGGTTTGGGCATGCCTGAAAGTAAGCAGCCCGCGTCCGGCGACATCAACCGCCGTTGAGCTCCCGAAGCCGCTTCGACCATTCATCGAGCAGCATGCGCTCGGCCACCGTCAGGCTCTCCATCCCCGACGACGCGATCTTGTCCAGCACCGCGTCCAGCGCCGTCGACGGCTTGGCCGCCATCGCCACCGGCGCGTTGCGCGGTGTGGTGGCCGGACGCGTGCTCGAGACCGCCGCCTTGCTCTGCGCCACGATGTCGTCGACTTCGCGTTCGCGCGGACGCGACGAGTTGCGCGGCACCGGCCGCGGGGCTTCGTCGCCGTAATCGGGCGCCGGCGCAATGCGGCGACGGAAGCGATCGAGGCTCTGCGTGCTGGGCGCGCGGAGGTAGATCCACCCCGCCACCATGCCGCCGATGTGGGCCGCGTACGCCGTGCCGCCCAGCGTGCCGCTGTCGAGAACAGCCATCGTGATGTTCATCAGCGCCATGAGCGCCACCAGCCAGCGCACTTTCATGGGCACGACGCCAAACAGGAACACCTCGTCATCGGGCCAGCGCGACGCATACGCCACGGCAACGCCAAGGATCGCCGCCGACGCGCCGATCAGCGTGCCGCCTTCGCGCTGGAACATGTAGTGAAACGCCCAGCCGCCCAGGCCGCACCACAGGTAGAACCACGTGAAGGTGCTCGGCCCCCACGCACGCTCGACGCGCGGGCCGAACAGCCACAGCGTCCACATGTTGAGGGCCAAGTGCATGAGCCCACCGTGCACGAACATGTACGTCGCCACCGTCCACAACGAGCGCGACGCCAGGTCGCCCGGCGAGTAGCCGAGCGCGTTCGCCATGTTGGCGTCGCCCACCAGCGTCGTTTGGACGAAGAACACACCCACGCACAGGCCAATCAGCCAATACACCGCTGACGGACTGCGCGAGATCTCGAATTCTTCGTAGGTGGTCGTGGCCATGAAGGAGGGCGGAACGGCGTCGTGCGCGATGCAGGCCGGACGAATCCCGGCTACGCGAGCGCCAGAAGGACGATGCGCTCACACAGATCGGGAAACAAGACGCCAGCGGCGGCGGCGGCCTGCGGGATGAGACTGGTGGGCGTCATGCCCGGCAACGTGTTGGCTTCCAGACACCACGGTTGCCCGCTTGGGTCCAACCGGAAGTCGATGCGCGCGTAGCCACGCAATTTGAGGGCACTGAATGCCCGCAGCGCCTGATCCGCCAGCATGGACTCGATCTCCGGGGACAGTTTGGCCACGAACTCCTCCGCCATCCCCGGCGTGTACTTGCACTCGTAGTCGTAGAGCTCCTTGACCGGCTTGATCTCGATCGTCGGCAGCACGTCACGGCCGAGGATGCCGACCGTCAGCTCCTGACCGGGAACGAATCGCTCGATCATCACTTCGTCGTCGAAACGGAAGGCGTCGGTGATCGCCGCCTGCAGGTTGGCTGGCTGGCGGACGATCGACAGGCCCACGGTGCTGCCCTGCTTGGACGGCTTCACCACCACGGGCCAGTCCAGCGCGCGCCCGACGTCATCCGGATGCAACGGCTCCGATCCCGGCGCCGGTGCCATCATCCAGTTGGCGGTGGCGACCCCGGCCGAGCGCATGAGCACCTTCGAAAGGTGCTTGTCCATCGCCAGCGCGCTCGCCAGGTGGCCGCTGCCGGTGTAGCGCACGCCGGCCATGTCCAGCAGCGCCTGCACCGTGCCGTCCTCACCCTGCCCGCCATGCAGGGCAATGAACACGCAGTCGGCACCCGTGACCTCCGGCAGGGTGGCGAGGCGGGGCGACAGCGAGGTCGAGGCCAGTCCGGCCAGCGCCTCGAGCGATGGCGGTGTGCTCCCGACGCCGCTGGCCAGCAGGCGCGTTTCCGTTTCGCGGGCCATCACCCCTTCGGCCGGATCGAGGCAGGTGACGGTGTGGCCCCGTTCGCGCAGCCCCGCCGCAACCCGCAGGCCCGAAGACAGCGACACATCGCGTTCGGCGGAGACGCCGCCCAGCAAGACGGTGATGTTCATCGACGAATTTTACACCCGGGGGAATCGCGCCGTCGCGTCGGACCGGACGTGGTGTGTGACGCGCGTCGCGATCCCCGGGTAAGGCAGGATGAACGCACCACGATGACCTTCACCTGTCGATCCATGAACCCCATCATTCGCCTCGCCACGCTGACCGCCACCGCCTTCCTGGCCGCGGCAGCCGCTTCCGCCTGCTCCGATGCCGCGACGCCGCCCACGGACACGTCGTCGCCAGACGCCAATCCCGGGATCGTCGCCGGCACGCTCGACGTCACCGCCGTCCGGCCCACGATCACGCTGCGCAACTCCACCGAGTTCGTCGTCGGCTACCTGGTGGTCGACAAGAACCAGATGGTCGTGGCACTGTATCCGCCATGCGGCCAGCAGTGCCCGACGCTGGTGCAGGGAGCGCAAGTGGGCATCCCCTATTCCAGCGTGAGCGGATACACCGCCGAGTCGCGTGAAGCGACCGTGATGTGGTGGACGTACACGCGCGAAGCCGACGGTTCGCTCAAGGCCACCGGCGGTGTGCAGACCAAGACCGTTCGACTGTAGTCGGACCCATGCCACGAAGGGCACGTGCAGCCACGCCAGCAGTCACTCGATCCGGGAATTCTCCGCAAGGCACAGCAGGGCGATCGCGCCAGCTTCGCCCTGCTGGTGGAGAGCTACTATCCGCGTGCGCTGCGCTTCGCCCTGCAGATGCTGGGAACGCGTGAGGATGCGGAGGAGGCCGTGCAGGACGCGTTCATTCGCGTGCATGACCACCTGGCGCGATTCCGCGAGGATGCACCGTTCGATCCGTGGTTCTTCCGCATCCTCGGGAATCGCTGCCGCACCATCGCCGACAAACGCAAGCGTCACCAGGATGTGATCGACTATCGGGTGCCACTGCCCGATGCAGCCGCTGATGCAGAAACCCCTGACGGGCCGGACGAGGCGCTCACACGCGAGGTGTATCGCGCGCTGGCCGACTTGCCGGCCGACCAACGAGAAGCTTTCCTGCTCCGCCACGTGAACGACATGGACTACGAAGAGATGACCATCGTGACCGGGGCGCGGGGCTCGACACTGCGTATGCGCGTCAAGCGCGCTATGGACGCCCTGCGCGTCCGGCTGCGCGAAGGAGCGTTCCATGAATAAGACCAACGACCATCTCCACGGGCATCACGACGCCGGCGACGATGAGATGCTGCTGCGACAGGTGCGCGCCGCTCTCACGCCGATGCCCGACGTCGACCGGCGTGCCATCGCCGATATCCTGGCCGCCGTCGCGACACGCCGGCCGACGCGCCTGGCGCGCCTGCGCGCATCGATGGCCTTCACGTTCGATCGGTGGATGGCCGTCACATCACCGCTCACGCGCGGTGCGGCCCTCGCTGCCGCCGCACTCACCATCGGCTTCGTGGCGCGCGGCTACCTGGTGCGCGAGCCGGCGGTTGCCAGTGCACCGTCCGTCGCCGTCGCAGTCCCGGCACCCAACACGACCACCGTCCAGCAGGTCGAGGGATCGGCCGACGCTGGCACGCTGCGCGTGCCGGTGCAGTTCGTTCTCGATGCGCGTGACGCTGCTGACGCGACGTCGCTCAGCGTGGTGGGTGACTTCAACGACTGGGACGTGAACGCCACGCCGATGACGCTCGAAGGCGGCGTGTGGAGTGTGACACTGCCGGCAACGCCCGGCCGCCACGTGTATGCCTTCGTCGTCAACGGAACCCGCTGGGTTGCCGACCCGCGCGCTCCGCGCGCCACGGACGCTGATTTCGGTCGTCCGGGATCGGTCATCATCGTGCAGACACCGTGAGGCATACCATGATTCTCACCGTGCCTGCCCGGCGGCTCGTCCGCCGTTTCGTGCCGCCGTCGCTGCTCGGCGCCGCCGTTGGCGTGAGCCTCGGCGTGAGCCTCGGCGTGGGTGTCGCTGCGACCATGCTCGTCGCACCCGGACTGTTGGCGCAGGACGCGGCGACCGTGTCCGCGCTCGATGGTGTCGCCGATGCCGACGCGCACGCGGCGCTGCGTGCGCTGCTCGAGGGTGCCTCGGCCAGGGGCATCCCGACCGCCCCGCTGGTGACCAAGGTGCGCGAAGGCCTGGCCAAGGGCGCCACGCCCGATCGCATTCGTTCGGCCACCACGGCCCTCGCGCAACGACTCGAAAGCGCGGCGGTCGCCCTCGCACCGATCCGGTCCGCCGACGAGATCGCGGCGGGCGCCGATGCCCTGCAGACGGGCATTCCGGCTGCGACGCTGCGCGACATGCGCCGCGTGTGGCCTGCCAAGCCGCTCACCGTGCCGTTGGGCGTGCTGACCGAGCTGGTGCAGAGCGGCGTGCCGCATGCCAACGCCACGAAGCGCGTGCGTGAGCTGCTGGTGAAGGGGGCGACCACGGCGCAACTGGCTGCGCTCGGCACCACGGTGCGCGCGGACATCGCGGCAGGCCTCGCGCCGGACGCTTCCATGGAATTACGCTCCAAGGGTGTCCTGTCGCTGCTGCACAGCCAGAGCCTGCCGACCATCGCGGCGCCTCCGATCCGACCGCACGAGCCGCCGCGAAAATAGCACGCGCCATTGGCTCTTCACTACGGTCATGCTGTTCGCCAGCATGGCCGTCGTGGCGCGTCCGCTGGCGGCACAGCACACCGCGGGATGGATCGACGCCGGTGGCTCGTCGGTGCGACAGCCAGGCAGCATCGATCGCAGCGCAGTGACGCTTGGCCTCGGCGTGCTGCACCATCGCAGCAACTGGGCGCTGCTCGGGCAAGGTGCTGCCACGGTCGCCAACGACAGCGTGGCCGCCACGCAAGCGGCGCTGCGCCTGTCGCTCACGCCCTCGCGATTTCGGTGGAGCCTCACGGAAGTGGAAGCCAGCACCACCACCATCGGTATCGTGCTCCCGGGCAACGATGGCAATCGCAGCGCAGCGCTTCGTCAGCACGTGCGATTCGGCAATGTGGCGCTGTTCGCCGGTGGCGGCGCCGGCAACACATCGCGCTATGAACTCACCAGCAGCAGTGCCGCATTCGTTGCGGGCATCGCGGGTTCGCGCGGCGCACTTGCCGGTACTGCCGTCGTGCAACAGGCAACCACCGACGATTGGCAACTGATGGAGGCGTCGGGAATCTTCCTGCGCGCGCCAGCGCCAGCCTATCAACTGCACGACATCGCGCTCGAGCTCGCGTGGCACGCACCGCGCGTCACGGTCACGGCCAGCCAGGCGTGGCGCGCCGGATTCGGCAA
>CAZPON010000022.1:0-20831 GCA_964588045.1 uncultured Gemmatimonas sp.
GGTGATCATGACGTCCAACGTGGGCGCCAAGGACATCACGCGCGGCCGGTCGCTCGGCTTCGGCTCGCAGGACAGCCGCGCCGACTTCGAGCGGATCTCCGAGAAGGTCAAGGAGGAGATGAGCCGGGTGTTCAATCCCGAGTTCCTCAACCGCCTCGACGACGTGATCGTGTTCCACCCGCTGGGCAAGGAGCACATCAAGGAGATCGTGGCGATCGTCTTTGCCGACGTGCAGAAGCGCCTGGCCGAGGAGGAGCTGACGATCCGGTTGACCGAGTCGGCGACCGCCTTCCTGGTCGATCACGGGCATGACGAGCATTTTGGCGCGCGCCCGCTCAAGCGGGCCATCCAGCGCTACATCGAGGACCCGCTGTCGGAGAAGATCCTGACGGCCGAGTTCTCACGCGGGGACGAGATCGTGGTGGACGTGTCGGCGACCGAGAAAGAAAAGCTCGAGTTCCGCGTCCTGACGCCGACGCCGACGCCGCAGGCGTAGCGCGACCGACCCAGGCGGCCGGACCCATGTGGTCCGGCCGTTCGGCATTCGTATATATTCCGAGGCTATGGCGAAACACGTTTTCCGGAAGGCGGCGACCTCAGCGGTCTGCACCTCCGCGGCTCTGTTGTTGGCTGCGGCGGTGGCAGCACGTCCGTTGGCGGCGCAGGATGTGACGGGCCGGTGCACGCTGCCGGACTCCATCGCCGTCCGGGGCAACAACCGTATTGCCGACCAGAAGATCCGGACGGATGCGGGGCTGTCGGCGGGGGCCACGCTGAACTTTCCCGCGGTCCAGCGCGCGCTCAAGGCGCTGTACGCGCTCAACGAGTTCGACGACGTCGCGGTGAGTTGCGACCTCGAGTCGGTGGACGGCAAGGTGATCACGGTCATCACCGTCACGGAGCGCGCCGTGCTGGCCGACCTGCGGGTCACCGGCCCGAAGCAGCTCAGCGAGCGGTCGGTGCGCGACAAGGTCGACCTGCTGATCGGCCGTCCCATCGATCCCGTGGCCGTGGCCAAGGCGCGCGCACGCATCGATTCGCTGTACGAAACGGCGGGCTACTACCTGGCGCACGTCACCATCGACTCGACGACGATGCCGGACGGCCGCATCGCGATCGAGTATCGCGTCGACGAAGGGCGTCGCATGGCCATCTCCGGCATCGATATCACCGGCAACGCCAGCGTCGCCGAACGCACGGTCGTCGGCGCGATGAAGACCAAGCCCGAAGGGTTCTGGTGGTTCCGCAAGGGCGAGTACAACGACGACAAGTACGTGGGTGACCTCGGCGAGCGCATCCCCGCGTTGTATGGGCGACTGGGCTTCGTCGACATGCGCATCACCAGGGACACCATGCTGGTCGATCGCGACCGCGGCAAAGGCCTGGTGGAGATTACGCTCGACGAGGGGCCGCAGTACCGCATCGGCAGCTTCGAGATCGCCGGCAACCGCCGGTTCTCGACGGAAGAGCTCAAGGCGATGTTCCCGTTCGAGAAGGCCGACGCCACACTGACCCAGCGCGTGAAAGGCGTGTTCTTCCGCGAGCAGTCCGCCCCGGTGGGCATCTTCGACCAGAAGAAGTGGGACGACGCGCTCGAGAAGGTGAATGCGCAGTACCGGAACTACGGGTATCTCTACGCCCGCGTGAATCCGGTGATCGAGCGGCACATGGGCGCCGACTCCGTTCCCGAAGTGAACCTGCGGTGGGAAATCGACGAAAAGAATCCGGCGATCGTCAATCGCATCGAGGTGGTGGGGAACGACTACACCGTCGAGGATTGCATCCGCCGCCAGATCTTCCTCGTGCCCGGCGGCGTGTTCAACCAGCAGACGCTGATCCGCAGCTACCAGAGCATCAGCAACCTGAATTTCTTCGAAGCGCCGATGGCGTTTCCCGACTATCGCCCGATCAACGACCAGGGCGACGTCGACATCATCTTCCGCGTGAAGGAGAAGCGCACCGGCAGCATCAACTTCGGTGCATCGATGGGACAGGGCGGCGTCGGCTTCGGCGGGTTCATCGGTCTCGAGCAGCCGAACCTGTTCGGCCTCTGCAAGCGCGGGCAGCTCAACTGGCAGTACGGACGCTACTACAACGACTTCACGGCCACGTATTCCGACCCGGCCCTCGCCGGTTCGCGCGTCTCCGGCATGCTGAGCGCCTACCGCACGCAGTCGCGCTTCATCGTCGGCAACCTGGGGCAGAATATCCGCACCGGCAGCCAGGTGCGCTTCGGCCTGCCCGTCCCGTGGTCGCTGTTTTCCACGTTTGCGGTGTCATACATCGGTGAGGCAGTGACCTATGCCTCCAACATGAACCAGACCGGGTGTTCCAAGAACTGCTTCCGGTCGAACATCGGCCTGGAGTTCACCAACGACACACGCGTCGACATGCCGTTCGCCAGCGAAGGTTCGATGCGATCGGTGACGCTGGACCTGACGGGCGGCCCGCTGGGGGGTATCGTGACCTTCCAACGGCTCACCGGTGAGTTCCGGGCGTACGCCCCGCTGGCCCAGGTGGGTGGCGCGGGAGGGGGGCAGCCAATCAAATTTGTGATGGGCATGACGGCCCGCACCGGTGCCTTGTTCGGCAACTCCGGGCCGTTTTTCTTCCAGCAGCAGTTCGCCGTGGGCGGCGTGCAGTTCGGTCAGTCACTGCGCGGCTACCCTGAGTTCTCGATCACCCCGAAGGGGTTCAATCCAACGACCGACCAGTATCGCTCGGACCCGAGTTCCTTCGGTAACGCGTTCATGACCCTGACCGGCGAAATCGGTATGCGGGTCAACCAGATGTTCTACGTGAACGCCTTCGCGGATGCCGGCAACAACTGGGTCTCCGCCAGGCAGATCAATCCGACCCGGCTGTTCCGATCGGCCGGGTTCGGGGTTTCAACTGTAACACCGCTCGGGCCACTCGGGCTCGACATGGCATATGGTTTTGATCGCACCGCGTTCAGTCCCTTCACCCTGCGCGCGAGGCCGGACCCGCAGTGGCAGTTCCATTTCCGGCTTGGCCAGCTCTTCTAGAGGATTCCTGATGCGTACACCTGTTCTCGTCGGCGCGTGCGCGCTGTTGCTCGGCGCCCCGTCACTCGCGTCGGCGCAAGGCGCCGCGCAGAAATTCGCGTTCATCAACTCGCAGGCCATCCTGCAGTCGGCACCCGGTGCCGCCGAGGCCCAACTGCAGTTGCAGAAGGAGCTGGAGACCATGCGGGTCCAGGTCACCAGGCTCACCGACTCGCTGACGGCGATGGATGAGGCCTACAAGAAGGAGGAGCTGTCGCTGTCTCCGGTGGCCAAGGACGCCCGTCTCAAGGCGCTGCGCGACAAGCAGGGGGAGTTCCAGGATCGCGTGCAGAAGCTCAACGAGCAGGCGCAGCAGCGCGAAGGCGACCTGATGCAGCCAGTGCTCGAAAATGTGCGCAAGGTGCTGGACGATCTGCGCGCCGAGGGCGGCTATTCGTTCATCTTCGACGTGGCGGCCGGATCGTTCATCGTGTCGGCCGACAAGAACCTCGATATCACCGACAAGGTGATCTCGAAGCTGCGCCTGTCGGCGCCGAAGGCACCCGCCAAGCCGGCCGCCGGACCGGCGACGTCGCCGGCTGGTATCCAGACCAAGAAGCCGCCAACGGAGTGACGCCGGACTCGGCGCCCGTTCGCGGAGACGGCGGTGATGGGCGCAAGCCCATCACCGCCGCGGCCGTTGCAGAGCAGGTCGGCGGACGCCTGGTCGGTGACGCCGCAGTCGTGGTGCGTGGCATTGCACCGCTCGATCGGGCCGCACCGGACGAACTGAGCTTCCTCGCGGACCCGCGATACGTCGCATGGTTTTCGAAGACGCGCGCTGGTGTGGTCCTGGTCGCGTCGTCGCTGGCCGACACCCCCGGGTCACCGGGCGCGCGCATCATCGTCGACAATCCGGTCGCGTCACTGCAGCCGTTGCTGGCGCAGTTTCATCGCGCCGAGCCGCGCCCGTCGGGTGTGCATCCCACGGCCGTCATCGCCGCGACCGCACAAGTGGCCGACGGCGTGTCGATCGATGCATATGCGGTGATCCAGGATCATGCGACGATCGGTGCCGGCAGTTGGATCGGGCCGCATGCGGTGGTGGGTGCGGGGTGCATACTGGGTCGCGACGTGAGGCTGCATGCCGGCGCGGTGCTGTATCCGTATGTCGATGTCGGTGATCGCGTGACCCTGCACGCCGGCGCGCGCGTCGGGCGCGAGGGTTTTGGATTCATTGCCGGGCCGTCAGGGCCCGTGCGCATTCCGCATGTGGGACGCTGCGTATTGGAGCACGATGTGGAGATCGGTGCCAACAGTTGCGTCGATCGCGGCAGTGTCGATGACACGATCATCGGCGCCGGCACCAAGATCGACAACCTGGTGATGATCGCCCACAACGTGCGCATCGGGCGCATGTGCTTCCTGGCATCGCAGGTGGGCATCGCAGGTTCGGCGCGCATCGGCGATGGTGTGCAGCTTGGCGGACAGGTGGGCGTTGGCGGTCACATCGCGATCGGTTCTGGCGCATCGCTGGCCGGTCGTTCCGGCGTCTACGGTGATGTACCGGCGGGCGAAACGTGGTCGGGATATCCGGCCCGTCCGCATCGCGAGCAATTGCGTGCACAAGCAGCGAGCCTCCGGCTGGCGCGCCTGATTCGTCCGCTCGAGCAGTTGCTTTCGCGCGAGGCACCGACGGTGCAGAAGCCGGGACCGGAGCGCGAGCCATGATCACGCTGGCCACGCCGGCCGCATCACGCACGGCGATCACCGGTGCACGTCGCACGATCGCGCGGTCGGCCACGGTGCAGGGTATCGGGCTGCATCTCGGCGAGCCGTGCACGCTGGTGTTCACGCCGGCTGCCAGTGGCGCTGGTGTGAACTTTCTGCGTGGCGATCGGCCCGGTGCGGCGCCGATCCCGGCGCGAGTGGAGGCCGCGGTCAGCGCCGAGCGGCGCACGCAGTTGGGCACCGGTGACGAGTCCCTGCACACGGTCGAGCACGTGCTGGCCGCCGTGGGCGCGCTGGGCATCGACGACCTCACCATCGTGATGGACGGCCCCGAGCCGCCCATCATGGATGGCAGTGCGGCGCCCTTCCTCGAAGCCCTGCAGTCGGCCGGCCTCGTGTCCAACGGCGGCCAGCCCGAATGGCTCGTGGTGCGGAAGCCGTTCCGCTTCGTCGATGGCGAATCGACGTACGACGTGCGGCCGGCGGACGTCCTGACCCTCGACGTGTCGATCGACTTCCCGCATCCGCTGGTCGGGCATCAGCGGGGCGTGTATCGCATCACGCCCGAACGCTTCGCCGAGGAGCTGGCCCCCGCGCGCACGTTCGGATTCGTGCGCGAGGTGGACGAACTGCGCGCGAAGGGGCTCATTCAAGGGGCGTCCACGGCGAATGCCGTGGTGCTGAACGAGCATGGTGTCGTCGACACGACCCTGCGCTGGCCCGACGAGTTCGTGCGCCACAAGGCACTCGATTGCGTCGGCGACCTCGTGCTCGCGGGCGGCCGTGTGCGTGCGCACATCACCGCCACCAAACCCAGTCATCGGGGGACGATCGCGTTCGTGCGCGCCCTCGTGCAACACGCTGTCCGGGAGAATGCCGTGATGACCATCGAAGACATCCTGCAGGTGCTGCCACACCGCTACCCGTTCCTCCTCGTCGATCGCATCCTCGAGATCGAGGACGGCAAGCGGATCGTGGGCCTCAAGAATGTCACGATCAACGAGCCCTTCTTCCAGGGGCACTTCCCCGGACATCCGATCATGCCCGGCGTGCTGATCATCGAGTCGATGGCGCAGGTGGGCGGCATGCTGCTCATGGGCACCTTCGCCGATCCGTCGAGCAAGGTCGTGTACTTCATGTCACTCGACAAGATCAAGTTCCGCCGGCCGGTGCGGCCCGGCGATCAACTGCGCATCGAGTGCGAGGTGATTCACCTGCGCGGCACGACCTGTCGCATGCGCGGTGTGGCCAGCGTCGACGGCCAGATCGCCACGGAAGCTGAAATGGCGGCCATCGTTCGCGATCGATGAGCGCGCGCATTCATCCCACGGCCCTGGTCGATCCGACCGCCGAGCTCGGAGCGGATGTCGAGATCGGTCCGTGGGTGATCGTCGGTCCGCGCTGCACCATTGGCGCCGGCAGCGTGCTGGCGCCGCGCGTGACGCTCGAGCGCAACGTGCGGCTCGGCCAGCGCGTGAAGATCGGCATCGCCACCGTGCTGGGCGGCGATCCGCAGGACCTCAAGTATCGCGGTGAGGAGACGTGGGTCGATATCGGTGACGACACCAGCGTGCGGGAGTATGTCACCATCAATCGCGGCACGGCGCACTCGCTCACGACGTCGGTCGGGCGCAATTGCTTCATCATGGCCTACGTGCACCTGGCGCACGACTGCCGCATCGGCGACGGGGTGATCATCTCCAACAGCACGCAACTGGCGGGACACGTGACCGTCGAGGATCGCGCGACGCTGTCGGGATTGAACGCGGTGCACCAGTTCGCACGCATCGGGCGCCACGCCTTCATCGGCGGGTGTTCGCGCGTGGTGCAGGACGTGCCGCCGTTCGTGCGCGCGGCCGGCAGCCCGGTCAAGCTGTTCGGCCTCAACTCGGTCGGGTTGCAGCGCGCCGGCTTCGATCCCGCCATCATCGCCGAACTCAAGCGCGCGTATCGCATCTGCTTCCGCTCGGATCTCAACCTGTCGCAGGGTGTCGAGCGCGCGCGCGCCGAGATTGCCGACGTGCCCGAGGTGCGCCACTTCCTGTCGTTCATCGAGTCGAGCCAGCGGGGCGTGGGCTTCTGATGCCCGGCACGACCAATCTCCGCGCCTTCACCGGCACGACGGCGCCGCGCGTTGGGGTGGTGGGCGCGGGCGGGCTCGGGGTGCACCACGTGCGCATCCTGCGCGACCTGGCGGGCGATCGTTTCGCGGGGTTCGTCGATGAGAACCCGGCGCGCGCCGCCGAAGTGGCGTCGCAGCTCGGTGTGCGGGCCATGGCGTCGCTGGACGCGCTGCTGGCGGAAGTGGATGCCGTGTCGGTGGTGGTGCCGACAACGGCACATCATCGCGTGGCGGCCGCCGCGCTGCGCGCCGGCAAGCATGTGTTCATCGAGAAGCCGTTCACGGTCACGCTGGCCGAGGCCGACGAACTCATCGCGCAGGCGCAGTCGGCTGGTGTGGTGCTGCAAGTGGGCCATGTCGAACGCTTCAACCGCGCGGTGCGCGCGGCCATGCCGTACATCGACGGTCCCCGGTTCATCGAGAGCGACCGCCTCGCGCCGTTCAATCCGCGCGGGTCGGATGTGGCGGTCGTGCTCGACCTGATGATCCACGACCTGGATCTCGTGCACACGCTGGTGGGCACGCGCGTCACCGATGTGCAGGCAATGGGCATACCGGTGCTCACGCCGCAGCTCGACATCGCCAACGCACGACTGACCTTCGCGAATGGCGCGGTGGCCAACATCACGGCCAGCCGTGTTTCGCGCGAACGGCTGCGCAAGCTGCGCATCTTCCAGCGCAGCGGGTACCTGTCGCTGGACCTGGCAGCCGGCACGGGCGAGTACTTCCGTCTCCGTCCGGATTTCGATCCCCGCCAGTTGGCGCGCGCACCGCGCGCGCTCGAGGAGTTCGTGGAGCGCGTCGTGCTGGAGGCCCCCGACGGCGAACCGTTGCAGCTCGAGCTGGCGCAATTCCTCGGCGCGATCATGGGCAGCAACCCGATCGCCGTCACGGGCGCCGAGGGGCGCGAGGCACTCGAAGCGGCGTTGCGGATCGTCAGTGCCATCGCGGTGGCGCATCAGGTCATGCAGGACAACTCTGCGGCCGAGGCGGAACAGCGCGCGCTGTCGGCACCTGATCCGTTGTCGCGTGCGTGAGATCCTGTTCGTCGTAGGCGAAGCCTCCGGCGATTTGCATGCAGGGAAGGTGGCCGAGGCCATTCGCGCGGCGCGACCCGATGTGCCGATGGCGGGCATCGGCGGCGGGCACATGCAGGCGGCGGGTGTCACGATTCTTGAGCCGGTGGAGCGACTGGCCGTGATGGGGTTCGTGGAGGTGCTGGCGCACCTCCCGCGGCATTGGGCGCTGCTGCGCATGCTGCGTGCGCGCATCGAGAGCGGCCGTGTCGGACTGGTCGTGCTGATCGACTATCCCGGATTCAACCTGAAGGTCGCCGATGCCGCGCATCGCGCCGGGATTCCGGTGTTGTACTACATCACGCCGCAGGTGTGGGCGTGGGGTGCGGGTCGGTTGCCCAAGCTGGCCCAGGTGGTGACGCGTGCGGCGCCGATCCTGCCGTTCGAGGAAACGCTGTTGCGCGCGCACGGTATCGATGCAACGTTCGTGGGCCATCCGCTGCTCGACCGTGCGCAGTCACTGCCGTCCATGGCCGAGGCGCGCGCCGCGCTGGGTCTTCGCCCGGAGGGCGAAGTGCTGGCCGTGTTTCCGGGCAGTCGTCGCGCGGAACTGGGCCGGCACCTCGAGCTGTTCGTGGAGACCGCGCGCGAATTGCAGCGGCGCCGCCCAGGACTGGACGTCATCGTGAGCGTTGCGCCAACGGTGAAGATCGATGCCGCCGATTGTCCGTTCCCGCTGGTGCGCGGGCAATCCTTCACGGTGCTGCGCGCGGCCACGGCCGGGCTGCTCAAGAGCGGGACAACGACCCTCGAAGCGGCCGTGGCCGACCTGCCGCATGTCATCGGCTATCGCACGAGTCCCATCACGTATGGCATTGCCCGGCGCGTCGTGAAGATCCCGCACATCGGACTCGTGAACGTGGTCGCGGGCCGCGAGGTGTCACGCGAGTTCGTGCAGGATGCCTTCGTGCCACATCGTGTGGCCGACGCGCTCGAACCGTTGCTGGATGCGCACAGCGACGCCGCGCTCGCGGCACGGGCTGGCCTCGCGGGCGTGCGCGCCATGCTTGGCACACCCGGCGCCGCCGACCGCGTGGCGATGATGGCGCTGGGGATGCTCTGACATGCGTTGCCGGTGAGCGCTGCGTGAAAGCCTCGGCGGAAGGCCGTGATGAGCGCGTTGCGCTCGACTGGCGCACGCGGACGCTGATCCGGGTGGGCGTGTGGGTCATGCGCGCGCTGCGGCTCACGTGGCGATACCGGGTGTACGGGCGCGACGCCCTGGTGGCGCGGCAGCCCGGTGACCAGCGCGTCGTGTATGCGTTCTGGCATGGCCAGATCCTGCCATGCTTCCTGGCGCACACACAGCGGGCCGGCGTGCTGATCAGCGAGCATCGCGATGGCGAGATCATCGCCCGGGTGATCGGGCACTTCGACATGTACGGCATCCGCGGTTCCACGTCGCGCGGGGGCACGCGCGCGCTGCTGGAGTGCGTGCGCACGCTGCGCGAGGGCACCGACGTGGCCGTCACGCCGGATGGCCCGCGCGGACCGCGGCACACGTTTGCGCCGGGGGCCTTGCTGATTGCGTATCGCGCCGCGGCACCGCTGGTGACCATCGTCGCGCACATCGACCGCGCGTGGCGCCTGAAGAGCTGGGACGGGTTCGAGATTCCGAAGCCGTTCGCGCGGATCACGATCGTGTACGGCGAGCCGCGTCGCATCGAAGGCGAGGATGTGCGCGCGGTGTCCGAACGCACCGGCGAGTTCGCGGCCCTCATGGACGCCGAGCACGCGCGCGCCGCGATGCTCGCGCAGCAGGGCTGACCGATGGCGTGGGCCAGTCTCGCCGAAGCCATCTGGGAGCACGATACGCTGCGTGCGCGTGTCGCGCGCGGGCTGCTGACGCCGGCGTCGTGGCTGTACGGCCGCATCGTCGCGCGGCGCAACGCGGGCTACGACGCCCAGTCGCCGGCGCTGACGGCGGTGCCGGCGATGTCGATCGGCAACCTCACCGTTGGCGGCACGGGGAAGACGCCGGTGGCCGCGTGGTGCGTGCAGCAATTGCGCGCGCGCGGGGCCCATCCGTCGATCGTCATGCGCGGCGTCGGCGACGACGAGTGGCGCGTGCATGCGTTGCTCAATCCGGGCGTTCCCGTGGTCGTCGCGCCGGATCGCGTTGCCGGCCTGATCGTGGCGCGCACGAAAGACGCCGACTGTGCGGTGCTCGACGATGCGTTTCAGCATCGCCGCGCCCGACGGGTGTCGGATCTCGTGCTGCTCAGTGCCGATCGTTGGACGGGTGCGACGCGCTTGTTGCCGTCGGGCCCGTTCCGTGAACCGCTGTCGTCCCTGCGCCGGGCGCACGTGGTGATCATCACGGTCAAGGCGGCAAGCGCCGCGTTGGTGGCCGCGGTCTCATCGGCAGTGCGCACGGCGGCACCGGATGTCCCGCAAGCCATCCTGCGCCTCGTACCGGGGCCGCTGCGGCTCGCAACCGCACTTGGGAAGGGTGCGACACCCTCGGGGTCGGGTGGTGCGTCGGCGGGGCCCCTGCGGGAAATGCTGACCCACCCGCCAGCGTGGCTTGCCGGCCGCGAGCTGAATGCGGTCAGTGCGATCGGCGATCCGGCCGCGTTCGAGGCGCAACTGCGCGGTGCAGGCGCGCTCCTGCGGGATGTGCAGCGATTTCCCGATCACCACACGTTTCGTGCGGCCGAGGCGGCGGAGATCGCGCGCCGCGCCGCGGGCACGGCGGGGGCGGTCTGCACGCTCAAGGACGCCGTCAAGCTCGGGCCGTGCTGGCCTCGCGAAGCGCCGCCCCTTTGGTATCTTTCGCAATCGGTTGTGGTTGATCGGGGCGCCGAGGTGCTGGACCGTGCCTTCGCACGGGTGCTGGCGGCGCGCGCGACCACAGCTCTCACCGCCGGCTGAGCCGGCCTCAAAAACCAGTCGAAATGGCCATCGATCTCCTCCGCCTGCCGACGGACAGCATTGTCCGCCCGGACAAGGATCGGTTCCTCAACGAAGACAATCCGTTCGAGGCGATGATGTTCCGCTTCGACCGCGCCGCCGAACTGCTCGACCTCGAGCCGGGGATCTACAAGATCCTGCGCAACCCGGAAAAGCAGTTGATCGTGTCGGTGCCGGTCACGATGGACAACGGCGATGTCGAGGTCTTCACCGGGTACCGCGTGCTGTACAACACCTCGCGCGGACCGGCCAAGGGCGGCATTCGCTTCGACATGCACGTGACGCTCGAGGAAGTGAAGGCGCTGGCGGCGTGGATGACGTGGAAGTGTGCTGTGGTGAACCTGCCGTTCGGCGGCGCGAAAGGCGGCGTGATCTGTGATCCGCTCAGCATGAGCGTGGGTGAACTCGAGCGTGTCACGCGGCGCTACACGAAGGGCATCATCAACCTGCTCGGCCCCGACACCGATGTGCCGGCACCGGACGTCAACACCAACGAGCGGGTCATGGCGTGGGTGATGGACACGTACTCGATGCACGTGGGACGCACCGAGAACGCCGTCGTGACCGGGAAGCCGGTGGAGATGGGCGGTTCCCTCGGTCGTCGTGAAGCGACGGGACGCGGCGTGATGCTGATGGCCCGCGAGGCGCTTGCGCACCTGGGCATCGACATGAAGGGCGCCACCGTGGCCGTGCAGGGCTTCGGCAACGTCGGCTCCATCACCGCCAAGCTGATGGCGAAGCAGGGCTGTCGCATCGTGGCCATCGGTGATCGCGCCGGGGCATTTCACAACGCCAAGGGCATCGATGTCGATGCGGCGATCGCGTACGTGCAGAAGCATCGTTCGCTCGAAGGCTTCACCGGCGCCGAGCAAATCAATTCCGACGACCTGTTGACGCTCGAAGTCGACGTGCTGGTACCCGCCGCGCTCGAGAACGTGATCACGACCAAGAACGCGCCGCGCATTCGCGCCAAGCTGATCTGCGAAGGCGCCAACGGCCCGACGACTGCCGGCGCCGATCCCATTCTCGACGAGAAGGGCATCTTCGTGGTCCCCGACATCCTGGCCAACGCCGGCGGGGTCACAGTGTCGTACTTCGAGTGGGTGCAGGACCGCATGGGCTATTTCTGGTCCGAAGCCGACGTGAACGAACGGCTCGAAGGCATCATGACGCGCAGCTTCCAGGAAGTCCTGGAAATGGCGAAGCAGCACAAGGTGAACATGCGCACCGCGGCGTACATGTTGTCGATCAGCCGTGTCGCGACGGTGCATCGGTTGCGCGGCATTTACGCCTGAGCTGCCCGCGCCGTGCGGGTGGCGCTGCTGGCAGTGGGCCGGCCCCGTCATGCGGGGCTGGCCGATGCCATTCGGGACTACGAAACGCGCGCGGCGCGTTATTGGCCGCTGGATGTGATCGAAGTGAAGGAAGAATCGGCGCGCGGTGCGACGCAGGACCAGGTGCGGGATCGCGAAGCCGATCGGCTGGTCGAGCGACTGCCGGCCGATGCGCGTGTAGTGGCCTGCGATCCGGCCGGTGAGGTGCAGGACTCGGCAGCGTTTGCGCAATGGCTGGCCGCCCAACGCGACCGCGCCCAGAGCGTCGCATTCGTGATTGGCGGTGCCTACGGTCTTGGCCAGGCGGTTCGGCAACGTGCGTCGCGTCGCCTCGCACTGGCGCCGTGGACATTGCCACACGAGCTTGCACGACTGGTGCTGGCGGAACAACTCTATCGCGCGGGTACGATCGTGCGCGGCGAACCGTATCACAAGTGATGCCCGAGCTCGAAACCGTGACACCCCCCCCTGACTCCGCCGTGCGCGACACGTGGTTCCTGCGGAGTGTGCCGTTGGGTGGCACGCCGCTGTCGCAGGCGCTACAGCGTGATCCCGCGCTTCACGGATGGCTCGCCGCCCGCCCGCATGACCGCTCGGCATGGGCCGCGCGCGTGGAGCATGTGCGCGCACAGGCCGCGGGACGCGATTGGCTCACGCCGCTCGCGCCGGCCATTGCCGCCACCGGGCGCGCGGCCGAACGCCTTGGCCGTGCCGCGGCGCACGGCGTGGTGGTCACGACGGGTCAGCAGCCCGGCTTGTTCGGCGGCCCCGCGTACACATGGAGCAAGGCGCTGAGCGCGCTGGCCATGGCCGATGTCCTCGAGGCCGAAACCGGCGTGCCCGTGGCGCCGATTTTCTGGGCGGCAAGCGACGATGCCGACTGGGCCGAGGCGGCCGTCACGCACCTCGCGACGCCGCGCGGCCTCGAGACGTTGTCGATGGACGGGCCACCCACCGACGGCGTGGCCATGGCCGATGTACCACTGGGTTCCGTGCATGCCGCCCTGCAGGCGGTGCGCGCCGCCAGCGGGTCGGTGGCGCACGAATCGGTGTTGCGCGTGCTGGAACACGCGTACGTCCCGCATGCCACGGTTGGCGAAGCGTATGTGCAACTGTTGCGCGCATTGCTCGAGCCGCTTGGCATTGCCGTGCTCGACGCGGCGCACGTGGCGTTGCGCCAGGCCGCCGATCCGCTGCTGCGTCGCGCATTGCAGCACGCGCCGGCGATCACCGACGCCCTGTCGGCGCGCACGAGCGCCATTGCGTCGGCCGGGTTCACACCGCAAGTGGACGTGATGGACGGGCTTTCGCTGGTCTTTCGCACGCAGGCGGGGGCCTCGGGGCGCGCACGCGATCGGGTGCGCGCGCGCGTACCGGTGGCCGATGCCATGCGCGTCATCCGGGAAGCGGACGCCGCGACACTCGGTCCCAACGTGCTGTTGCGGCCGGTCATCGAGCGGGCGCTGTTGCCGACCGTGGCGTATCACGCGGGGCCCGGCGAGTACGCGTACTTCGCGCAGGTGGCGCCGGTCGCCGATGCGCTGGGCCTCGAGGCGCCACTGGCGGTCCCGCGCTGGTCGGGTGAAGTCATCGACGCGCGCGCCGACCGGATGCGCGAGCAGCTCGGCCTCGACGAGTCCACGCTGCGCAATGCGCATGCCGCGGAATCCGTGGTGGCACGCGAGGCAGTCGATGCCGACGTGCAGGATGCGATCGAGCGCCTGCGCATTGCGGTGGAGACGCAGGTGCGCGCGGTGCGCGAGGCGCTTGTGCGCGCGGAGGGGATCGTGTCGCCGGACGTGGTGGCTGGCCTGTCGAAGGACTTCGGGATTCGTCTCGATCGCTTCGAGCGACGCGTCATTGCGGGCGTGAAGCGCCGCGAGCACACGCTGATGCGTGACGTTGCGTTCGTGCGGGCAGCAATGCGCCCCGACGGACACTCACCGGAACGCAAGCTCAACCTGTTGCCGATGCTGGCCCGCTTCGGCCCCTCGATTCTCGACGCCATGCGCGATGAAGCGCATGCGTACGCGACACGCCTTGTCCAGGGCACCTGAGGGAGCGCCGGACGCGTCCGGCTCGCGCAGCGCCGCAGTCGTCTTTGCGGGCATCCTGCTCAGTCGCATCCTCGGCCTGGTGCGCAACACGCTGTTCGCGCGCTATTTCGGCGCGGGCGCCGAGGCCGATGCCTTCAACGCGGCGTCCAGGATCCCCGGCCTGCTGCGCAATCTCCTCGGCGAAGGGACACTGTCGGCGTCGTTCGTGCCTGTGTACTCGCGCCTGCTCGCGCGGTCCGACGAGGCCGGTGCCAAGGCACTGGCGGCGGCCGTGCTGGGCTTCCTGCTGGCGGGTGTGTCGGCGATCACGCTGGTCGGCATGGCGGCGGCGCCAATACTCACCACCGTGTTTGCGCCGGGGTTCGACGCGGAGCGTGCGGAACTGACGACGCGCCTCACGCGCGTCCTCTTTCCGATGACGGGATTGATGGTGCTGAGCGGGTGGTGTCTCGGCGTGCAGAATTCGCATCGGCGCTTCTTCTGGTCGTATGCGAGTGCGGCGCTCTGGTCCGTCGCGCAGATCGTCCTGCTGCTGTGGTGGGGTCCGTCGGCGCCGTCGCTGGCCCAACTCGCCTGGTGGCTGGCATGGGCCACGCTGGTGGGCTCGCTGTTGCAAGTGGCCGCGCAACTGCCGGAGGTCGTACGACTGGTGGGCGTCGTGCGGCCCACGCTCGATCGTTCAACCGAGGGGCTGTCGCAGACACTGCGCAACCTGGGGCCCGTGGTCATTGCACTGGGTGTCGTGCAGTTGTCGTCACTCATCGACTTGCAGATTGCGTCGTTCCTGCCGCGTGGGTCGGCGTCCAACCTGGCGTACGCCAACCTCATCGTGCTGCTGCCGGTGTCGCTGTTCGGCGTGTCGGTGGCGGCGTCGGCGCTGCCGGAGTTTTCGCGCGAGTCCAGCGACGTGCGCATCGACGCGTTGCGCGAACGCCTGCGTGGCGGATGGCAGCGCATCCTGTTCTACATCGTGCCGTGCGTGGTTGTGTTCATTGCGTACGGTGACCTGTGCGTCGGAATCCTGTTGCGCTACGGCCGGTTCGGCGCGCCGGAGCAGCACGCCGTGCGACTCGTGCTGGGCGCGTCGGCTGTCGGGCTGGTGAGCTTCGCCTCGGTGAAGCTGCTGTCGTCGGTGCACTACGCACTGCAGGACTACAGGACGCCGTTGCGCGCGTCGGTGTCGAGCCTCGTGGTGGCGGCAGTCACCTCGGCCATGCTCGCGTTTCCGCTGCGTCACTCGGTGTGGGGTGCGGCGGCGATCGCATTGGGCAGTGCGCTGGGCTCGTTCGTGAACCTGACGGTGCAGGTGCGCGGCCTGCATGCCCGGCTTGGCGCGCTGTACACCGACGCGATGTGGCGGGGCACGCAACGTATTGTCGCGGCGGCACTGGTTGCCGGCATCGTGGCGCTGCCGCTTCGATGGTGGCTGCGCGGCGCGCATCCGATCGTGGCCGGGCCGCCCACGCTCGCGGCATTCGGCGCGACGTACCTGCTGGCCGCCTGGTGGATGGGTTCGCAGGAAGCCGCGCGTCTCGTGCGGCTCGCGCCGCGTGGGTGAGTCGCGTGTCGTCGCCCAACGAACCATCGGCTGATACCACGCCGCTGCAGGAACCGCCGCAGGAACCGCCGCACGAGCAACTCCTGTCGTCGCTGCCGTTGCCCGACGACGAGTGGACGCGGCGCGCATTGGCGCGCGGCATGCCGGTGGCGATCGCGATGAAGCTGCCGCACCTCCCCGATGGCCCTGGCGTGTATCTCTGGAAGGATGGCGACGGCACCGTGCTGTACGTGGGCAAGGCCAAGCGCCTCCGGTCACGCGTGCGCAGCTACTGGAGCCAGGAGCACGACGCCAGCCCGAAGACGCGCGGCCTGATGCGCAAGGCGCAGGAGCTCGAGACGATCGTGGTGCCCAGCGAGGCGCATGCGCTGATTCTCGAGGCCACGCTCATCAAGGAGCATCATCCGCGCTTCAACATCGCCCTGCGTGACGACAAGTCATACCCGTACATCAAGGTCACGGTGCAGGAGCCGTTCCCGCGCGTGATCGTGACGCGGCGCCTGCTCGACGACGGGGCGCGGTACTTCGGTCCGTACACCGACGTGAGCGCCATGCGACGCGCCCTCAACGTGGTGAAGCGGATCTTCACCGTGCGGTCGTGCCACTATGGCCTGCCCACGGACGCACCGGAGCGGCCGTGCCTCGACTACTTCATCAAGCGCTGCCTGGCGCCGTGCGTCGGCTACCAGTCCGAGGCGGACTATCGCGTCATGATCGACGAGGTGGTGTGGTTCCTCGAGGGCCGCACGAGCGAGGTCGTGCGGCATGTCCGCGAGCGCATGCTCGACGCCTCCGAACGCCTCGACTTCGAGCGCGCCGGCGAACTGCGCGACGCGCTGCGGCATCTCGAGAAGATGGAGGAGCCGACCGTCGTGCTCGAGGTGGAGGGCGGCGACCGCGATGTCGTGGGGTACGCGCGCGATGGCGAGGATGCCTGCGTGGTGGTGTTGCGCATTCGCGGCGGCAAGCTGCTGGCGCGCGACCACCGCCTGCTCGAGCACGCCGAAGGGGAGGAGGATGGCGCGGTGCTCGGCGCAAGCCTCGCGCAGTGGTATCGCACCGCCGAGGCGCGTGCCACGGATGTCCTGGTGCCCTTCGATTTCGACGATCGTGAGGCGCTCGAGTCGTCGCTCGGCAACGTGCGCATTCGTGTGCCGCAGCGCGGCCCGCGGCGCGCGCTGATCGACCTCGCCGACCAGAATGCACGGCACCTGCTCGAGGAGTTCAAGCTCGCGTCGTTCGAGGCCGACGAGCGGGCCGCCGATCCCGTCTACGAACTGCAGCGCGAGCTGGGATTGCCGAATCTCCCGCGCGCCATCGTGTGCTTCGACATCTCGCACGCGCAGGGCACCGATGTGGTGGCGAGTGCCGTCTGGTTCGAGAATGCGCGGCCGAAGCGCGGCGAGTATCGCAAGTTCAAGATCGCTGTCGCCGACGGCAACGATGACTTCCGCTCGATGCACGAAGTCGTGACCCGATACTTCACGCGTCGCGTGGCCGAATCGAAGGCGCTTCCCGACCTGGTGGTCATTGATGGAGGCAAGGGACAACTCAGCGCGGCCCGCGACGCGCTCGATGTCGTTGGCGTCACATCGATGGGATTGATCAGCCTGGCCAAGAAGGAGGAAGAGATCTTCCTCCCCGACCGGTCCGACCCGGTGCGCCTGCCGAGACGGTCGCCCGCGTTGCGCATGCTGCAGCAGGTGCGCGACGAAGCACACCGATTCGCCGTGACATTTCAGCGCGCGAAGCGGGCTGCGCGTACGTTGACATCGGAGCTGCTCAACATCCCCGGTGTCGGTCCGGCCAAGCGGCGCGCGCTGCTCCACGCGTTCGGCAGCCTGCAGGGCGTCAAGGCCGCGTCGATCGACGAGATCGCAGCGGTACCCGGGTTCGGACGCACTTCCGCACAACGCATCCTGACGGCACTCGGGGTAACCGTTTCCACACCTGAATCTTCATGACCGTCCTGGCCGATACCGCAGCGTCCTGGTCCCTCACCTGTTCCGCGTGCGCCACACCGGCGCCGCTTACCACACCAACAGGGCCCGCGTCGGTGTGCGGATCCTGCGGTCAGCCGCTCTTCGCGCGATACCGCGGGCGGGCTGAGCGCGTGCTCGCGCCCCGGTGGGATGCGTGGCGCTATCGGGCCCTGCTGCCACTGCTCGATGGGGAGGCCCCGGTCAGCCTCGGCGAGGGCATGACGCCGCTCATCGACGCGCCGGAGCTGGCCGCCGCCATTGGCGTCCGGCGCCTGTGGATCAAGGACGAGGGGCAGAATCCCACCGGCTCGTTCAAGGCGCGCGGAATGACGGCTGCCGTGACGCGGGCCCGCGGGGCAGGGGTTCCGGGTCTCGTGGTGCCGACGGCCGGCAATGCGGGCGCCGCGCTGGCTGCCTACGGCGCCGCCGCGGGCCTGCCGGTACGTGTCTTTGCGCCGCGCACGACACCGCGGCCCATCCTCGACACCATCGAAGCCCTGGGTGCCACGCTGGTGCGCATCGACGGCCACATTGGCGACGCCGGCAAGCTGGCAATGGCCTATGCGGCCGAGCACGGCTACTTCAACATCTCGACGCTGCGCGAGCCGTATCGCGTAGAGGGCATGAAGACGATGGGCTTCGAGATGGCCGAACAGTTGGGCTGGCGCATGCCGGATGTCGTGGTGTATCCCACCGGCGGCGGGGAGGGCACGATTGGCATCTGGAAGGCGATTCAGGAGATGGTCGACGCCGGTTGGCTCCCCGGGGACACGGTGCAGCCGCGCTATCTGGTGGCCCAGGCGGCGGGGTGCGCGCCGATTGCGCGGGCGTTCGCCGCCGGGGCGGACCGGGCCGAGCCGTGGGTGGATCCGGTGACCCATGCGGCCGGTTTGCGGGTTCCGTCACCGCTGGGCGACCGGCTGCTCCTGCGCGTCCTGGGCGAAACGCGCGGCCATGCGGCGGCGGCAACCGAGGAAGCGATTGTGGAGTGGACGCGCCGACTGGCCACGTCGACGGGCATCGACGCCGCGCCGGAAGGTGGCTGTGCGTTGTCGGTGCTGCGTGATTCGGTGATGCAGGGCACCATTCCGATCCACGCCGAAGTTGTGGTGTTCAATACGGGGGCCGGCGCCTCGTACCGGGCGTAGTGCCCATATTGGCAGCGGAGCGTGCGCTGGCCATTTGGACGATTCGAGGGTAGAACCATGACAACCGTGGCACGAACTGAGAGGAGAGCGGGCATGAAGGCTACAGGGTTCAAGTGGATCATGAGCGGGTCATCGGCCTGCGTGCTGGTACTTCCGGCCCTGCTCGGGGCGCAGGAGTGCAAGATCAACGACAGCAGCCCGTACCAGGTGAACGGCGCCAAGCAGTACGTGATCACCGCCGCCAGCTCGCGCAAGGAAGACGAGATCCCCAAGCACCTCAGCAACGCCATCAAGGTGCTGACGGACAATCCCGAGAAGATCAACAACGAGGCGGGCCGCCAGTACATGCTGGCCCGGACGTACGCGCAGTGGCTCAAGCGCGAGGACATCTCGTACGTGATGAAGCGCGGGGCGATCGGATTCTCGACCAACAAGGACGGGGATCAGAACCTGCTGCTGGCGCTGGATTCGGCCGTCACGGCGATCGAGCGCATGATGCCCGAGTGCAAGACGCTCGTGGGCCCCTATCGCGAGCAGTTCACCAACGAGATCTACAACAAGTCGGTCGCCGCGATGAACGACGACCAGAACGATTCGTCGATCTACTTTGCGAAGCTCGCCATCCAGGTGGCCAGCGCCGATCCGCGCCCGTGGAACGTGATGTCGGCCGTGTACCAGAAGATGGGCCATGCGGACAGCGCGATGATGGCGATGGAGAAAGTGATCGCGTTGTCGGGCACGGACGAAGCCTACGCGAAGGTGAAGCAGCAGAGCCGCTACAACCTGGCGGTCATCTACCTCACCAACGCGGAGGCCGCGCAGGGCGCCCAGAAAGACGAGCAGATCCAGAAGGCGCGCACGCTGCTCGAGGCGTACCTGAAGGACTCACCGGGCGAGGCCAGTGCGACCCAGGCCCTGGGCCGGGCGATGCGCCTCTCGGGAGACACTGCGGCCGTCGCGACGGTGTTCGCCGAGATGCTCGAGACGCCTGACAAGTTCACCGCCGATCAGCTCTTCGAAGCGGCGTCGAACGCGGCGGCCGCGGCGCGTGACCAGGACGCCGTCACGTTGTTCGAGCACGGGTTGAAGAAGAATCCGTACCACCGCCTCGCGCTGCTGAATCTCTCGAACGTCCTGTTCCAGATGAAGGACGCGGCCAGGATGGGTCCGATCACCAATCGCCTCATCGAGGTGGACCCGAACAATCCGGACACGTGGCGGATGCACGCGGGCTTCTGGCAGCTCAACCAGCGGGCCGAAACCGATGCCGCCAGGAAGAAAGCGTTCGGCGACTCGACGCTCGCGGCCATCAAGATGCGCGACGAGGTGAACCCGAAGATCATGGTGTTCCTTGCGGCGAAGGGAGGGAACACCTATCAGGTGCAGGGCAACCTGAACAACGAGAGCGACAAGGGCGCATCGTACACGCTCAAGTTCGAGCTGCTCGACGAAACCGGCGCGGTGGTGACAACCAAGGATGTCGCCGTCGGTCCGGTGGAGGCCGGTGCTTCGTCCTCGTTTTCCCTGAAGATCGATGACGCAAAGATCGTGGCGTATCGATATGCGCCGGTGAAGTAGCGGGCCAGCTCATGCGGGGTGCGTGACGGCCGGGCCGAAGTCCATGCAGTTCATTGACTTCGGCCAGCACGCCTCTTATGTTTTCTCAGGTGGGCGACGGCGTTCGGCCGGCGCCCTTCTGTGTCCCCGGGGGAGGGCCCATTGCAGGCTCGTCCCCCGTTCTCGTCTCCGCCCATGGTTCGCGTCACTCGGGTTCACGCCGGCAGCATCGCCGACCAGATCGGCATGGTGCCTGGCACCGAACTGCAGTCCGTCAACGGCCGGCCGTTGGAAGACTTCCTGGACTGGGAGTTTCTGACGGCCGACGAGTCGTTCGTGGTGGCGGCG
>CAZPON010000023.1:0-11235 GCA_964588045.1 uncultured Gemmatimonas sp.
ATGTCGCGCACCATCACCATGTTCTCGTGCGCTTCCTCGAACAGCGCGTCACCAATCACGGCCTTGGGATCGAGATCGTAGCCGCGCGTGAGCCACGCCAGCGACTTGGCCACGCGGCCCGGCGTCTTGAGCAGCCCTTCCCGATCGGGGTCCTCCCCGATCATCTCGAGCTGGCGACGGATGATGCCCTCGAACTCCGTCATCCGCGACTCCTCGAGCACGAGGTCGTCGGCATCGACGGCCATCAAGGCAGTGGCCGCACTGGTGCCGGCATTCCGCGCCGGCGTGGCGCGCTTTGCAGCGCCGTCGGCGGGCCGGCTAGGCCCCTTCGAATTCGGCATAGTTGTGTTCGGTCTCCCAGAGGCGCAGCCGCACGAGCTGCGCCGGCGCCACCGCGGGCGCGATCACGCGCCACATCGCGACGACGATGTTCTCGGTCGTTGGAATGATACCCTGCGTGTAGTCGACGTCGATGTTGAAGTTGCGATGATCGGTTTTCGCGATCACCTCGCGGTCGACGATGTCGCGCAACTGCCCGAGGTCGATGACGTAGCCGGTGCGCTCGTCGATCGATCCCTTCACCGACACTTCGAGGCGATAGTTGTGCCCGTGCCAGTTGGGATTGTTGCACTTGCCGAAGAGGCGGGTGTTTTCCTCGTCGGAGAGCGCGGGGTTGTGGACGCGGTGGGCGGCGTTGAAACGGAGGACGCGAGTGACGGTGACAGTCGGCATGGGTTTTTCGATGACGTGGCTCCGTTTAAGACTGGAGACGGGAGAGGGAAGACGGGAGATGCCCGGGCGGCGGATTTGCATGCTTTTCGGCCGCTGCTGAGCCATTCCGGGCACCGGCTGGAGGCGGCGGCGGAGGGCGTGAAGCATCCAGGTGAGCTCACGGAGTTCCGATTGCCAGCGCGCGATCGAGGCCGCGCTCAGGACCCCGACGCCATGAAGGAAGGACAAATGGCTTCTGGATTCTGCCACCGAGCCGAGTGCGTGGCCGATGTAGCGAGCGAACTGCGCATCGGTGTTCTCACCAGCACCTTCGGCAACGTTGGAGGGAATCGACTCGATGGATCGTGCCAGTTGCTCCAGCGCGGGAACGCGCTCCGACCACTGGACACGTCTCACCGCGATCGTCACCTCGATCGCCAGCAAGTTTGCCCGCTGCCACACGGCGAGCCGCTCGTGGTTGTGCCGCTGATCGCGCATGCAGAACGCTACCCCACAACCCCAGCCGCCCCATCACCATTCCCCCGCCACTCCACCCATTTCTCCGCCACGGCCAGTGCCCACCGCCCAAGCCTCTCCCGTCTCCCGTCTCCCGTCTCCTGTCTCGAAATGCAAAAGCCCCCGTTTTCACGGGGGCCCTGCAGTCGGGACGAAGAGGCGATCTTGAAGCCCAATGAATACTGATGAAGCCCTCACCGCCCTTTCGCCTTCCCCGCACTGGGGCATGACGTTCACGCAGTCTGTCGGACCTCTTCCAAGGACTTATCGGCTCAAGAAGTAAATCTCTCCGCCCCGAACATTCATCACACGACTATCTTACGCCGGGTGCAACGCGGAACGCAATTGGCATTTTCTCCCCGACCGTACCGGGACTCATGGATCGCTACATCATCGTTGCTGTCGTCATGCTGCTCGTCTGGGCCGGTCTGACCTTCATGACGGAAGCACCCGGCGCCGTTCACCTGCTGCTCACCGGCGGCGTGTTTCTCCTGATTTACCGCATCGTGGTGCGGGGGACTGGGAAGACGGGAGACGGGAGACGGTAGACTGAAGACATCCAGTCGGCTGGGGTCTTCAGTCTCCCGTCTCCAGTCTCCAGTCTCCGTCAGATTTCCCAGTTCGACAGCACCATTCCCTCCGCCGCCGCGGTCTCGCTCCACCCGTGCGCACTCATGCGCAAATCCGTCCACCGCACGCGCGCACCCAGGCCGATCAGCGTGCGATAGGCATCCGGATAGTCACCCTGCAGGCGAATCGCGAGCCGTCGCGCGCCGACGCGCCGCGCAAGATCGGTGAGCGAGCCCACGAGTGGCGGCAGGTCGCTGCGCTTCCCGAGCACCAGCTTGAGCACGCGCATCTCCTCGCGCGTGCGACCCTCCACCAGCGGTGCCGTGTGATACACGGCAAATCCCTTCAGCGCATCGGGTGGGCCAAGCAACACGGTGTCGCCGAGTGACAGGCGGTCGGTGAGCTCGAGCTCGCGCGTGAAGTCGTAGCCGGGCATGACGCGCTCGGTGAGCGCACGGCACTGCTCGAACGCCGTCGACTTTTCGAGCCCGGACAACCGGGACAGCAGCAACGGGGCGTGGTCACTCAGCGCCGCATCGAGCGTGAGCGTCACGGTGAGGTGACCCGGCACGAAACCGAGCGACGAATAGAAACCGATGTTGTCCATCGTGCGCGGCATCGTCTCGAGCCCGATCACCCGCGCACCGTTGCGACGAAGCCAGCTCATGCCCGCCTGCACGATCGTCTTGCCGAGTCCCAGGCCCTGCTGGTCCGGGCGCACGCACAACGGCCCCATCCAGCCTTCGGTCCCCGAATGGTGCACCATGTTGAACGCCGCAATCGTTCCGCGTTCATCGCGCCAGCAGAGGGCGCCGTTGCCGGCATCCTCGATGGCGTAGCGCCAGATCGACGGATTGAGCGCCGGCACGCGCACGCCCGTCATGCCGTCGCGGCGATAACGCTCGGTGAACGCCTCGGTGAACACCTCGTTGAGGCTCCCGATGTCATCGGCCGTCGCCACGAACGGCCCTTCCATCGGGCGCGCATTGCGAAAGACACGCGACGTGGCGGTCATCGGCCCGGCTCCGGCTGGTCACGCATGGGTCAGGACCACGTGGCGAGCGCCAGCGGGTCGGGCGCGGTGTCGCTCCCCTCATCGTCGGCCAGCTCCACCGCACCGGGTGTGACCGTGCTCGCGCCGCGCTCCTCGTCGAAGCGCACCAGGAGCACACGGTCGAGCCCTTCCCGTACCTGGTCGATGTGCGTGATCACGATGACCTGTTCGAACCGATTGTTCATGCGCCGTAACAGCTCGACGACGTTGGCACGCCGCGCATCGTCGAGTGAACCAAACACCTCGTCGAGGATGAGCAGCGAGAAGGCCTGCCCGGCCCGCTCGGCAATCATCTGCGAGATCGCCAGGCGAAGCACGAGGTTGCAGATGTCCTCTTCGCCGCCGGAGATGACCGGCTTGGGCAGCCCGTCCTCGAGCACGACAAGCGTGTAGTCCTCGTCGAACTCCAGGGCATTGTAGCGCCCGTCGGTGAGATCGGCGAGGAAACGGCTGGCGATGTCCGACAACTCCGGGCGCAACTGGAAGTTCAAGTCGTCCCGCAGGTCCGTCAGGGCGCGATCGAGCTCGTCATGCACCCGCCTGTCGCTTTCGAGTGCCTCCAGACGGGCCTGAAGCCGCGTGAGCTCGCGCCGGCCACGCTCGGCCGCCTCCATCTCGCCGCGCGCGCGCTCCGCGTCTGCCACTGCGGCCACGGCTTCCAGCTCGGCGCGCCGCGCTTCCGTGGCCGCGCGCTCGTGCGCCTCCCGCACCGCGGCGTATTCCGCGTCGGAAAGGCTGGCGCCTCCGCTGTTCGCGTCGAGCGCGACGACGCGCTGGCGCGCCACCTCCTGCGCCGCGCCCACGCGCAGTCGTTCGGCGCGCGTGGCGCCATCGCGCTCGACAAGTCCGCCGAGTCGGGCGGCGCGCGTCTCGACATCGGCCAACTGCGCCACCGACGCGCGCAGCACCCCGTGCTGCGCAGCATCGTAGCCCATTGGCAGCGCGGCCAGCAACGCGCGGGTTTCCTCGAGCCGCGCCGTCAACGATGCACGTTGTGCGACCAGCGCCGTCAGCTCGGCCATCGCCGCCTGAATGCGCGTCAGGCGGCGCTCGCTCGCCTGCACTTCCTGCTGGGCGGTACGGCGTTGTTCCTCGGCCGCTTCGATCGAGGCAGGTGCCGTCGCGAGCTGCTCGACCTTCTGGCGATAGTAGTTGCCATCGATGCGCAGCGTTTCGACCTGCTCCAACAGCAGGTCGAGGACCGCGCGATACGACGCGCCCAGCGGACGGCCGCACGTCGGACACGGGCTCTCTTCACCGAGACCCTCGAGTATGTCCTTCTGCTGAACCAGCTCCGTGTACTGCGCGCGCATCGACTCCAGCCGCGTCTCGGCCTCCTGCCGGTCACGCACCCACAACGTGCGCTCGCGTTCCAGTTCGTCCTCGGCGGTCAGCAACGCCACGCGCGCGGCCGCGAGTTGCTGTTGCGTTTCGGCCTCCAGGGTCGGCGCCGTCTCCAGCTTCGCCGCGCGCTCATCGAGTCGCGCTTCTTCCTCGGCCGATCCGCGGAGTCGCTCCAGCAACGCCTGACGGCGCGACTCGGCCGCCGCCAATCCGTCCTGCACCGACAACTGCGCACGCAAGTCGGCGAGCGGCGCCAACTCCGCCAGCAGCGGTGCCAGCTCGCGCTGCGCCACGGCGATGGATTCGAGATCACGGTCGAGCCGCTCGAGGTCACGCGCCAGCGCCAGCGCCTCGTTTTCCGCCACGCGTCGCTCGGCCTGCAACTGCTGTCCGCGTTCACGCTCGGCCTGCGCAGCGGCCCATCGCGGCGCCAGCTCGGCCAGGCGTGCTGCGGTGGTTGCGTGCACAAGCTCCGACTCGCTCGCGCGCGTGCGGGCAGCAGCAACCCGCGCTTCGGCCTCGGCGAGCATGCGCCAGACGGCGTCGGCATCCGGCATGCCCTGCCTGAGCCCCGTGATCTCGGACAGCAACGCGCGACGGCGCTCACGCACCAGCTCCTGCGCACCGCTCAGCCGGTCGTAGCCGAGCACGCGCGACAGGAAACGGGCGCGATCGACGGGGCCGAGCGAGGCCATCACGTCGAGTTCCTTCTGTCCGGTGAAGTACGTGTGGAAGAACTCCGCGCGCGTCATCCCCAGCCGGCGTTGCAGCAACTGCGTGACGCCACTGATCGTGCTGGCGATCGGTGATTCACCGCCGTCGAGATAACACTCGGCGGTGGTGAGCCCGCGCACCACGCGGAACCGGTGTCCGGCCAGCTCGAACTCGAGCTCGACGCGCACCGGCGCGCGGGTGTCGGCGCGCGCGTTGCGAATGCCGTCGCGTGTACCGCGCGCCGCCGGATTGCCGTACAGGGCCCAGGCGATGGCCTCGAGCAGCGTTGACTTCCCCGAGCCATTGGGCCCGATGATGCCGGTCAGCCCGCGCTCGAACGTCAACGACGTGTCGACGTGCTGGCGGAAATTCTGGAGACGCAGCGAGATCAGCCGCATCAGCCGTCCAGGACGGGCAACGCCGCGGCCATCGCGTCTTCGGCCTGCTGCAGGTAGCGCAATCCGAGCGCAACGAGCGGCTCGCGCTCGATGCCGGCGGGAAGGGCCCGTCCACGCAGGCGATCGGCGAGGATCTCCGGAAGCGTGGCGCGCCGCCCGGGCGCGCCGGATCCTGCGGGCTGCGCGATCGCGTCGGGGCGACGCGTGTCGAGATGAAAATTCATCGCGCGCTTGCGATACTCGCGCAGCGCGACGTGGTCGAGCTCACGCACCACGTGACGCGGCACGTTCCAGACCGTCGCGCGCACGACGCGATCGTCGATGCCACCGGGGGCCGTGTCGACGCGCGCGCGCAAGGCGGCATCGATGTCGGCTGCGCCCATGCCCGACGCATCGATGTGCGGCAGGTCGACCAGCGGTCGCGACGGCGGCACGGGATGAAAGTGGTGCTCACCGGTGACGAGGTCATGTTCGACGAACCCCTTCCCCGGCACGCCCTGCTCACGTTCCTCGCGCAGTTCGCCCCACGGATTGGAACTCGTGTAGTCGATCGAACCACTGTACCACGCGCGCGGCGCGACCCGTCGATACACGTGGTAGTGACCGAGCGCGACGTAGCTCCACTCGTCGGCGTGCAGGTCGCGGACGGGGATCTCGATGGCCGCCCGATCGGCCGGCGTGACGAACGCAGGCAACACGCCTTCGATGCTGCCGTGCACCAACAGCACCCGGTGGGTGAATCCCTCTGGCGGCGTGAGCGGCGGACGATCGATGCCCGGGGCATCGGGCACGGCCAGCACGGCGAGCGAACGCGACGGAAACGTGAACAGCTCGGCCTTGGCATCGGCGACATGCACACCGATCTCCCGGAACAGCCGCAGGATGCAGCCGGTCTCCGCCGTGCGCGGCGCATCGTGGTTGCCGGCCACCATGACGATCGGCGTCTCGGGCAATGCATCGCGCAGCCGCGAGAACGCGCGAAACGCGCGCACGATCGCGGGGTTGGACGGCCGAACCGAGTGAAACACATCGCCGCCGACGACGATCAAGTCGGGTGTCAGGGCCGTGATCTGCGCCATCGCACGCTGCACCGTCTCCGCGACATCCGCCTCGCGCTGGTTGATCCCGGAGGGCGTCAACCGCTGGTATTGGCGGAAGCCGAGGTGGAGGTCGGACAGGTGAACGAGGCGCATGAGGGAATTTAGGTCGGCGCAGGGGAGGGTGTCTGAGACGGAAGACGGGAGATCGAAGACGGGAGAACGAAAACGGGAGACGGGAGAACGAAGACGGAAGACTCTCGAGCTGGAAGTCTCCCGTCTCCCGTCTCCCGTCTCCCGTCTCCCGTCTCCCGTCTCCCGTCTCCCGTCTTCAGACGATCACCTGACCCTCACCCGCTGCCGAATCCGCAGGTCCAGCACCATGGCCGCGCTGCCCGTCACCTCCGACTGGATATCCATCACCGTGCGCGCGTCGGTAATCCAGGCGCGTTGGCGATCGACGACCAGCAAGCCGCGCATCGTGCCCGCCGTGATCACACGGGTCCCGGCGGGCAGGTCGCGTGCGACTCCCTCGCGGCGCAGCGAGCCCTCCATCGAGATCCACGCGTCCTGCCCGCCGCGTGTCAGCGAATCCAGCCGGAAGCGCGCGCGCACCACCCCATCGGCACGATACCCGCTCACCGGCACCGATGGCAGCACGATGTCGCGTTCCCACCGGTCACCGACCTGGAGCGCCTCCGATGGCAGCATGCCGGGCATCGCGGCCAGGGTCGCACCCAGCTCCATCGCCGCCGGCGGAGGATTACTGACGCGCATCGCGCCGTCGGGGGTGACGCGCACGCGCACCTGACGCCCTTCCACCGGGAGCGGCATGATCTGCGGCGCGCTCGCCTCTGACGGCGTGCCGGCCCACATCGCCATCGAATCGGTCGTCGCCAGCAGGGTTGTCATCGACAGGTCGCTCGCTTCCACCAGGGAATGCGCCCACAGCAGCAGCCTGGTGATGCGCATCGTGGCCAGGTCGCGTCGCGGGCCGTACCCGGGCGAGGGTGTGCGCGGAGGCACGGCCGATGACCGGTTGCCTTCGAGCACTGGCGGCCCCTTATGCGTCGACGATGCCGCCGGACGGCGGGACACCTCGATCGTCTGCTCCATCAGCAACCGCAGCGTGTCGCCCACGCGCGGCCGCACGATGAGGCGCACGCCGGCCGGACGCGAGGTCGTGCTCTTCACGCTCATGGTCTGCGCGCCTGCCGGCCACCACGCCGGCGCGCCCAGCATGACCGCGATCATGACCCATCGTGAGCCCGGTGACATCCTCACCATATGCCTGCAAGCTGTGTCGCGCTATCCGCCATATTCATCCGGAGCAAACGCGCGCAACATCCGCGGCTTCGGCGCAATGGACTCCGCGTCGATGGCACCGGGTCGGGCACGTCGCTGTAGTTCACGTGTGAACGCCACCTTGACGTCATCGGGTCGCCTGCGGAGCACGGCATTGCGCGCCGCCAGGACTTCCGGTTCCTCGTACAGCAGGATCGCCTGCTGCACCCAACCCAAGTCGATACCACGGTCGAGGCGCCGAAGATCCCGCGCCACGGCCGTTGCCAGTGACGGCTCGGGCGCCTGCGGGAACCGCTCGACCCCTTCCCGCCCGGTCATGACCGCCGGTCGCGGGAAGCGCACGAACACCGGCTGCGCAAAGTGCGGATGCCGCACCATCAACTGGCCCTTGTCGAGCGTCGCCAACCGCGCCTTGACCGCCGGCGACAGCACCTGATACCCCGGAGTGGCCAATTCGTCCGAGTCCATGCGCCCGTACAGGGTCGTGCCGGCGTTTCCGGCGACGCGCCGATGCACCTGCGACCGGAACTGCTGCGCGCCGAACAGGACCAGCCCGAGGTAGCGACCGCGCTCCGCGATATCGAGCAGCATCTTGCGGACGTACGTGTCGGGACCGTCGTTCGGGGCATACTTGTTGAGCTCGTCCACGAACACGATGACATGGTCGACGCCCAGGTCGCGGCGTTCGAGATGTTCCCGCAGCTTCGACACGGCACGCGCGAACACGAGGTCCTGGGCATCCTCCTCGACATTCGCGACATCAATCACGTACACCGTGCGATCCTCGAACGCGCCGAAGGGCAGGTCGGAGACCGCGCCGTCGTCCGTCACCAGCCCGGCGCAGCGCGTCGAGAGATTCGACAGCCGGTTGCGCACTTTCCGGATGGTGGCCGCATGATGCGTGCGCCACGTGTCGCCGCTGGAATCCTCGACCTTGCGCAACACCTCGCGGAACCATGCATCGAGGTCCGCGAAGGACTGCACACGATGCGTGCGTGAGAAGCCGGGTTCCTCGAAGTCACGCCCGACCACGCGCTCGCGAATGAAGTCGATGAGGGCGTCCGCCTTGGCGTCGACATCGTCCTTGTTGAGCAGCACTTCGGCGAACTGCAGGACCTCGCCCAACCCCCACGTCAACGGCTGCACATCGTCGGCGAGCGCCGGATGCGAGCGCAGCGTGTTGAGGGCGATCCCGCGGGCCGTGTACGGCGCAAAGTAGCGCACGTCCTTGAACGGCGTGGCCGGCACCTGCAACGCGTCGTACAACTCGCGATCCGCATCGTCGATGCGCCCGGGCTGGTCGAGGAAACACAGGTCCGGGCCCTTCACGTTGAAACACACCGCGGCCACCGTGCCGCGTTGCGCGGGAAAGTGCGCGAAGATGCTTTGCAGCAGCCACTCGATGGCGCTCGTTTTCGTGGCGAGGCCGGAGACGCCGGAGATGTTGAGGTGCGCCGCTTCGGGACCAACCAGGAAATCGGCATCGACATAGATCGGGGACTGCATGCCCCCGGCGCGATACACACCGATGGGAATCGCCGTGCGCGAATCCGCCTTGAGGTAGCTGTCCATGCGCAGCGCGATCGCCACATCGGCGTCATCGGCCAGGAACACGTCGCCCAGCGCCACCGGTTGCAGGGGCTCCTCGGGCACATGGCGCAACACATGCGCGGTGTAGAGCCGGATCTCCGTGCGTTCGGTGGCCGCGCGCGGGCCGCCGGATGGCCGTCCGTCGTGACCCAGCACGTCGTGCAGCGGCGATTGCAGGTCGGAGTAACTGAACCCTTCCATCACCACGCCGTACACGCGCGGCAGGTGCGCACCCACGGGCACCGGGCTGTCCACGCGCACGATCGTGCCGATACCGATCGGCGCATCGACTGCGGTCCAGAAATGGAATTCGTGCGGCGTGTTGGGTTTGCGTTCGGTGGCGACCACGCGACCCAATGGCTCCGGTCCGCGCGATGCGCCCGCGATGTGCGTCATGTCCGTCATCATGTCCCGATGAAAGCCTTGAGGAACTGCTCGCATGCATACACGCCATAGGTCAGCGTGTCCCATCGTGGATCGGGGAGCGCGATCGGCGCACGCTCGGCGAGGATCCACTCGCTGATGTCGTTGGCGCGGCGCGTGAGCGCACGAACCGCGTCCGGATCGGGGTGCGCGCGCTCCACATCGTGCGCCGCAAACATCGACGACGGCGGGGCAACCTCCACGCGCACGAGCCCGTGCAGCGGATCGCCGTCGTCGGACGCATGCACGCGCAGGTACCAACTGGCCACCGCGCGGCGCGAGCGATGCTGCACGAGAAACAGCGGGCTCCGCTCACCGGCCGCAAGCGCGAGCGACATCCCGAGGGCCGCGGCGTCGCCGTAGAGCGTGTTGTGGGACTTCACGACGCCGAAGGCCGGTGCCGTGGCGTCGATCGCCAGGTTGCCCGACACACCGCCATCGATCCACAGCCAGCGCGTTTCGTGCCGGCACCATTCGGCGCCCAGCCGGCGCTCCAGCGATTCGCGCTCCACGGCAATCACGTCGAGCGCGCGCGCCCGCACACCAAGGGGATGCAGCACCGCGTCGGGGGCATCACCCGCTGTCACGTCGACCAGGCGCAGCGACGTCGCCTCGAGCGACGCCCACCCTACCTCGCCGAGGTGGGCGCGGGAGGCCAGCACGAGGTCCGCCACGCGCGGCGTGGTCCAGGTGAGCAGGCGTCGGTCGACACGTTCTCGCACCACCGCCGCAATGAGCGCGTGGACGATGGGCGACCCGTTCACATGCCCGATCACCCGGCTGCGCTGGATTCCGTCGAGAAAGGCATTGACGCCGGGTTCCGCATCGGCCCGCATGGCGCGAACGCCGCCGTCCTCCAGGACGACGCAACTGGCAACCGACGGCGGGTCGCGCATGATGGCAAAGCGCTCCAGCGGCGGCGCAGAGCCGGCCGCATCGATCGCCCGCGCGCCGACGAGCGGCCGCAGCGCCCGCAAAGCGGCCCGCAGGCCGCCCTGTGGCCATATTGCACCGGCCTGGAGGTCGTCAGGCTCCGGAACGTGACCCTTTGGGGCGACTCGCTCGTCTTGCACGGAGCGGACGCTAGCGCCCGATCGTCGACAAGACAACGACACCGCCAGCGCCGCCACCCGAAACCTCACAGGCTGGACTTTTCCCTGCCATTTCACCGAAAATGAAGCCGTGTCCCGTCCCTCGTTGACCCCCTCGTCGCCCGGCCGCGCGCCGCGCCGCGCTCTCGCTCGCGGCGCCGGCCTGCTGGCACTCGTGGCGCTCACGGGCCTCACGAGCGGCTGTGAGCGCATCAAGGCGGCGCTCAAGGAGGAGACGGCGGCTGCCCCCGGCGATCCGGTGTGGCAGGGCGACAGCGCGATGCTGGCCAGCTCGCCAAGTCTGCTGTTTCGGATCGTCGATCATCCGAAGGGACGGTCCGTCGTGCCTATCGCGACGATCGGCAGCCTGGGATTTCGTCGCCTGTCCATGGGGTCGCGCGGATGGCGCGCCCTCGACCTCGCGTACCTGCAGGCGGGCAATTCACTCGGCGCGGTGCGCGACGGCCGGGTGTCCGGCGAGG
>CAZPON010000023.1:11245-20699 GCA_964588045.1 uncultured Gemmatimonas sp.
CATGAAGCGCGGCATGTGGAACGCGGGCGACCAACTGGACCAGATTCCCCGCTGTCCGGCAAGCCAACTGATTCCCGCAGGGCTGGCCGACGTGTCGCCCGGTGTCACGTTGGCCGTTGCCGGCCCCCCTCCAAAGCTCAACGCCGTGACGCCGCTTTCAGCGGGTGAAGTGCAGTCCGCCATCGCAACCATTCCCACCCTGATCGCGCCGGCCAGCGGCATTTCCACATCGATGCTCGCACGCTACCAGCGTGAAGTGCACGTGATGAACACGGGCGTCAATGCCCGGCCGTCCATTCTCGTCAGCTACAACGACCCCGAGCAGGTGTCGGATACGCTGTCGGCGATGACGCAACGGCCACGGCAGTTCATCGTGATCCTCGACAAGGGTGTGTACGGCTACCGGCCGTCGTACACGTTCACCACGCTCGGCAACGCGGTCACGCCACCGCGCCTGACGTACCTGGGCTACGTCGATGTCGACAGCGACGGGAAGGCCGAAGTGCTATTCGGCGCGAAGGTGTTCCGGGAATTCGATGCCACCATCGTGCTGCGATTCGAGAACGACGCGTGGCGCGAGGTGTTCACCGAACTCGCGCGGTGCCAGGCGCGGATGGGCCGGTTGCGCTGACGCGAGTTGCGTCCGCCGGCATCACCCCGGCATCAGCGCCCTACTCGACGCCGATGTCCCAGGCTTGCTCGAGATCGTTGCGACTGTAGGCACGGAAGGCCGTGAGCGTCTGCGTGCGCACGATCCCCGGCACCTGCGAGAACTCCTCGGTGACCACCGCGGCGATGCGATCGAGATCGGGCACCCGCAGAATGGCCACGAGGTCCCACGCCCCGGATACCGAATACACTTCGCTCACGCCGTCGATGCCGGCCAGCGCGGTGGCGCAGGCCGGAATGGACTTCGGGTCGGCCTGCACCAGGACGATGGTCGTGATCATGACGCCTCCGTTCGTGTGAGACACCGGGCGATGCGCGTGATGCCCTCCACCGCAATCTCCTCGGTCGTCGCATAGCTCATGCGAATCCAGTCGGGCGTGAGGAACGCGCTGCCGGGAACCACCGCGACGTTCTCGCGCTCGAGCACCGCGCTGGCGAACGCAGCGCCCGCATCGGCGGCGCCGGCAAACCCCGCGACGTTCACGTACAGGTAGAACGCACCTGCCGGGTGCACGAAACGCACCGACGGAAAGTCGTCCAGCGCGCGCACCACGGCGTCGCGCCGCGTGTGGAACGCCTTCACCATGTGCGCGACGGCCGCATCGGCCTCGTCGACGCGCGACAGCGCCGCCAGCGCCGCATGCTGCGACACCGCCGCGGCATTGGAGGTTGTGTGCGACTGGAACGCCGTCATCGCCTTGGTGACCGCGGCCGGCGCAATCGACCACCCGATGCGCCAGCCGGTCATGGCATAGGCCTTTGCCACGCCATTGATGACGATGAGGTTCTCGCGGGTCGGCGCCACTGACAACACCGACGCCGCCGGCCCCTCGTACGCGATGCGCATGTAAATCTCGTCGGCAATCACCCACCAGCCGCGTTCGGCGGCCAGCGCGAGGATCGACGCCAGCTCTTCACGCGAGTACACCGCGCCGGTGGGATTGCTCGGCGAGTTGAGCATCAACCCTTTCGTGCGCGATGTCGCGGCCGCCGCCAGTTGTGCCGCGGTCACCTTGAGCGAGTTCGACTCGTCGCCGAACACCGGCACCGCGGTGGCACGCGCCAGCTCGACCATCTCGTAGTAGCTGGTCCACGACGGTGTCGGCACGAGCACCTCGTCGCCGGGGCCGAAGCAACAGACGCACGCATTGTACAGCGACTGCTTGGACCCGTTGGACACCACGACCTCGCTGGCCTGCACCGCAGGGAGACCCTGCAGGGAGCGGTTGGCGTCGGCGGCAATGGCCTCGCGCAGCGGAATGATCCCTTCGGTGGCCGTGTACCGGGTCGCCCCTTCCGCCAGCGCCTTCACCGCCGCCTCACGCACGAAGCGCGGCGTATCGAAATCCGGTTCGCCCGCGCCCAGGTCGATGATGGACTTGCCGGCTGCCTTGAGTGCCCGCGCCTTGGCGGCCACGGCGAGCGTGGCGGACTCCTTCATGCGGGCGATGTTCGGCGAGGGCTGGAACACAAGGGACATGGCGATGGCGACAGAAGGTGGAGATCCGGCCCGGGTTCGACTAAATTTCAGGAATGGACGCAGGGCGTCCGCAAACTAAGCGTGCCTGAGAGCGGCGCGCCACGCGCCGTGCAGGTGGGTGCGTGATTTCACTGGCCGTTGGGCGGCCAGGCTGACCGACAACTGACGGGAGCGGGACGTGGGCGACGAAGAACGGGAAGGCGCGGCACGCAGCCAGCACGTGGTGCTGCAGGGACCGGCCGATGCGCGGACGATGGCAGCCGCCATGCGTCCTGGGGTGGAACGCAGTCGGGAGGTCGCAGGTCTGGCGACGCCGGCGTGCCTCGTGATCACCCCAACCGTCGAACAGGCGCTGACCGCCGCCGATCAGGCACGCGTGCTGCTGGCCGATGACACGTCTCGCGTGGTGCCCGTCAGTCATGTCGCGCGCGCGCGTCGCGTGCTGGCGGCGGGGCCCGTCTCCGTCGTGTGCGGCACCGCCACCGACCTGCTGGCCCTGCGCCGCGACTCGGCGCTGAACATCGAGTCGTTGCGCGCGGCCATCATCATCGGCCTCGACGACGTCCTCGCCGAAGGCGACGCCGACGCGTTGCAGGCGCTGCTGGCCGACGTGCCGGCCGATGCCATGCGCGTCGCGACCATCGACACCGAAACGCCGGCCGTCGAGGCGTTCCTCGAGGCGCAGCTTCGTCGCGCGCGGCGCATCGCGCCGCCGCCGGCCGCCGACAACGCACTTGCCGTCACGCCAAGCTTCGTGCTCGCGTCGTCCGCCGGTCGCGCCGATGCGCTGCGTGGCGTGCTCGATGCCCTCGATCCGCCATCGCTCGTCATCGTCGCCGCCAACGACCCCTCGGCCGACGAGGCCCGTCGTGCACTGGCGCGCCTGGGACTGGCACCCGACGACTTGCTGGTACAGGTCGTGCGACAGCCCACGTCGCAGCACGTCAGCCTGGTCGTGCTGTGGGATGCACCGGCATCGGCCGAAGCATTGACCGAAGCGCTGGCCACGAAGCCGGTCAACGCGGTGGCGTTGCTGACGCCCGAGGAGCTTCCCGCATTCCGTCGGCTCACGCATGGTGCCGCCGTGGCGTTCACGCCACCGGCTCGCAAGGCGGCGGTTGCATCCCGCGTGCACCGGCTGCGCGCGGCCGTGCGCGGGGCGCTTGATCATGGCGGTGCGTCGGCCAGTGAACTCTCGCTCCTCACCCCGTTGCTGGACAGCCACGACGCGGTGGAAATCGCCGCCGCCGCACTGCGTCTGTATGAAACGGCGCTGCGGGAGATTGCCGCACTCCGCGCCGCAGCCGTGCAACTGGCGGCGCGTCCTGCCGTCATCGGCGACGCACGCGGCGCGCGCGGGCTGTCGGTGGTACAGGGCGGCGCTGGCGGCGGCACGCAGCGCGTGTTCCTCGCCGTGGGCAAGCGTGACCAGGTGCGCGTCGGCGACATTGTCGGTGCCGTCGCCAACGAAGCCGGCATCGATGGCAATCGTATCGGCGCCGTCGAGCTGTTCGAATCGCACACGACGGTCGAGCTGTCCGCGGACGATGCGGCGCGCGCCGTATCGGCCCTCGCGTCCGCCACCTTGCGCGGTCGTCGCCTCAACGCGCGCATCGACGAGCGTTCGGGCTCCGATCGCGGAAGTGACCGTGGCGGCGAACGCGGCGGCGAGCGCGGTGAAAAGCGGCCCCGCACCTTCGGCCCGCCACGCAACGCACCGCGCGGCGACCGCAGCGACCGCCCGGAACGTCCGCCGATGCGCGGAAAGCCGGCGCCAGCGCGCGGGGGCCCGGCCGGCGGCCCGCGAAGCGACGCGCGGGGACCACGCGGAGCTGGCGGGGCCTCGGAAGCACGACGCGCGTTCGGTGACCGGCCGGCCAACGAACGCACGGAAGGCACCAGCGAGTGGGCACAGCGCGGCGAGCGCATGAAGCACGCCAAGCGTCCGGCACGCGAGCGCCCCGAGCCCTCCAGCGAGGGCTGATCCGATGACCGGCGGATTTCAGGTGTCCGGCGGATGGGTCGAGGTGGTGGCAGGTGTGATGTTCAGCGGCAAGTCGGAGGAACTGATGCGTCGCGTGCGTCGCGCCACCATCGCCCGCAAGCGCGTGCAGGTGTTCAAGTCCCACCTCGATGACCGCTACGCCGGCCTCCTGGCCGTGTCCAGTCACGACCATCGCACCATCGAGGCCGTGCCGGTGGATTCGTCGTCGCAGATCATGTCGCGACTCGATCCGACGGCGCATGTCATCGCAATCGACGAGGCGCAGTTCCTCGACGCCGGCATCGTGCAGGTGGCCAGCGCGCTCGCCGATCGCGGACGCCGCGTGATTCTCGCCGGCACCGACACCGACTTTCGCGGCGAGCCGTTCGGCGCCATGCCGCAGCTCATGGCGATCGCCGAAGTCGTGGACAAACTGCATGCCATCTGCGTGATGTGCGGATCACCGGCCAGTCGCAACCAGCGTCTCATTGGCGGCAAGCCGGCCCCATACGACTCACCCACGATCATGGTGGGTGCCGCCGACAGCTATGAAGCGCGCTGCCGCGCGTGCCACGTGGTGCCGCGGCGCGACGCGGCCCAGGGGAGCCTGCTATAGCGGAGCCTCGCCTCGAGCAGCGAGCGGAAAGAACAGGCGGAGCGACGTGCCCTTGCCCAGGGCCGTGTCGCACTCGATGAAGCCATGACTTTGCGCCACCATGCCATGGACGGACGCCAGGCCCATGCCGTGGTTCGCGCCGAACGGCTGCGTCGAAAAGAACGGCTCGAACAGGCGCTGGCGTACCTCGTCGCTCATGCCCACCCCGTCGTCGCGCACCTCCAGCATCGCGAACCGTCGCACGCCGTCGCGTTCGGTCGTCATGCTGGTGCGATCGATGTCGCGGACATCGGTGCCGAGCGTCAGTGTGCCGCCCTCCGGCATGGCGGAACGTGCGTTGTCCACCAGCGCGCGCAACGCATCCAGCAGCTTGCGCCGGTCCAGTTGTGCCACCACGCGCCGGCTGCACAGGGCCAGCTCCACGTGAATCGATCGCGGTGACTCGTCGCGGATGGTGGCGAATTGGTCGGTCAGCAACGCGCCGAGATCGACCGGTTCGGGGCGCAGCAACTGGCGCCGGCCGACAGCGAGCAACCGGCGCGTCAACTCCTCGCCCCGCTCGGTGGCCCGCACGATCGCGCGCACATCGTCCTGTTGTGGCGCATCACTGGCCAACGAGTCGCGCAGGAAGCTTGCCGCGCCGCGCATCACGGTCAGCAGGTTGTTGAAGTCGTGCGCAATGCCACCGGCCAACTGTCCCACCGCCTCGAGTTTCTGCGCCTGCCGCAGGCGTTCCTCGGCGTTGCGCTGCAGTGTCACGTCGAAGAACACGGCTACGGCGCCGTAGGGCGTGTGTTCGCCGTCGCGAATGAGCGGATCGGCGACGACCTGCAGCCACACATGCTCGGATTCGCCACGACGAATGCCCATCAGCGTTCGCGGTTGCCGACGACCGGTGCGCAACGCCACCATGATCGGGTGTTCGGATGGTGGCCATGCGGTCCCGTTCTCGTGCACCGACTTCCAGTCGCGCGCGACAATCTTCAGGCCCTCGAGCTCGTCCGCCCGCAGTCCAAGCGTGCGCTCAGCCTCCGCGTTGAAGGCCCGGATGGCGCCGGTGGCATCCAGCACCACCACGCCTTCGCTCATGCGATTGATGACGGCCCGAAAGCGGGCCTCCGACTCACGCAACTGGTTCTCGACGTGAAGCCGGTCGGAGATATCGTGCACGATCAGGTGGCGCGCAGCGCGTCCAGCCAGGTCGAGCGGGCTGGCGGCGATTTCGACATCGCGCTGCTCACCGCTTGCCGTCCGGTGGGCGCTCACCACAACGCGCGTCGAGCCGGACGATGCCTTCCACGCCTCGAGCGTGCGTCCATCGAGATCGGTGATGCGCATCGAGCGCATCGTCGGACGCGCCCATCCATAAAACGCTGCGGCGGCCGGATTGACGTCGAGCAACGCGCCGGTGGCGTCATCGACAATCAACTGGATCGCCGCACTGGCCTCGAACAGTTGGAAGGCAGAAGGGGCTGTCACAGGACGGGAACAAAGTGACACAACGGAGACGGCGTCGTCAGATGAATAGTACGCAGGGCGCTGCGGGGAGCGCTGGTCCGGCACGTCGCCGGGAACCCCCGCGGCCGGGACTGTGACGCATCCGGAGTGACCGGCGTCTACTGGCTGATGCTTGACCATTGCTTCCCTTCACCTGAGCTGACCGTCGCATGGGAGTGATCGCGACGCTCCTCGCCCATGAGCCCCGGCTCGCGCGCCTCCGCAGTGCGGCGCGTGACCGGTATCGCTTCGTGCCCTGCGAGGACTGGACTTCGCTGACCCGCGCGTGCGAACGCGGGCCAATCAACGTCGTGGTCTTCGACCTCTACGTCGATGGGCGCGCCGACTTCGAGCGTGTGCGTCAACTCCGCGTGCGGGTGCCACGGGCCGCCCTCGTCGCCTATGTCGAGGTCACGCGGGAGCGGGCCAAGGACATGTTCGACGCCGGCCGCTGCGGCATCGACGTGCTGATCGTGGCGGACGAGACCGACACCCAGGCCGCGCTGGGCGCGCTGCTCGACCAGGCCGAGGCGCGCAGCGTCTCCAGCCTGCTCCGGCCGCACCTGGCGGGCCTGCGCAGCGTGGTGCGTGATGCCGTGATGCTCTCGGTGACGCGTGCGCACGAACGCCTCACGCCGGACAGCCTGGCGCGGCTGATCGCCGTGTCGCGCCGCCTGCTGTCCAAGCGCCTCGAGGGCGCCCAGCTTCCGCCGCCGCACCAGATGCTGACCTGGGGGCGCCTGATCGTGGCCGCCAGCATGCTCGAAGACGGTTCGCGCAGTGCCGACGGCGTGGCCAGCGCGCTCGACTTCCCGTCGGGCAGCGCGTTCCGCAACACCTGCCAGCGCTACCTGGGATGCACGCCGCACCAGATCCGCCTGCGCGGCGGTGCCGGCTGGGTGATCCAGGAACTGCTCGTGAATCGCGAGAAGCGCCGCGTGATCGACTCGCACGAGGACGAACGGCAGGACAGCGCCGCAGCGTAGACAGGCGGTGACGGGAGCGAGTTCGACGTAGTATTCCCCGATGCGCCCCGTTCATATCGGCCTGACCGGCAACATTGCCAGCGGCAAGAGCACCGTCGCGCGACAACTGGCCGAGCTGGGCGCCACGGTCATCGATGCCGACGTGCTGGCGCGTGAGGCGGTGGAACCGGGATCGGCGGGGCTCACTGCCGTCGTCGATCATTTTGGCCCCGGCGTCCTGCTCCCCTCCGGCGAGCTCGATCGCGCCGCGCTTCGGCGCCGCGTGTTCTCCGACCCGCAGGCGCGCGATGTCCTGAACGGCATCGTTCACCCCATCGTGCAACGTCTGCGCGACGTCCGCTACGCCGAGGCCGCGACGCGCGGCGACCGGGTGGTGGTGTCGGATATCCCGCTCCTGTTCGAGGTCGGGCTCGAGCACGCTTTCGACGGCGTCCTGTTCGTCGACGCCCCGCCCGCCATGCGCCGGGAGCGGCTCATGCGCGACCGGGGCCTCTCGGCCGATGATGCCGACGCCATGATCGCCGCGCAGTGGCCCAGCGCGCGCAAGCGGGCCGGTGCTACCTGGGTCATCGACAACGACGGTGCACGAGAGCAGCTTCCGTCACGTGTCACCGCGGTGTGGCACGCCATTCTCGACCTGGCCGGCCAGCGTGGCGACAGCACGCCGGCCTCCTGACGCTACGCATTTTTCTCGGAGTACAACGTGTCGAACATCCCCGCCGATCTGCGCTATACGAAGGACCACGAATACGTCCGTGCCACGGCCGACGACGGTATCGTCGCGATCGGGATCACGGACTTCGCGCAGGGCGAACTGGGCGACATCGTCTACGTGGAGCTTCCCAAGGTCGGGACGACCTACAAGTCGCACGACGTGTTCGGGACGGTCGAAGCGGTGAAGGCTGTCTCCGAGCTCTACATGCCGGTGGCCGGCGAGGTGGTGGAGGTGAACGGGCGTATCGACCACGAGCCCGCGCTCATCAACACCGATCCGTACGGCGACGGCTGGATGATCAAGGTGCGGCTCGCCACGGGCGGCGACGCGGGGCTGATGAGCGCTGCCGACTATTCGGCGCAGCTGGGCGAGTAAGGAGACGAACAGCGCGCGCGGAGAGCCCGGCACCTGCACAGCAACGAGCTGTCAGCTCGTTGCTGTGCAGGTGCTGGGCTCTCTGCGCGCGCTGTTGTTCGTCCGCCAGCCCGAAGTCAGCTCGGGCTGTACGCTTCAATCGGCGGGCACGCGCACACCAGGTTCCGGTCCCCGAACGCGCTCTCGATCCGCGCCACCGTCGGCCAGAACTTCCGGTCCCGCGTCCACGCCGTTGGATACGCCGCCTGTTCGCGCGAGTACGCGTGCGTCCACTCGCTGCTCGTCACCCGGGCCGCCGTGTGCGGCGCGTGCTTGAGCATGTTGTCGTGGCGATCCACTTCACCGCGCTCGATCGCCGCCGCTTCCTCGCGAATGCCGATCATGGCCTCGATGAAGCGGTCGAGTTCCACCTTGGCCTCGCTCTCGGTGGGCTCCACCATCATCGTGCCGGCCACCGGGAACGACATCGTCGGCGCGTGGAATCCGTAGTCCATGAGACGCTTGGCGATGTCCTCGACTTCCACGCCGGCCAGACCCTTGAGCAAGCGCGTGTCGAGAATGCACTCGTGCGCAACAAGGCCGTTCTGTCCGCGGTACAACACCGGGTAGTGGGCCTCGAGCTTCTTCGCGATGTAGTTCGCGTTGAGGATGGCCAGCTTCGTGGCGGTGGCCAGCCCGGTACCGCCCATCAGGCGGATGTACACGTACGAAATCGTCAGGATGCTGGCGCTGCCCCACGGTGCCGCCGACACCGGCCCGATGGGCGTTGCGCCACCCGTCGCCACCACCGGATGCGACGGCAGAAATGGCACCAGCTGCGACGCCACACCGATGGGGCCCATGCCGGGCCCGCCGCCGCCGTGGGGAATGCAGAACGTCTTGTGCAGGTTGAGGTGACACACGTCGGCACCCAGGTCGCCCGGGCGCGCGATGCCCACCATCGCGTTCATATTCGCGCCGTCCATGTACACCTGGCCGCCATGCTCGTGCACAATGGCCGTGATCTCCTTGATGCGCTCCTCGAACACGCCATGCGTCGACGGATACGTCACCATCAGGGCGCCGAGGTTCGCGGCGTGTTCCCCTGCCTTCGCGCGCAGGTCGTCGACATCGATGTTGCCGTTGGTGTCGG
>CAZPON010000024.1:0-19295 GCA_964588045.1 uncultured Gemmatimonas sp.
CCGATTCGTAATCGGGCGGTCATCGGTTCAATCCCGATCTGTGGCTCTGGGTCGCGGCCATTTTCGTGAGTGGCTGCTTGCGGGTTTTGAAGAAGGGAGACGGGAGAAGGGAAGACGGGAGACGTCCAGCCGACTGGATGTCTCCCGTCTTCAGTTTTCCTTCTCCCGTCGCCCGATGTTGGCGCGGTCATCAGCGAAGCGCGCGGTGGTTCGCTTGCCATCCGGCGGCGCGTCCGCTTAGCTTCTGCCTCACGCGGGCGTAATTCAGTTGGTAGAATGCCAGCTTCCCAAGCTGGACGTCGCCGGTTCGAGTCCGGTCGCCCGCTCTTGTTACAACGCAACGAGTTAGAGCACGAGGGCGCTCTGAACGGGCGCCCTTCGTGCGTACATGCCATGACTTGGGGTAGCGCTGCCATTCCTGGCCCTTTTCGGAGATTATACAGTTCGCTGCGCCCCCAACCCCTGACCGCAGGCCGAGGAGTTCGATGCGCTCATTTCGGTACATGCCGCTGTATCCGATGGCGTGCGCGCTGATCATGCTCGTGAGCGCGAGCGCGTGTACGCGCGATGCGCGAGATCAGGGTGCCGCGACGCACACCGGGGAACCCGTGTTGGTCTTCGCGGCGTCGGATCTTCGCGATGCGCTCGCGGACCTCGCGCAGCGCTACCGGGCCGGTGGTGGCGACAGCCTCGTCCTGGTCTTCGGTTCCACCGGCGAGCTGACAACGCAAATCATGAACGGCGCACCGGCTGACGTATTCTTCGCCGCGAACGCCAAGGCGATCGACGACCTGGCCGGAAAAGGGTTGGTCATCGACAGTACACGGAGCGTCTATGCCATTGGCCGGCTGGTGGTGATTGCACGCTGTGCCGCGGCGCTCTACGATTCGCTCGCGTCGGCCTGTCCGAAGCTGACCCTGCAGGACCTTGCGGCCGCGCGCGTCCAGACCGTGGCGATTGCCGACCCGTCTCACGCGCCCTACGGATTGGCCGCGAAGCAGGCGCTCGAGCGTGCGGATCTCTGGTCGCGGGTTCACCCCAAGATCGTCATGGGCGCCAATATCTCGCAGGCCGAGCAGTTCGTTGCGACGGGCAACGCCGATGCCGGAGTCATCGCGCTCTCCCTGGTGCTTCGCACACCGGGACGTGCGTACACGCTCGTCGACTCCGCGCTGCACGATCCGCTGCGGCAGACGGTCGCCGTGATCGCCAACAGCGCACGACGCGACGCGGCGGTGCGCTTCCTGAACTTCCTCGACACCGGCGAGGCCACGGCGATCATGCAGCAGTACGGATTCACCGTGCCCACTGCAGTGACGCCACGCTGATGGTGGCGGGTCTGGACCTGCAGCCCCTGCGGCTGTCTCTCGTGGTTGCAAGCCTTGCCACCGCCGTCGCGCTGCTGGTCGGTGTCCCACTGGCCTGGCTGCTGGCGCGCCGTGACTTCCCTGGACGCCGCCTGTTCGAGGTGTTGGTGTTGCTGCCCATGGTGATTCCGCCAACCGTCATCGGGTACTACTTGCTGTTGGTGGTGGGGCGACAAGGCGCCATTGGACGCGCCATCGAGGCGGTGACTGGTCATCCGCTGGTCTTCACTCCGGCGGCGGCGGTGCTCGCGACGCTCGTGGCGGCGTCGCCGTTCCTCATCCGTGCGGCGCAGGGTGGATTCGAGCAGGTGGATCCGGCGTACGAAGATGCGGCCCGTACACTCGGGCGCTCCGAGACGTCGATCTTCCTGACCATCACGGTGCCGCTTGCATGGCGCGGCATTCTGGCGGGTACGACACTCTGCTTTGCGCGCGCCATGGGCGAGTTCGGCGCCACATTGATGCTGGCGGGCAATATTCCCGGTCGTACACAAACGGCGAGCATTGCGGTGTATGATGCGGTGCAGGCGGGAGACTTGCGCCGCGCCCTTGTGCTCTCGCTGGTCCTGTCGGTTGCCACGGGGAGTGCGCTTTGGTTGCTCACGTCCGTGGGTGGAACCAGAAGTGCCGCATGGGGGGAGCGGGGGCGATGACGACGCCCGCAGGCCGTGCGCCCGAACGCGCCGCATCGACTCCCGCATCGACTCCCGCATCGACTCCCGCATCGGGACGCGCGCTTTCCGTGGCGATTCGTTGCAACATCGGTCGCTTCTCGCTCGATGTTGCGTTCGACACGGGCGGTGGGATCACGGCATTGCTCGGTCCCTCGGGCGCCGGAAAGACCCTGACATTGCGCGCGATCGCCGGCTTGCTGCGACCCGACTCCGGTCGCATCACGCTCGGTGATCATGTGCTCTTCGATGCCTCGGCAGGAATCGACGTGAAGGCGCGTGCCCGGCAGGTCGGGTATGTGTTCCAGCACTACGCCCTGTTTCCGCACATGAGTGTTGCCCGGAACGTCGGATACGGCCTGCACGGCTTGCCACGCGCCGATCGTGACGCGCGGGTGGCCGAGATCATCGCCGTCGTCGGCCTTTCCGCCTTCGCCGAACGCAAGCCTCGCACGTTGAGTGGCGGCCAGCAGCAGCGCATTGCGTTGGCGCGTGCACTGGCGCCTCATCCGTCGGTGCTGTTGCTGGACGAACCGCTGTCGGCGCTCGATGCCCCACTGCGCCAACGACTCGGCGCCGAGTTGCGCGCGCTGCATGTGCGCACGGCGATCCCGATGGTGCTGGTGACACACGATCCCGACGAAGCGGCCCGTCTGGCGGACACGATCGTGACGCTCGAGGATGGCCGTATCATCGATGGCGCGGCCGTGACCTAGCTCCAGGGGTTCAACACGGACACGCCACGCGCGGCGCAGTCACGTTCGTTGCGCCCTCCGTCGTCGCCGTGGTGAACGCCGGATCCAGCACGGCCTCTGTCAGCCGCCTTGTGCTCGTCTCTATACAGCAGTATGTTCAATTTATACAGCTTGGGAGGGCGACATGAAGACCGTTCGCAAGAACATGTACATCCGGCAGGCCGCGCTCGATGAGGCGCGCACTGCTCTTGGGGCGAAGACCGAGACCGAGACCGTCGATCTCGCCCTTGCCATGGCAACGGAGATGGCCGCATTCCGCACGGCGATGCTCGCCGGCTTCGACGCACTGATGGCTGGTGGCCTCAGGCTGCAACACACCGACAAAGACCTGGACTTCTCCGGCTTTGCGAAGCGGGTACCAACTGCCAAGGCGTGATCTACGTCGTTGACACGACCTTGTATATCGAGGCGAACCGAAACAAGGCGTTCGCCCGGGAACTGCGCGCCTTCCTGCAACGCGCATCCAGCCAGATCGCCGTGAGCAGTGTCGTGCTGCACGAGCTCATGCTCGGTGTCAAGTCAACGCGCCAGATGAACCAGATCGCCAGCAGCCTGCTCGTGCCGTTCCACACGTTCCACCGTGTGCTCGAGACCACTGCGGTGGATTGGCGCGATGCCGCCGTGATCCATCACCGGATCAGCGCGCAGGAGGGCTATGACGCCATCCTCGATACGCCGAACTTTCGGTACGACATGCTGATTGCAGCGAGTTGCCGCCGGACCGATGCGACCTTGATCACGGGCAATCGCAAGCACAGTGAAATCATCCGTGCGGCCAACGGATTTCGCTACCTTGCTGAGTTCCCTCCGAGCTGATGTGGAGATGCATTGGGGAATGGGGATCATTCCGCACAGATTCCTCACTCGGCGCGCGGCCAGCGGACCCGCACTGCGACGTTCATCATGAACCCCTCGAGCGGAGCCCACACGTCGGTTGTCCAGCGTCCACCCACCGTTTGCGTTGGACGCAGCAGCGACTGATAGTCCGTCTGCCGGACGTTGAGCAGATTCTCGAAGTTGGCGACGAGTTCCACTGACCCGAACTGCCGCATGGCGATGGCCATCGTGTACAGGTAGGGCTTCGATGCCTGGAGATACGGGTTGTCGTCGAGCTGTTGCCGTCCGTAATAAATCCCTTCGATGCCCACCCGATAGACACCGGGTTTCTCCAGCATCAGGTCGCCGCCGACGCGGTGACGCGTGAGCAGCGGCATCGGCACGCGCTCACCTGTCTCGGCGTCGGTCTGGCTGCCCATCGCGTAGCCATACGTCAGCAGGAACTTGCTGTCGCCGGCGAAACGCCAGATCGCCGCGCCTTCGGCGCCGCCCACTCGGGTTGCGCCACCAGCGTTGCGCAGTGTTCCCGTCAGGGAAGGATCACCGAGGTCGACAAGTTGGATGGAGCGATTGACGACGGAACCATAGCCCGTCATCAGCACTTCGGCACCGAGCAGGCGGCCGTTGATGTCGAGCATCACCCCGCGGCTGCCTTCCTCACGAAGCGTGCTGGCCTGGATGCTGCGCAGCCCGATGGCCGCGACCTCTTCGGTCATCGATGTGGGTGGGGCGTACCCCGTGCCGCCGCTGACGCGCACGGACCACTCCTCGGTGGGACTTGCCAGGAACGCGAGTCGCCCCGTCGGTTCGAAACCCGTTTCGGGATGGTAGTCTCCACGAACGCTCGCCGAAACCGTGAAGGCGCCGATGTCGCGATCTCCGGTCACGAACAGCCCGGGCGTTATCCAATCATGATCGAACGCCGTATTGAGCTTGTTGTGGTACATGTCCGCCTGAACGGCGGCGCCGAACAGCACGGACCCGCGCGCTCCTTTCAGTGTTCGGGTGAGTTCGGCGAATCCGGTGGAGATGCGATCCCGTTCGACGGGTTCGGAACCCATCGTGCGTTCGCGACCATTGCTCGACAGTGCAAATCGGACGGCAACATTGCCGGAATCGGATCGGGCGAGTCGCAGTGTCATTCCTGCGTCCGCTCGTTGCCCGGTCAATCCCTCGTGAAACGGTGATCCGTCAGGCGCGACGGCGGTGCCGAGCGTCCCGCCCTCGCGACTATCGTACCCGTACCCCGCCGTCGCGAAGAGAGAGCGACCCGCCGAATCGTTGAACGAATAGCGCGGCCGGACGCTCCAGCGTCGCGCGCGGGCCTGATCACCCCAGCCGTCGTTGTCGGGATCGGCCGCGTCTTGCGTTGTACCCGACGCAAGCAGCGAAACACCTGAACGTTCCGAGAAGCGATGACTTAGCCAGGTTGCAGCGTCGGTGACACCCATCGTGCGCCGGTTGAGCAGGACCTCGCTTCTCCCCGATGGCTGCTTGGACACCATGTTGATGACGCCGCCCAGCGCCTGTCCGCCGTAGAGCGAGGACGCAGCGCCCTTGATGATTTCCACGCGACTGAGATCGACCGGAGAGATGTCGAGTGGTCCGAGCGCGCTCGCGGCCCCGCCATACAGAGGCAGGCCATCCGCGAGCATCGCGGTGTACTGCCCGGGCAGGCCGAGAATGCGCACGCTCCCGGTGCCGAGCGTGGGGGACGCGTTCTGCACGCGCAATCCCGGTGTCTCGTTGAGCAGCATGGTGATGCCGCTCGGCGCCATGAGCGTGTTCTCGTCCACTTCCATTTCATCGACCACTTCGACGCGCACCGGTGACTTGCCTGCCAGGCGCTCGATGCGCGTCGCGGTGACCGCCACTTCGGCCATCTCCATCCGTTGCATTGCAACGTCGATCACGACGGAGACGGTGCTGTCCGCGATCACCGTCACACTGATGCTGGTGGGCGTGAACCCGATCCGCCTCACATCGAGCGTCCGCCGTCCCGCAGGCAAGACCAGCCGTGCCCGCCCGTTGGCGTCGGTCGACGCACTGCGTCCTTCGGAGCGTATGAGGAAGCCTTCCACCATCCCCATCGATTCCTGCACGGTGATGGCGACGACGCCGGAATCAGGCCGTTGTGCGGAGAGGGGGAGCGCGGCGAACAACAGCAACAGCGGCGTCGCAAGCGGGATGCGAGTCACGTGGGGATTGGTTGATGTCTGTCCGCTCCTGTAGAGCGGCGATGCTGGTCCAGGGCCAGGACGGCGCCTGATCGAACATAAGACGGAGCCCCTGCACGCGCATTCCAGGATTCGAAGGCGAATTACCCCTTTCTGGGTGACGAGACGGGTGCCAGACTATGGCATCGAAGTTCCCACCCTGAGCCCCAGCACTCATGTCTGACGCAGCGCGCACAGCCGTCGAGCGCTTCATGCAGGACATCGTCGCTCGCAATCCCTACGAATCCGAATTTCACCAGGCGGTCCGCGAGGTGGCCGAGTCAGTGATGCCCCTGGTGCTGAGTGATCAGCGCTATCGCGACGCGAGGATCCTCGAGCGCATGGCGGAGCCCGACCGGATGATCTCGTTCCGTGTCACCTGGGAGGACGACAAGGGCGTGGTGCAGGTGAATCGCGGATGGCGCGTGCAGTTCAACGGTGCCATCGGTCCGTACAAGGGCGGCATGCGCTTTCATCCCAGTGTCACGCCGAGTGTGCTCAAGTTCCTCGGCTTCGAGCAGACGTTCAAGAACTCGCTTACCGGCCTGCCGATGGGCGGCGGCAAGGGCGGCTCGAACTTCGATCCGAAGGGCAAGTCGGATCGCGAGGTGATGCGATTCTGCCAATCGCTCATGAACGAGCTGTCGCGCCACATCGGGGAGCGCACCGACGTGCCGGCCGGCGACATTGGCGTGGGCGCGCGCGAGATCGGCTACATGTTCGGCCAGTACCGCCGGCTGGAAAACCGGTTTACCGGTGTGTTCACCGGCAAGGCGAAAGCGTTCGGCGGCAGTGCGATTCGACCCGAGGCCACTGGATATGGCCTCGTGTTTTTTACGGAAGCGATGCTGGCCACGCGCGGTGAAGAAGTGCGCGGCAAGAACGCCGTGGTGTCGGGATCAGGCAACGTGGCACTCTATTGCATGGAGAAACTCATCCAGCTTGGCGCCACGGTGCTCACGGCATCCGACTCGACGGGATTCATCCACGATCCCGATGGCATCGATGCCGACAAGGTCGCGTGGCTCAAGAACCTGAAGGAAGTGCGACGCGGTCGCATTGCCGAATACGTCGAGAAATTCCCGCGCGCGACGTTTCATGCGGGCAAGACGCCGTGGAATGTGCCCTGCGACCTGGCCTTCCCGAATGCGACGCAGAACGAGCTGCAACTGGAGGACGCGAAGGTGCTGGTGGCCAACAAGGTGATGGCGGTGGCCGAAGGGGCCAACATGCCGAGCACGCCGGACGCGGTGCACGTGCTGCTGTCCAACAAGGTGCTGTTCGGGCCGGCGAAGGCGGCCAACGCCGGTGGTGTGGCCGTATCAGGTCTCGAGCAGTCGCAGAACTCCATGCGCTTGTCATGGAGCCGCGAGGAAGTGCAGGAGCGCCTCAAGCAGATCATGCTCGAGATCCACAGCACGTGCGTCAAGCACGGCGACGACGGCAAGGGTTTCGTGAACTACGTCGACGGCGCGAACGTGGGCGGCTTCGTGAAGGTTGCGGAGGCGATGCTGGCGTACGGCGTCATGTGAGGGGTGAGACAACGGAAGGGTTGAGGTAACTGAAGGGTTGAGGGGTGAGGGGCGAGCCAACGAGGGTAGGGGTCAATGACGTACATGACTCTACCCTCGTTGGCTCACCCCTCACCCCTCAACCCTGCAGTTGTCTCAACCCTCACGCCTCTGCGTACACGTGGGTCTCGGCCCGCTGCCCGGGGTGCACGACGGCCCCGTAGCGTGCGGGACCCACGGTTTGCGCGTAGCGCCAGATGGCGCCCGACTGGAAGTCGTGCTTGCGCGGCGTCCACTCGGCGCGGCGTGCTGACAGCTCGTCGTCGGAAAGCCGCACGCTCATGGCGGCGGCGTCGGCGTCGATGTCGATGATGTCCCCGTCGCGCAGCAGGGCGATCGGTCCGCCGAGTGCGGCTTCGGGACCGAGATGTCCGACGCACAGTCCGCGCGTGGCGCCCGAGAAGCGGCCGTCGGTGATGAGTGCGACCTGTTCGCCCATGCCCTGGCCGTAGATGGCCGACGTGGTCGACAACATTTCGCGCATGCCGGGTCCGCCGGCCGGACCTTCGTAGCGAATCACGATCACATCGCCGGCCGCATACGCGCGTTGCATCACGGCGTCGAACGCGGCTTCCTCGGAATCGAACACGCGCGCCGGGCCGCTGTGCTGGCGATGCGCGAGGCCGGCGACTTTCACCACGGCACCATCGGGCGCAAGGTTGCCGCGCAGTCCCACCAATCCGCCGGTGGGCGAAATGGGCCGCGTGGTTGGTCGCACGATATCCTGCGTGTCCGGCAGCACGATGTCGGCGAGATCCTCGGCGATCGTCTTGCCGGTGACGGTGAGACAGTCGCCGTGCAGGTAACCGCCGTCGAGCAACGCCTTGAGGATGATCGACACGCCACCGATGTCGTGCACATCCTTGGCGAGATAGCGACCGCCGGGCTTGAGGTCGGCAATGAGCGGTGTGCGCTTGAACACATCGGCGACGTCGAACAGGTCGAATGCAATGCCGATCTCGTTGGCGAGAGCCGGGAGGTGCAGTGCGGCATTGGTGGAGCCACCGGTAGCTGCAACGACGGCGGCTGCGTTCTCGAGTGCCTTGCGCGTCACGATCTGTCGTGGACGCGGTCCTTCGCGCAGCAAGCGCATCACGGCGCGACCCGACGCTTCGGCGTACGCATCGCGATCGAGATACGGCGCTGGTGCACTGGCCGAACCGGGGAGCGCGAGCCCCATGGCCTCCGACACATAGGCCATACTGTTGGCGGTGTATTGTCCGCCGCACGAACCGGCACTGGGACAGGCGACACGTTCCAGTGCGTGCAATTCATCCAGCGATGTGCGTCCCGCGGCATGCGAGCCAACCGCCTCGAACACATCGAGCACGGTGACATCGCGATCGTGGAAGCGACCGGGCAGGATGCTGCCGCCGTAGAGAAACACCGACGGCACATCCAGCCGCAGCATGGCCATCATGAGACCGGGCAGCGACTTGTCGCAGCCGGCCAGTCCCACCAGTCCGTCGTAACAGTGGCCGCGCACGGTGAGCTCCACCGAGTCAGCAATGGTTTCGCGACTGACCAGCGACGACTTCATGCCCGCGTGCCCCATGGCAATGCCGTCGGTCACCGTAATGGTGGTGAACTCGCGCGGCGTGCCACCGGCGGCAATCACCCCACGCTTGGCCACTTCGGCCTGACGCTTGAGGGCGATGTTGCACGGCGCCGCCTCGTTCCAGGTGGAGACGACGCCGATGAGCGGTTGTGCAATGTCCGATTCGGTGAGCCCCATCGCATAGAGGTAGGAGCGATGCGGGGCGCGTTCGGGGCCGACGGTGGTGTGGCGACTGGGGAGATGGGACTTGTCCATGTCCCCAGAATACGCCGGTATCGAGGTCGCAGGCTAGGGCTTGGCGACCTTCCTCGTCACCTTGATCACGCCGTTCGCCGCGCGCGGATCACTGTACTGCTCGCGCGCCGCCGCGCCCTTGATGACCTCGACCTTCTCAATCGTCGCCGGATCGAGTCCGTTCAGCAAAGTCGGGTTGGTGATTTTGTTGTCGATGACCAAGAGGCCGTCAAACGTGCGCTTGAATTCGCTGCGGTTGACATCGGCCGACGGCGAGTCAGGGATGGTGCGCTGACCGGAGTCGGCGATGACGCGGAACTTCATGCCGGACGCCGCAACCAGGGTGTCCGCCATCATCCTGCGCCGAACGATGCGCACTTCGTCCATGCCCCTGCCTTGCCCCCTGGCGACTTCGACCGACGCGATGTTGTCGGCGCGAACTTCCATGACCAAGTCCCTGGAGACGGCCTTGCCATCCAGCACGTAGCGTGTGGACCCCGTGTCCATCAGCATCAGGCGCGTCGCTCGCTTCTCAGCGGCGGCGACATCCATCTTCTCGACCTCGGCCGATGTCGGCAGCTCCGATGAACATGCCGTGGCGAGAGCGACGGCGGCCAGCAGTCCACCGCCAATGCGGCGGGCAAGGGCAAAGCGTGTGCGACCTGATGTCATGGCGACCAACCTCCGTTCGAGATACGAACCGTTGCAGGAGAATGCGGGCATCGCCGACGGCAGTGTGCGGCGAAGAGCGGACAGATCGATGAGCAGGGTGCCGTAGTCCGACCGGGGCACGCCGCGCTGCAGCACGCGACGATCGCAGTCGAGTTCCACGGCGAGCCGCAGTCGTCCAAACGCAAACCACAGCGCGGGATGCCACGGCATCACGGCAACTGCGGTGCAGGCAAGCACCAGCAGCCACGGATCGCCGGCACGCACATGCTCGGTTTCATGCGCGAGCACAAGTCGTTGCTCGCCGACGGGACGGCCCAGCAACCACGCGGGCAGGACAATCTCCGATGGGGCGAGGCCAACGACGGCCGGACCCGCCATGGGGGCAATGCGTGCGGAGACGCCGGCAACATCCTGTACTGGCCAGTGTTGCACGCGCCGGCGCACGCGCAGGTAGCTCAGGGCCAGCACGCCGAGTGCGATGATCGCGGTCAACATCCACGTCACCAGCACGGCGCGATGGAAGGTGCCAGGGAGGCGCCACCACTGGCCCTCGACCTGCTGGAGCGCGACCGTGATGGGCGTGATCACGGCGTCGCGCGCGCGCAGCAGTGCGGTCACCATCACATGGCGAGCGGGCAGGCGCGGGTACGAAACCGCTGCCGCGGCGTCGGTCGACGCACTCAACGACAGTGGGACACGCGCGGAAGCCGGCTGCTGGCGAAGCGGTGCGGCCAGGCTCAGCGCGACGATCACGCCGATGGCGGCCATCCACACCCATCGCACGGAGCGATTGGCCGCGCGCTGCGCATCGTGTGCGGCCAGCGCCGCGACGATCACCACGCCACCGATCATCAGTGAGAACACCATCCAACCCGTCACCGCGGCTGCGGAATCGAGGAGCGCGTTCATGGTGTGCCTCCGTCGTCGGCGACACGCAGTCGCGCCGCCAGCAACTTGCGCATGCGCTCGAGTTCAGCGCGGCTCAATCCCTCGTCGTTGACGAGTTGCGCGAACAGACGCTCGGCCGAGCCCTGAAAGATCGCGTCCTTGATGCGCGTGATGGCGCTGCCGCCGGCTGCCTCCGCCTCGACGGCAGGGAAGTAGCGATAGGCGCGGCCCTCGGCCTCGTGTCGCACGTAGCCCTTGTCCTCGAGCGTCTGCAGGGCCGACAGCACGGACGTATAGGCGAGCGGTTCGTCGAGCGCGTCCTTGACTTGCGTCACGGTGGCCGAGCCGAGCCTCCAGAGGACGCTCATCACGGCAAGTTCGCGCGGGGGGAAATGAATTGCGTCGGCCATGGGGCTCCCGGGTGGTTACTACTGGATTATCAGTAGTATGGGAGCCCTTGGCGGGTTTGTCAACTGCTTTTTCCGTAGATGGGGTTGGTGGCGGTTCGGACCACCGTTCGGACCACCGTTTACTGCAACTGGATATACAGCGGCGTCGGCCACAGCCGGAGAATCGACTCGCGCGTCGTTGCCGGATTGTCGTTGCGCGTCTTCGTGAACTGCTTCCACCCCGCGAACTGCACCGGCTCCTTCTTGATATACGCATAGAAGGAATCGCGCTTGAGCCACGGCGCGCCGAATCCATCCATGTGCATCACGATCTGCACCTTGGGATCGAGCTTGATCTTGTCGGCATTCGTGACGCCCCGGCGCGTGAATCGATGCACCACGAGCACCTTGGGCGGCAGGTTGTGCTTCTCGACCAGGTCACCCATGAATCGCGACGCGTAGTTGATATCGGCCGCGTCGAATGTGCCGATTCGCTTGCCGGGTATCGAGTTGTCCTTCATCGAAAATTCCGGATCGATGCCGAGGTGCACATCGGGCCGCTTGAGGAAGCGTTCGAGCGCGGGCAGTTCGTCCTGCAGCGTGCTCTGGCCCACCTGCACATCGAGGAACATGATGGCGTTCCGGCGCTTGGCCCAGCCGTACACCTTCTCGATCAGCGTGCTGTCCATGCGCAGGCGATACTTGCCGTCACGACCGGGGCCGGCCTGGGCGACCACGGCGATGAGATGCAGCGCGGGCTGCACCGGATGCGACGGATCCGCCTTGTTCCATGCGGCGACTTCGCGATCGAGCTTGGCGAGCATCTCGTCGGTTTCGAATTCGCCGAGGATGCCCATGCGCTTTGACAACGGATTGCCGTAGAACGCGATGATCCGCTTGGTGGGCAGGATCGATCCGGGCAGGGGTTCCGGCATCTTGGGCGGCCACAGCGAATCGAGCTCGCTGCCCGCGCCACGAAACGCGAGGTGTCGTTCACCGGCGACTGAACCGAGCGCGCCGCCTGCACTCGACTGCGTCTTCGCCGTGGTCGCGCTGCTGGCCGTGCCCTTCGATGCCGGCGACGTGGTCTTCTTCGCGGCGGTCGTCGGCTTCGCCGTGGCCGGCTTGGCCGCGGGCTTCGCCACCGGCTTCGCCACCGGCTTCGATCCGCTGGTTGTCGAATCCGATTGCGCCGCCGAGTTGCGGGCTGTCAGGCCGATCGATGCGGCGAGCAGGAAAAGCGCGGCAACTGCGCGGCGGGCGTTCGGGAGTGAAGGCATGCTGGAAAGATCACTGGGTGGCTCGACTCTTTGCACCGGTGTCGGCCACCTATTTCGGCCTACTTCTGCGAACCTTGATTTCGCGGTCGATGGCCAGGCCCAGCGCACCGGTCGCCTCGGCCCGCACCACGAGCCAGTTCGGTTCGGCCACGACGTCCAGCAGGCGGCCGCGGGTGATGGTTCCGAACAGGTCGACGCCGCTCGTCAGCTCACGATTGATGGCGTGCTCGGCCAGTTCGCTGGTCTGCCCCAGGATGTCGTCCAGCGGGACGGTGGCCCACGCGCGCAGTTGCGTGACGAGGTCGCCCTTTTTGAGCCACGCCATCCCGAGCACCAGCGCATTGGCGGTCGCCACGTCGAAATCCAGGTCAGGTACGGTGAGCAATCGCCGCGCGGTGTCGACGCTGGGCGTGCCGACGAAGTACGCATCGCCGCGCACGGCGCCGTCGATGCGGAGCGCGAGCGCGACGCGACCGTCGTTGAGCGGATAGAGTCGGGCCGTCCGCACCTCGACGCGGCGACCGAGCCGGCTCACACCGCGGCCAGCCAACTGCTGGGTGAGGAGGCGGCTGGCGTCGTCATACGCCATCAACCCTTCCAGCCGCAGGTGCGCGCTGTCGCCCACGGTGAGACTGGCCGGCAGGAGCCGTGGAAGCGTCGTCGTGATATCGGCGGGGCGCGCGCCGTATGACAGCGTCGGCTGCGCATACAGTCGCACGTCGGCGACGAGCGCCGAGTCCTCGATGCGGATGCCGCCGAGCCGCACCTGGTCAGGCGCCAGTATCAGCCACAGGCTGTCCTGGATGCGGATGCTGCGGTTGAGTTGGTTGTACCAGCGCTCGACGCGCGAGTGGAAGTCGAACGAACGGATCTTCCGATCCACGGCGGGCAGCTTGCTGGCGACGAGCGGCGTCAGGGCGTTCACTACACGGTCCGTGACGTCGATGTTGAATATCGAGACGCGACACTGGTCGCGCTCCGTGTCGGTGAACGGCTTCAGCGAACGCAGGCGCGTCCTGGACACGATCGTCCATTCCGGATTGATCGCGACATCGGTGTTCAGGACGACGCGAATGCGCGGGCGGTCGGTGTCGATGCCGCACGACGCACTGACGTCGGGTCCGACGGCCGGGCTGTACCAACCGCGTCCCTGATACGAGATGATGGTGGTGAGCGTGAACCGCTTGCCGTCGAACACCACCGAGAAGGGTGAGCGCGTGGCTTCGAAGGCGATGGACTGTCGCCGGTTCGACGGGATGTCGATGCGCTGTGTGAGGTCGCCGAAGCGTCTCGGCACCAGCTCTTCCAGTGCCTTCAAGGCGGGCACCAATGAGTACGCGATCGGCGCATCCACCACCGACGATGGCATCGGAGGGAGCGGCTTTCGCGCGAACGGCTGGTCGGACGCCATCGGGGCGGTCGTCGACAAATCCGACGGACCGCATCCAACGGCGAGAACTATTCCGAACAACCCAAGGCCGGGCGCGATACGACGCATGACGTGAAGGCTATGGGGCGTCGGCGCGGCGCACCATCCCTCGTACGGATCACGTCTCGTCAGCGGGACGGTGCGACCGGTTGGCGGCGGGCAGGTGAGCGGGACGTGGACGCGGCCTTGGGTTCGGTCTTGGGTGCGGGATACTGCATGCGTTCCAGGATCGTCACGGCGCGGCGCGTGGCAACCGATCCATTGGGCGACCAGCGTCGTGGCGACGGCAGAATGGCCGCCAGTCGCGCCGATTCATCGCGCGTGAGCGTCGCTGCGCTCTTGCTGAAGTGCGCCCGCGCGGCCGCCTCGGCGCCGTAGATGCTCGGCCCCCACTCGGCCAGGTTGAGATAGAGATCGAGGATTCGTTCCTTGGTCAGGATCAATTCCAGCCAGAGCGTGAGGTACACCTCGAGCCCTTTGCGCACGTACGAGCGGCCGTTCCACAGGAACAGGTTCTTGGCGACTTGCTGCGTGAGCGTCGATGCACCGCGCAGCCGGCCACCGCGACGCCGGCGCTCGAGGGCATTGTCGATTTCCACGAAGTCGAAGCCGTTGTGCAGGTAGAACCGGTCGTCCTCCGAGGCGAGCACGGCGCGCCGCAGGTTGGACGAGATCCTGTCGCGGGACATGGGCGTGTGCCGTGGCCAGATTGGCCTGCCGCCGGTGAAGAGCCGCACGGCGGTTTGCTGCGCCATCACGGCGGTGATGGGCGGTTGCACGATGGCAAGGCCGACGATCATGGGCACGGGGGCCAGCAGCACGAACAGCATGCCGATGACGAGCCAGCGCGCAACGCGACGCGCCGTGACCTTCGCGGGACGGCGGGAGTTCGCGGCGCTCACGGCTCGCGCAGGTGCAGTGGCGTATCCGGCGGTTGCCGGCGCCACCGGCGATGCTGCCAGAAATACTGCCCGGGGTAGCGTCGCACGTACTGTTCCAGCATCTGCGTGTAGGTCAGCACGATGGCATCGATGTCGGCTTCGCGCTCGCCCGTGAGATGCACCGGCACCGGTTCGATGAACAAGGCGTAACGCCCACTCGGCTCGCGTATGGCGACGATGAACAGGACGGGCACCTCGAACCGGAGTGCGAACACGGCCGGGCCCCGGGGCGTCTTGGCCGGTCGTCCGAAAAACGGCACGAAGGTGCTGGCCAGACCGAGCGCGTCATGATCGCTGAGGAACGCCACGAAGCGATTGTCGCGCAGCGAACGCGGTGTGCGACGCACGGCGTCCTTGTCGTGGATGACCTCCATGCCGATCTGGTGCCGCGTGTGGTTGACGTAGGCCTCGAAAATCGGGTTGGCCATGCCGCGCGCGATGACATCGAGTGGCATGCCGCGCGCCGCGAAGTACGCACCGCCGACTTCCCAGTTGCCGAGGTGACCGGTCACCACGATGACGCCCTTGCCCAGCGCGCGACTCTGCTCGACGTGTTCCCAGCCTTCCACGCGCTCGACGCGCGCGATGATCTCCTCGCGCGACGTGCCCGGCAACACTGCTGCTTCAATCGAGGTGCGCCCCAGGCTCTCGTACGACTGCGCGGCACAGGATCGGACCATCTCGGCCGACCATTCCGGAAATGCCGCAGCGATCTGGCGCTCCACCACATCGCGGCGAATGCCGAGCGGGCGGTACACCAGGCGCGCGATGTGTCCTCCCACCCAACTGGACGCGCGCCAGCCGAGCAGTCGCAGCACGCCGACGGCGGCGCGGGTGCCCAGGTACTCGAGGCGATGCGAAAGGGTCGGGCGCCTGGTGTTGGCGGGGGTCGCGACGGCGGTCATGGCCGGCGAAAGATAACGAGCCACAGCATTCCGCATTGCCGCGCCGTATCGGTAAGTTCACAGGCCAGCGTGTCGACCACCCACCTTCCTGGTGGCCAACCATGACGCTCACGTGGTGACTCCACCATTCAGCACCGAACTGCCCGACGGGCGCGCGTCGCAGCGTCTGGCGCAGATCGGCCTGGTGATCAATGCGTTGCTGGCCGGTGTGAAACTGGTGGCCGGCCTGGTGGGACACTCGTATGCGCTGGTGGCCGACGCGATCGAAAGCGGCACCGACATCTTCGGCTCACTGGTGGTGTGGGGCGGGCTGCGCATCGCGAGCCGATCGCCCGACGATCGCTACCCGTTTGGCTACGGTCGCGCCGAGCCGCTCGCGGCCGCTGCGGTCGCCGCACTCATGCTGGCAGCGGCCGCCGGCATTGCCATCGAGGCGGCGCGGGAGATCCGCACGCCGCACCATGCACCGGCACCGTTCACGCTGGCGGTGCTGGCGGCGGTGATCGTGGTGAAGGAGGTGCTGGCCAAGCGCGTGCTCAAGGCGAGCGAAGCGACTGGCAGTGTCGCGGTGGAAGCGGACGCGTGGCATCATCGCTCCGATGCCATCACGTCGGCGGCTGCGTTCATCGGCATTGCGGTCGCATTGATCGGGGGGCCCGGGTGGGAGCCGGCGGACGACTGGGCGGCGCTGGTGGCGGCAGGCATGATCTGCGTCAACGGCGGGATGCTGCTGCGCAAGGCGACCGGTGACCTGATGGACCGGGCACCGGATCCGGCGCTCTTCGAGGCCATCAGCGAGGCCGCGCGGGAGACGCCCGGCGTGCTGGCCATCGAAAAGCTCAAGGTCCGCAAGAGTGGCACGTCGCACTACGTCGATATTCATGTGCAGGCCGACCCTGCGCTTTCGCTGCACGACGCGCACATTCTGTCAGGGTGCGTGAAGGGTGCGATCCGTTCGCGGGTCCCCACCGCACTGGGCGTGCTTATTCACATGGAACCGTTTGAACCCGGTGGGGGCGTATGACGAACCGCGACGGCACACCGACGATTCACATCCTCGACCGCTCGGAATGCGAAGCGTTGCTGGCCCGGAACCATGTCGGGCGGATTGCCTACACGTTTCGTGACCGGGTGGATATCGAACCGATTCACTACGTGTTCGACGGCGGCCGCATCTACGGACGCACGCAGCCCGGCACGAAGGTGGCCGTGCTGGCGCATCATCCGTGGGTGGCCTTCGAGGTGGACGAAGTGGATGCGCTGTTCGAGTGGCGCAGCGTGGTGGTGCATGGACGGGTCGTGTTTCCCGACCCCGATGGATCGACGATTGAGCAGGCGCAGTATGCGCAGGGCGTGGCCGTGTTCCGGACACTGGTTCCGGCCGCGTTCACCGACACCGATCCGTCACCGTGGCGGGATTACGTGTTCGTGCTGCATGTCAACGACATCACGGGCCGCGCGGCCAGCATGAGCACGCAATGAGCAAGGGCAGGAACGGAAGGATCGTGCTCCCGGAGGCGTTGGCGTCGCTGCGACTGGAGCCGGTGGACGGCGACGACAAGCTCAAGCTGGGGAGCAAGGCGGCCAGCGTCGAAGACCCTCCACCGCGCGACGTGCTCGTCGACGCCACCAAGCTCCTGCTCGACCGGCTGACGGAATTGCAGGAAGCCTTCCACGCCGACGGGCGGCGCGGGCTGCTGCTGGTGTTGCAGGGACGCGATGCGTCGGGCAAGGACGGCGTGATCAAGACCGTCTCCGGCGCATTCAATCCGAGCGGTGTGCGCGTCTCCTCGTTCGGCCCGCCCACGTCACTCGAGCTGCGCCACGACTTTCTCTGGCGCGTGCATCAGCAGGTGCCGCCACGCGGCATGATCAGCGTGTTCAACCGGTCGCACTACGAGGATGTGCTCGTGGTGCGCGTGCGTCAGCTCGTACCGGAGTCGACGTGGCGGCGGCGATATGCACTCATCAACGCGTTCGAGGAGCTGCTGGCCGACAACGGCGTGGTCGTACGCAAGTGCATGCTGCATGTTTCACGCGAGGAGCAGGGCAAGCGGCTGCGCGAGCGCCTCGACGATCCGCGCAAGAACTGGAAGTTCCGGCTGGGTGACCTCGAGGACCGGGCGTTGTGGGATGACTACACGGAGGCCTACCGGGAGGCGCTCAGCGAGTGCAGCACCGAGACGGCGCCGTGGTACGTGGTGCCGTCGGACGACAATCGCGTCCGCAATTTCCTCATCGCGCGCATGCTGGTGGAGACGATGGAGGCGCTCGACTCCCGGTATCCGCCCATGGATCCCAAGGTGCGCGAGGCGGCGCAGGGCTTTGCGTAGCCTCGCACACGCGAGCGTCATGGAATGCGGATGAAGGCGAGCGCGTTGTTCTCGTTCATCGGGATGACCAACTGGTTCGCACCTGCGTCGTAGCACATCGACGCAGCACTGGGGATGTTCTCGGCGATGAGCTCTGCCGGTTGCCCCGGCCGGATTCGGGAGATGCCGCCGTTCACCACACTGCTGACGTACTTCGTACCATCGTCCATGATGACGAGACCGTCGCTGCCGGCTTGCGCCGCCCGCTCGGTGCGAATGAGCGTTCCCTCGCGCGAGAACGTGAGCACCGAATCGCCGCCGATGTTCACCACCACGATGTTGCCCTGGCGATCGAGTGCGACACCGTTTGGCCGATTGAGCGGTGCGCCCTGCACGAAGATGGATGACTGGCCGTTCGGCATCACGCGCCACACCTGCCCGGTACCCGTCACCGTTCCGTACACCGTCCCGTCCTGCGTCACGGCGATATCGTTGAACCACCCGGCGTCGGGGACCGGAATATCACCCATCGGCGCTCCGGTTTTCATGCTGAAGCGACGGACGATGGATGTAATCGGCGCGTTCGGCGTTGCGCCGCCGTCGCGGTCGGCGAGGTACAGCACGCCGTTCACGATATCGCTGCCATACGGTTCGTTGAGCACGAGCGGCGGGCTGAGCGCGTCGCGCTGACCTCCCGCGGGCTGCACGCCAATCCAGCGCGAGGTGTGCACCGATCCATCGTGATTCAACAGCGTGATCCAGGCGTCGTTGACCCGCACGCTTGGCGGCACGCCACGATTGGGCACGACAATCACGCCCCGCTCGGCATCATACGAGCAGCTCTCGGCCGAGTAGACGGAGCCGTACACCTTGACGTTCGCAGAGATGGGATCGAAGCGTCCATCGGCGCCCGGCATCACCGGGCGGCCGAGAGGATTGCCGACGGGGTAGGTGGGTGGCTGCGGTGGCGGAGCCTGTTGGGCACTGACCGCGGACGTGGTTCCAATCACCAGCGTCGATAAGGCTGCTCGAAGGTGTCGCTGCATCGTCAGGCTCTGGTAGTGGTTGGGATGGGGCCGAGGTCCGTGCCGTCGCACTTTCGTTGCGTCACCACAAAGTCGGTCCCGGTCGGACGGTTCGCGAGGCGGCGCAGGGATTTGGCGGTCTCGGGGGTGGTCGGGTGGGGCGGGGGTGTTTATGTTCCTCGGTCTGTCCGCTGGCGGGAGATTGCCGGAGAGGACGGGACGTAGCGCAGCCCGGTAGCGCACCT
>CAZPON010000025.1:0-18836 GCA_964588045.1 uncultured Gemmatimonas sp.
GCTGACCTTTGCGGTGAGCGACGGACTGCCCGGGTACTTGGAATGGCTGGCGGCAGAGGTGCGGCCGGTCGAATAGACGCGGTGCATGTGGCGTGCGGTATTCGTCGGTCGTCAGGCTTTCATGATCGAGATTGCCGCCCTCTCCAAGCGCTACGGCACGTTCACCGCCGTGCGTTCGCTGGACCTGATCGTTCCCGGTGGCGAACTGTTCGGCTTCCTGGGTCCCAACGGTGCGGGCAAGACGACAACGATGCGGATGATCGCCGGCATCCTGCAGCCCTCCGATGGTACGGTGCGCATTGCCGGCCACGACCTGCGCACCGAACCGCTGCACGCCAAGCGCGCGCTGGGATTCATCCCCGACCGTCCGTTCATCTACGAGAAGCTCACCGGCATGGAATTCCTGCGCTTCACGGCAGGCTTGTACGGCGAGCAGGGCGCGGATGTCGACAAGCGCGGACACGAGTTGCTCGCACTGTTCGACCTCGAACCCTGGCGCGACGAGCTGGTGGAGAGCTACAGCCACGGCATGCGGCAGAAGCTGATCATCGCCAGCGCGTTCGTGCATCGGCCTGCGGTGATCGTGGTGGACGAGCCGATGGTGGGTCTCGACCCCAAGTCCGCGAAAATTCTCAAGGATCTCTTCCGCGAATACACGCGTCGCGGACACACGGTGATGATGTCGACGCACACGCTGGAGATCGCCGAGGACATGTGCGACCGGATCGGCATCATGCAGCGCGGCGAGCTGGTGGCCTGCGGCACCATGCACGAGTTGCGCGGAGCCGCCGGCGACACCGAGGCGCTGGAGGACATCTTCCTGCGACTCACCGGCGACCGCGTGTCCAGGGAATTGGTCGAGGTGCTGGATGCCTGACGGCGTGCCGTCCGAAGTCCCGATGCTGGTGAAGGCGCCGGACAGTGTGTGGCTGTTGCGACCAAAGTGGCAGATGGCGCGGCATCGCATGGCACGACATGAACGTGGTGACCTGCGGCGCTTGCTGGTGGTGATGACGCTGGGCGGCGGCTTCTGGCTGGCGACCTTTCTCATTGCCTTCCGCCTCGTACGGTACTTCCGAAGCGCGGAAGACATCGGCACCCTGCTCGCGGGCAAGCTGCTGTCGATGATCCTGCTGTCGTTCGGAAGCATCCTGCTGCTGTCCAACACCATTGCGGCGCTATCCAACTTTTTCCTCGCCAAGGACCTCGATCAACTCGCGGCCGCGCCGGTGTCACCGTGGGCGCTGTATCGCGCGCGACTCGCCGAAACGGCGCTGCATTCGAGCTGGATGGTGGCGCTGCTGCTCGTGCCGATCCTCGCCGCGTATGGTGTCGCGTTCGAGGCCGGACCGGGCTTTGCCGGCGTGGCCGTCATGGCGGTGGTGCCCTTCCTGCTCTTCCCCGCCGCTGCCGGCTCGGCGCTCACGTTGCTGCTGGTGAACCTCTTTCCGGCGCGTCGCACGCGCGACCTGCTGAGCGTCATCACCGCGCTGGCGATTGCCGGCCTGGTCGTGCTGTTCCGTGCGGCGCGTCCCGAGCAATTGGTGAAGCCGGAGGGCTTCCAGAACTTCATGCAGTTCGTGGCCGCCCTCGACACGCCGTCCTCATCGTGGTTGCCAAGCGAGTGGTTCAGCGAGGCGCTCATGCGCTGGATCGGGCGTGAAGCGGTGTGGCCGCCACTGGTGCGCCTGTGGAGTGCGGCGGGCGCGCTGGTCATGGTGGGCGGACTGCTGCATGCGCGCGGATGGGCCCGCGGCTTCAGCCAGGCACAGGAAGGTGCCAGCCGGCGGAACGCGCCCGGCGCACGGCGTCCATGGTTCGATCGCCTGCTCGCACCGCTTGGCGCCACCCGTCGGGAGTTGGTGCTCAAGGAGCTCCGCGTGTTTGCGCGCGACAGCACGCAGTGGTCGCAGCTCATCATGCTCGGCGTCCTGCTGGTGGTGTACGTGTCCAACGTGCGGTACCTGCCGCTCAATGGCGAAGGCATGACCACCTTGCTGCGCAACGTCATCCCGTTTCTCAACCTCGCGTTGGCCGGCTTCGTGCTGGCATCGATTGCCGCCCGATTCGTGTTCCCCAGCGTGAGCCTCGAGGGTCGCACGTGGTGGCTGCTGCGTTCGAGCCCATTGCCCATGCGCGACGTGCTGTGGGCGAAGTTCTGGGTGGGTGCGCTGCCGCTGTTCGTGCTGGCCCTCATCCTGGTGGGCGTCACCAACGCGATGCTCGGCGTGCGTCCGTTCGTGCAAGTGGTGTCCAGCACGGCCATCGCAGCGCTCGTCTTTCCGCTCACCGCGATGGCATTGAGCTTCGGCACGTTCTATCCGCAATTCGATTCGGAGAACGCCGCGCAGATCCCGACGTCGTTTGGCGGGCTGCTGTTCATGATGAGCGGCATCGCGCTGATCGGCGCGGTCGCGTACCTCACCGGCCGTCCAGCGGCGCGCTTCGTCGTTGCGCAGCACTTTGGCTGGACCCATGACCCGTTGCAGATGGTGTTGCCCTTCGCGATCGCCTTCACGCTCTGCGTCGTGACGACGGTGCTGCCGCTCACCATGGCACGACGGCGACTCGAGGCTGTCGAGCGGGCGTAGCGGCGCCGAGCCGCGGGCGATACTGTCCGGCGTTCCGTCGTCATCGCCCACTCGCTCCAGACCGTTGCCGAAGAAGCCAACCCGCCCGTCCGCGAAGACGTCCACACCGCCGGTCACACGAAAGCGTCCGGCGCGCCGTGCGCCGGTCGTGCCGGACATCACGGATCGCGATGCGTCGACGTTCCGGCGCCGGCTGCACGCGTGGTATCGGCGTCACCGGCGCGACCTGCCCTGGCGCGAAACGCGCGACCCCTATCGGGTACTGGTGTCAGAGCTGATGCTGCAGCAGACGCAGGTCTCGCGTGTGCTGGACTTCTACCAGCGATTCCTCGAGCGATTTCCCGACCTCGACACGCTGGCAGCCGCGCGCCCGAAGCGCGTGATGGAAGCGTGGGAAGGACTCGGATACTATGCCCGCGCGCGCAACCTCCATGCGCTGGCGCGCCATGTCACGAGCGAACGCGACGGCGTCATTCCAGCCGAACCCGCATCGCTGCGCGAGTTGCCCGGAATCGGCGCGTACACGGCTGGCGCCGTGGCGTCGTTTGCGTACGAGCGGCGTGCAGCCCTCGTGGATACCAACGTCGCGCGGGTGCTGCATCGCGTGTTCGCGCCGCGCGTGAAGCCGAAGTCCGGTCCGGGCAGCAAGCTGCTGTGGGCGATCGCCGAGCGGTTGTTGCCGAGAACCGGACGGCTCACGTGGACCCACAATCAGGCGCTGATGGAGCTGGGTGCGCTGGTGTGCACGGCGCGCGCGCCAAAGTGCGGAGTCTGTCCGGTGCGGGTGGGGTGCAAGAGTCTGGAGCAGGAGGGCTGAGCAACCGCGAAGATCGCCAGAGCCCAGCGACTGCTCAGAACCGAGAAGCCAGACGTTGGGTCAGTGGTGTTGGTGGGGCATGGCGGCCGTGTCGACCGGCGCCACGTTGGTGCCGGGCGCGGAGCTTTCGGGCGTGTCGGACAAGTGCTCCTGCACGATCTGCCAGCGCCCGCCCTGTCGTCGCCACAGCATGGTCCAGGCGCCGCTCACCGTGTGCGGCGTGTTCCGCGGTGTCAGGTGCGGGATGCTGTACGTGAGTGTCATGACGACGGCGTCGCGGGTGATCACGTCCACATACGTGGAGCCGAGCACGAACGTCGGGTCCTTCATGTTCTGGCCAACGCGCTGCCAGAAGCCGCGGATGTCGCTGGCCAGGCTGTCGCGGGTGGATGACGCGCGGCCAGCCGAAGCGGAGATAACCCGGCCGCTGTCGGGATACAGCGAGAGCAGGCGGGCGGGAGCGTCATCGCGGGTGAAATCGTAGGCGTCGGCCACCAGGGCACTCAGTGAATCGGCAATCGCCCGACGCGCGTCGGGCGGAACCTTCACCGGATCCGAGCAGGCCACAAAGGCAACGAGGGCGATCAGGGCGACGGGCAACGAGCGCATCGGTTTCGGGGAAAGGTGTGGCGGTGGCGACGATCTCAATGCGAGGACAGATTCAGACGGTGACCGTCCTCACCAAAGGACGATCACCGCGAGCCCTTGTCCTGATTTCCCTCTACGGGACGCAACGTACGGACATGGCCCGGCAATTGCTCTGCCAGCATGCGAGGTGGACTGTCCGGCGAGGGCTGGAGAGTGCCGTCATCATCGGCCTGAGGGCCGGAGGAAGCCGTGGGAACGATTAAGTTGACCCGAAGGGCGACAGCGGCGTGGGCGACGGCACTGGTTACGTCGCTGGCCATGTCCGGCTGTGGCGGCAATGGGAATCAGGGCGCCATGACCGCCGACCTCGAGCGCGACCTGCAGATGGCCGTCAGCGCCCAGCGCCCTCGCACCATGGTGGTTTCCGTCATCGAAGGCGGACCAACCGGCGGACCCAGTGGTGATGCGCGCGGCCGTCGCGACAACGTGCCGGTCCGCCAGAAGGCCCCGCGCCCCACGCCACAGGCCGAAGCAGTGCAGGAAGTGGCGGCACTGCCTGAGCTGGACATGAGCGCCGCCCCGGCCGTCGCAGTGACGGAGCGGGTCGAGTCGGCCCCGGCACCCATTCCCGAACCGTCCATCGAAGCGCCCTCGCCTGACATTGGCGCCATGGCCGCCGGTGGCCCGTCCGCCGGAAACGGCGACGGCGAAGGTACCGCCCGACGTGGCGGCGGCTGGGGAACGGCCATTGGGGCCATCATCCGCGGCGCCAGCGTCGGCGTGGACAATTGCGGCCCGCATGATCGCAACCGGCGCCCTCCGAACACGACCGGCGGCATCGGTGTCATGGGACCGATGATCCCCTCGATGGGTGGGGCAATCGGCGGCGTGATTGGCGGCGTGATGCGCAATCCGGGGGCGATGGGCAATGGCGGCGGCGGCATGCGGCGGGCTGGTCCCCGCTGGTGAGTTCGCGCCGAGAGCGCGCAAGAGGCCCCGACTGGACATCGTCGGGGCCTCTCTGCATTTACTGACTCGGTAGCGAACACTTCCACCCACCGGAACGCGTGAGTGCGCAACAACATCCTCGTACGACTGGTCGCGTACTATGTCGCGATCCTCACCTGTGTCGGCGGCCTGTTCCACCTGTTCCCGTCGCTCGGCGTCTACATCGCGCATGAGCGCGCGCGGCAAGGCGGACGCGCCTCGCTCGAGATCGATGGCGCAGGCGCCATTCCCAGCGCCGACGTCGTGAGTGGCGTGAGCGGATTGCTGGACCCCGAGAAGTCGATCCCGATTCTCACGTCGCTCGTGTTCGCCGTGCTGGTCGCGCTCCCCGTCGTCTGGGTGTACCGCTGGACCCGCCCCCGCTTCAGCTACAACCAACTGTTCGCCCACACGTTGCTGGTGGTGCCGATCGCCATCACGCTGGTCGTCTTCCTGGTGAAGGGCAGTCTCGCCCTCGCGTTCAGCCTCGCCGGCATCGTGGCGGCCGTGCGCTTCCGCACATCGCTCGACGAGCCGATGGACGCGGTGTACGTGTTCATCGTGATCGGCACCGGACTCGCGGCCGGTGTGCAGTTGCTTTCCGTGGCGCTGCTGGGTTCGATCGTGTTCAACGTGGTGGCGCTGCTCGTGTGGCGCATGAACTACGGCAGCAAGCCCGTTGTGCTGGATGGCTGGCAACTGGTTGAGCCCGATGCCGGAAGCGTGCGGGTGGTGACCGCTGGCGTCGCACCGGTCGATGGTCCGGGCAGCGCCGACGAGACAGAGCGCTTCAATGCCTTGTTGCGGTTTCACACGACGCAACCGCAGGAGGCGCAGGCGTTCGTCATGCCGCTGCTCGAATCGCGAGCGAAGAAGTGGCAACTGGCCATGGTCCGTGAAGCGGCGGACGGGACCATGATTCTCGAGTACGACCTGCGACTCAAGAAGTCCGTGGACGTGGCGTCGTTCGTCCGGGAGCTGGAACTGGGAGCACCGCGCGTCACCAACGTTGACGTGACGCGATCCGCATGACGCGATTCGCACGAGCGCGGGGTGGGCCCGCCCGTGCGTCCTACTTCGTGAATTCGTGGATGCGCAGGTGCCGCAACTTCAGCACCCCGCCATGATCACCCTGAATGCTGATGAGCCCCGACCTCGCCTTGGCGAAGTTGGGCCAGCGCGCGAACTTGCTCTTGGCCACGCGCTCGAGGAAGTCCGGCGTGCCGTAGTCGTACGATGCCACCATCTGTCCGTTGAGCCAGTGCTCGACATGCGTGCCACGCACCAGGATACGCGTGGCGTTCCATTCGCCGGCCGCGCGCACGACACCGCGCGGTGATGCATACAGCGAATGCGCCGCACCCGCCGACGTGAGCACGTTCCGGCCATCGGGGTGCCTGGCATCGTCGAGCAGCGCATACTCGGGCGCACTCCAGTAGACCTTCGGATACTCCTCGGTGGCGCGATAGAACACGCCCGAGTTTCCACCGGCATCCAGCATCCAGTCGAAGGCGAGTTCGAAATCGGTGTACGCGCGCCGCGTGACGATGTCGCTGCCGACACCGCTCTTGCCCATGATGCTGTCGTCGGCCGTCCATCCGGCGGGGATCGATTCGGACTGGTAGCCACGCCACTGGTCCAGCGAGGACAGCGAACGCCATCCGGCCTTCACTTCAGCGTCAGTCAGGAACGAAGCCTGCGCCGCCGGCGTCGGTGACGACGACGAACGTGCGCACGCGGAGAGCGACACGCCGGAGACGGCGAATGCGGCAAGGACGGCCAGCATCCGTGTGCGGTATGGTCTGGACATGGGTGTCAACGTAACGCCTGCACGACCGGCATGCGACTCGCCTTCCGCGCCGGGAAGAAACCACCCACGACACCCATGACCACGGCGAACAGGACGCCTTCGGCGAGCAGCACGGGCGTGATCCGGAAGGCAAAGGCGATCTCGCTGAAGCTGGACCAGTTGGTGGTCGCCGTCACCACGCCGTTGATCGGCAGCGCAATGAGGCACCCGATCACCCCGCCCACGAGCGCGATCACGGCAGACTCGGCGAGGAAGCTCACCAGCACGTTGCGAGGCTTGAAGCCGAGCGTGAGCAGCACGGCGATTTCCGGCGTCCGCGAGGAGATGGACGCGTACATGGTGTTGACGGCACCGAAGATGGCGCCGACGGACATGATGCTGGTGATCATGATCGCCAGGAAGCTCAGCATCGCGCCAAGCAGCTTCGACTGGTCGGCGTAGTACTTCGACTCCATGTGGGCGTCCACCTGCAGGCGCTGGTCGCCGGTGAGGGCGCGCTTCGCCTCCTCGAAACCGGCCGGATCCGCGAGCCGGAACGTGACCGACTGGAATCCGCTGCCGCCGCGCATCGCGCCCTGGAATTGCTCGGCCTCGCCCCAGATCTCCGATTCGAAGCTCGAACCCGCGGCCGAGAAGTGACAGACGACGGTCCACTCGCGCCCGGCAAAGCGGATCTTCTCGCCGATGGCCGTGTTGCGATAGCGAGGCACCAGCTTCTCGCCCAGGCAGATCTCGCTCTGGCCGCTGCCGAACGTGCGACCGCTCACCTTGATGTTCTTGCGCACAACGAACGCCTGCTGGCTCACGCCGCGCACCACGACATTGGCGATCACCGTCGAGTCGCCGCCGACGCGCGGAATGTTCATCACGACATAGGTTTCCGGGCTCACCAGCGGCCGGCCGGCCTCGTCGAGCGCGACCTGCGGGAAGCTTGCAATGATGCTGACATCGGCCTTGGAAATGCCGCTCGACATCTCCGAATCGGCGCCCTTGCGCATCACGAGCACATTGTCGTCGCCGCCGGTCCTGGTGAGCGCGGAGGCGAACCCGTTGGCGAGCGCCAGCATGGCCACGAACACGGCCACCACCAGCGCGATACCCAGCGCGGTGAACGCGGTGGACACCGGACGCTGCAACACGCTGCGCACGTTGTAGATCAGCGGGATCTTCACTCCACCCTCCGCAGTGCCTGCACCACGGGCATGCGCGCCGCCTGGTATGCCGGAGTAAACCCGCTCACCACCGACAGCAGCAGCGCGATTCCCGTCCCGACCATGATCGTGCCGTTGGTGACGTGGAACCCGGGCAGGAAGCCGAACGCGTCGAACTTGGTGGCCAACGGGATGATGATCGCGAGCCCGATCCCGATGGCCGCTCCGGTCATCGCGACCAGTGCGGCCTCGATGATGACCAGCGTGAAGATCGTGCGATCGGTGAAGCCGACCGTCTTGAGCACCGCGATCTCGCTCGTCCGTTCGCGCTGGTTCATGAGCATCGCGTTGGCGGCGATGAGGAGGATCGCGAACACGACCGCCATGCCGATCGTGCCCAGCAGCAACTGGATGTTGCCGAACATCGTCATGAATCCGGCGCTGAACGACTGCTCCGTGCCCGTCTTGGTCGGCGCCGGCGAATTCCTGAACTGGTCGTCGATGGTCTTCGCGACCACGCCGGCTTGCGCGGGATCGTCGATGCGCAGGATGAACCAGCCCGGCGAGACCCCCTTGTCCTTCTCGCGCTCGTACAGATAGTCGTAGTGGAACAGGAACTGTTCTTCGCCGTATGCCGGATCCTTGAGTGTGTACGAGCCGCGGATCGTGAACGTCCAGTCGCCCGGGAAGATCGTGCCCTGGATGGTGACGTTATCACCGATCTTCCAGCCGAACGCCTTGAGCAACCCCGAGCCGACAATGACTGCCGTGCGCTCGCGCAGGAAGGCCTCCTTCTGGTCGGGCGGCACGATGAAGTCGTTCTGGTAGATGTCGAGGTACGACTCCGCATCGATGGCGAACGGCCCGAAGAACTTCTTGCCATCACCGTACTTGCCACCGAACCAGTTGGCCCAGGTCACGCCAGTCACGTGCGGCACACTGGCCAGGCGCGCGGCGTAGCTCTGCGGCAAGGGAAAGATGAACGCCGTCGCGTTCTGCACCACCATCCGGTTCGCCGCGCCGAGCTGGCTCGAAATCTCGAGTTGCGTCAGCACGGTGCGCAATGACGCGAACAGGAACAACGCGAGCGCCACGCTGAGAATCGTGAGCACGGTCCGCAACCGATGACGACGCAGGTTCGACAGGACCAGCGGGATGTACCTCATCGTTCCGCTCCCCCGAGCCCCGCCTGTCGCTCCACCAGCACGCCCTTCTCCAGGTGCAGGGTGGTCCTGGCGCGCTCGGCGGCCTTGGCATCGTGTGTCACCACGATGATGGTCTTGTTGAACTCCTCGTTCAGCCGCTGCAACAAGTCCAGCACTTCTTCCGAGCTCTTCGCATCCAACTGGCCGGTGGGCTCATCCAGCAGGATGAGCTGCGGATCGGCGACGATCGCGCGCGCAATCGCGACGCGCTGTTCCTGCCCGCCGGAGAGTTGGCGCGGGAAGTGATCCATGCGATCGGAAAGCCCCACCACCCCCAGCGCGATGGCCACACGCTCGGCGCGGTCACGCTTGTTGAGGTTCGTCAGCAGCAGCGGCAGCTCGACGTTCTGGTGGGCCGTCAGCACCGGGAGCAGGTTGTACGACTGAAACACGAAACCGATCGTGCGTGAGCGCCACGTCGCGAGTTGCGAGGTGTTCATCTGGCTCACCTCGGCGCCGCCGACCCGAACCGATCCACTGGTCGGCTTGTCGAGACCCGCGATGAGGTTGAGCAGCGTGGACTTGCCGGAACCTGATGGTCCCATCAGTGCCGTGAAGCTGCCCTCGTCGAAGTCGATGCTCAGCCCGGTATAGACATCCACCGACTGTGCTTCACGCCTGAAGGACTTGTACACGTCGCGAATCTGGACGAGCGCCATGACGGCATCCCCATTGGAAGTTGTTTACTGCCCGACCTTCACGCGCATGCCTTCGGCGGGCCTTTCCACGCCGCCCGTGAGCAACTGCTCACCGCCAGTGAGACCCGAGCGCACCTCGCGAAAGCCGGCGCTCACCGGCCCGGCTTCCACCTCACGTCGCGTGAGCTTCTCCGCGCGCACGAGCCACACGACCGTCTTTCCACCATCGTCGAAGACCGCCGCCTGCGGCACGCGCACCACCGGACGCGCGACCGCCGCGGGATCAGGACTCGCCGACGGTGTCTCGGCCTGCAGAAAATCCACCTTCGCACCCATCTCCGGAAGAATGCGCGAATCGTGGTCGAGGATGGACACCTTCACCTGCACCGTCGCCCGCTGACGGTCGGCCGTCGGCACCACCTGCCGCACGGCGCCGCGGAACGACGTGTCCGGGTACGCGTCGAGCGTGATGCGCGCCTCGAGGCCCTTGGTGACGCGCGCGATGTAGGCCTCGTTCACGTCCACCTCGACTTCGAGCGTGGCGAGATCGGCCATCGTCACCACCGCGCCTCTCGTCAGTCCGCCGCCCACGCTGGGCGCGACGACTTCACCCACTTCCGCGTCCTTGCGCAACACCGTGCCCGTGAACGGCGCGCGGATGATCGTGTTCTCGTTGTTGGCCAGCGCGAACGCGAGCGCAGCATCGGACGATCGACGGCGCGCGGCGGACGCGTTGACGCGCGCCTCCGCCTGCGACGCGCGGCTCGCGGCCGCATCGACCTCCTGCTGCGACACCAGCGCGGCGTTCTGCGCCCGCACATCCCGCAGGCGATTCGCCTCACGCACCGCCTGATCGCGATCGGACACCGCCTCGATCAACGACGCCTCGGCCGTCGCTACGTTCGCCTCCGCCTGCGCGATCGCCGCCTGGAACTCGGCATTGTCGAGTCTGGCGATGACCACGCCCTCCCTGACGAACGAGCCTTCGCTCACCCCGAGATATGCGAGTCGTCCCGCCGCCTTGGCGGAAACCGATGCCTTGGTGCGCGCGACGACATAGCCGTTGGCCGTGACACTCGTCACGCCACTGCGGCCTCGCGCGCCGGCGGCCGGTGCGCCGACGGTCGCGACTTGCACCACCGGCACCGCGCGCTCACGCAGGTACATCACGACCGCGGCGATCAGGGCCGCGGTGATCAGCAGGAGCACCAGGTTGCGAATGAGCGCGTACTTCACGCCCGCCGGTGGCGCGTCCCGGTCGATGCGCAACCGCGAGAGGTCGGCGGGCGGGTGTGAGGGCTGGGTCATGTAACCGACAATCGTAGGGGCAATGATGGCAAATTGGCAACCATGTCTGTATGCAAGAAACGTGCGGTCCGGATTGTTACGAAGCGCAATGCGGGGAGATAGGTTCCTTCCGCCATCGCGTGGGCATCACGCAGACACGCTTGACTGAAGATGCCGTCCGGACAGTGCCGGCAACAGGAGCAGATCGACATCATGAGCCACGACAAACCCCAATCAACCTCCACGCAGTCTCCGATCAGCCTCGGCGACGAGCGCGCAGTCCTCGAGCTCGTGTCCGGCTCGATCATGAACCTGTGGGACACGGTGAACGCACTCACGCGCCTGCGGCCCACACGACGCGACCGGTACCGGGTGACCATCTTCGGTTCGGCCCGGGTACCCAGGGATCACTGGGTGTACATCGCGGTGCGCGACCTCGCGGAAGAACTCACGCGACTGGGGTGCGACATCATCTCGGGGGGCGGGCCCGGCCTGATGGAAGCCGCCAACGAAGGCGCAAAGCGCGCCGATCCGGATGGCCAGGCGCGGTCGCTTGGCATTCGCGTGGAGCTGCCCTTCGAGCAGGGCGCCAATGACTTCGTCACCCAATCGTACGAGCATCGGACGTTCTTCACGCGCCTGCACCAGTTCGCGTTGATGTCGGATGCGTTCATCGTGGTCCCCGGCGGGATCGGGACCGTGCTCGAAACGCTCATGGTCTGGCAACTGCTGCAGGTCCGGCACCTCGAGAACACACCGCTGATCCTGGTCGGCAAGATGTACGAGGATCTCGTCGCCTGGACGCGCGATGCCATGCTGCGGCCGGAACTTCCGCTCGCGAGCCCGGAGGATATCAACCTTCCGCAGTGCCTGACCGATGTGCCTGCCATCCTGCGCGTCATCCGCGAACATCATGCCGCATGGCTGCAGAAAGGCCACGGGACCGACCCCGGTCAGGGCGGAGGCGATGCGGCCCTCGCCGCGCGATAGCGCCGAATCAGCGCGTTGGTGGAACTGTCGTGCGTCAGCGCGGGGATGGCCGGACTCTCCAGCTCGGGCATGATTGCCTGCGCCAGTGCCTTGCCCAACTCGACGCCCCACTGATCGAATGAATTGACGTTCCAGATGACGCCCTGCGTGAAGACGACGTGCTCGTAGAGCGCCGTCAACGCGCCGAGCGTCGCGGGCGTCAGGCGGTCGGCAAGAATCGTGTTGGATGGCCGGTTGCCTTCGAAGACGCGATGGGGCACGAGCGCGGCCGGCGTGCCCTCCGCCTTCACTTCCGCCACCGTCTTGCCGAACGCGAGCGCTTCGGCCTGCGCCAGCATGTTCGCGATCAGGATGTCATGATGACGTCCCAGCGGGGAGAGCGCATTGGCAAACGCGATGAAATCGCAGGGAATCAAGCGCGTGCCCTGGTGGATCAACTGGTAAAACGAGTGCTGTCCATTCGTTCCCGGCTCTCCCCAGTACACCGGCGCCGTGTCCCAATGCACCGCACCGCCATCGAGCGTGGTGCGCTTGCCGTTGCTTTCCATCGTGAGCTGCTGGAGATACGCCGGAAAGCGCTTCAGGTAGTTCTCGTACGGCAGCACGGCCACCGACTGGGCACCGAGGAAGTTCGTGTTCCAGATGGAGAGCAGCGCCATCAATACGGGCAGGTTCTGTTCGAAGGGCGCGGTGCGAAAGTGCTCGTCCATCTCATGGAAGCCATCAAGCAGCGCACGGAAGTGCTCCGGGCCGACGGCGATCATGGTGGAGAGGCCGATGGCCGAGTCCATCGAATAGCGTCCGCCCACCCAGTCCCAGAACCCGAACATGTTCGCGGTGTCGATGCCAAAGGCGGACACCTTTTCGGCGTTGGTCGAAACCGCCACGAAGTGCCGTGCCACGGCGCGCGCATCGCCACCCAGACCCTGCACGCACCAGTCGCGCGCGCTGAGTGCGTTGGTGAGGGTCTCGAGCGACGTGAACGTCTTCGACGACACGATGAACAGCGTTTCCGCCGGGTCCAGGTCGTGCGTCGCTTCGACCAGGTCGATGCCGTCGACATTGGACACGAAGCGAAACGTCATCGACCGGTCGCTGTAGTGTCGCAGCGCTTCGTAGGCCATCACCGGCCCGAGGTCGGAACCGCCGATGCCGATGTTGACGACGTTCCGGATGCGCTTGCCGGTGTGCCCGAGCCATTCGCCGCTGCGCACGCGACGTGAGAAGTCGGCCATGCTGTCCAGCACGTCATGCACCGCCGGCACCACGTCCTTCCCGTCGACAACAAGGGACGCCGATTGCGGCGCGCGCAGCGCCACATGCAACACCGCGCGGTTCTCGGTGACGTTGATGCGATCACCGCGAAACATCGCATCGATGCGCTCGCGCAGCCGGCACTCGACGGCGAGATCCACGAGCAACCCCATGGTCTCGTCCGTGACCCGGTTCTTCGAATAGTCGAGGAAGATCCCAGCAGCTTCAACGGTGAGACGCTCGCCGCGATCGGGGTCGCTGGCAAACAGGGCGCGGAGATGCACGTCATGCACCGTCGCATGATGCGCAGCGAGCGCCATCCATGCCGGTTGTTCCGTTGCGCCCGGTCCCATCAGCCCTTGAACGTCAAACGTCGCAAACGCTCGATCCGGGCGCGCACGTCGCGCACCGTGGGCTGCAACTCCGGGTCGGCGTTCTTCCAGAGCTCCACGAAGCGTTCGTAGGCATCGAGCGCGCGGGCGTTGTCGCCGCGCGCCTCGTACAGGTCGCCGAGCTGCTGAAGCGACCAGGCATTGTAGCGCAGGCCCGTGTTGAGGACGCGCGCCGGCTTCGGGCTTTCGAGATATCGATTCAGTACCGCGATCGCCGAGTCGGGTTGGTTGTTCTTCTGGTATGCTTCGGCCAGTGTCGGGCCGTACAGCGCGACACCCGCTTCAGGAAATGCAGCGATCGCAGCATTCAGGCCCTCGATGGCGTCGGCATGGCGGCGCTCGTCCAGTGCGATGCCGGCACGCAAGCGCGCAAGCTGCCGCGCATCGACACGACGATTGGATTGCTCGTAGCGCCTGGCCAGACGTCGTTCCATGTCCTTTGCCGCATCGGTGGCGCCGGCAATGTGCAACTCCCACCCCCAGATGCCGTACGCGCGATCGGCCTCGGCCACACTGTCCAGCGGGAACCGACGCAACGCCTCGGTCGCCGTGCGGCGTGCACCGGCCACATCGTTGCGGAAGAACGCCCGGTCTGCGGCCTCCGAGAGCGCATTTTCCAACGGATCGCCTCCTGTGCCCTGAAGCCTCGTTGCACTGTCGGCTTGCGCAAAGTACCTGTTCGATTCGCGGAGTCGGCCACCGGTGCCGGAGATGGTGCCGAGCGCCGAACTGAAGAAGGCGCGGGAACTGAGCCGATCACCGAACCGCGTCAGCGACGCGCGCGCCGCCGAGTCGGCGGCCGGCATCTGGTCGAGCGAGGAGAGCGCCCATGCCCGCACGCGAGCCGGAATGTCGGACTCGGGACCGAGTGCCTTGGCCGACTCGGCGGCGAGTGAGTCGGTGGCCGTGTAGCGTCCTTGACTCACCAGAACGGCAGCCAGGTTGGTCCAGCCGATGACGATCGACGGTTCGAGCGCGATGGCCCGCCGATAGTTGATTTCGGCGTTCGCAAGGTCCCCGATGCTGCTTTGCTGCACGGCCATGTTGTTGAACGCCGGGAAGTAGGTGGAATCCCGATCGGCCAGAGCCTCCAGTGCCTGGATGGACTGTCGAATGTCTTCACGCGGACCACTGGACCAGTAGCTCGCCGTGGTCAGCAGGCGTTCGGACTCGCTCAGCCGGTCACGCAGTTCGTAAGCCTTCGAGATCAGGCTGATCACCCGCTGACGACGGGGGCCGCTGACGTTGCCGATCGACTGGCCCAGCTTGCGATAGGCCATCGCGAAATTGGTGTCGAGGCGAATCGCCTCCTCGAGCAAGGGAATGCCCGCGGCGAGATCGTTGCGCTCTTCGATGGCGCGCATGCCCTGCACGTACTGCTTGAGCGCATCCACGCTGGACGTGGTGACGCGTTCCAGCGGCGCGGCGGCCCGGATATCCTTGAAGGACTCGCCCACCTTTTCACGCAGCGCCCGCGACAGGTTCTCGACCGCTTCGAGCAAGTGGTCGGACGTCTTCGCCTTCGCACTGAACGAGCCCAGCTCGGCGCCATTCTGGGTGGCGAGCAGCCGGGCGGCGACCAGGTATCCCTGCCCCAGCGACACTACCTCGCCTTCGACGATTGCCTTGATGCCTTCGCGCGTGGCCACTTCGCGAGCCAGGCCGAGGTCCACACCCGCGTCGACCGGGCGCCGCATCAAGCGCAACACGTCGCGCACGTTGGCGCGGGACAACACCCGCACCGTCTTCGATTGCGACAGGTCGGCGCGCAGCGCTTCGGTGATGGTCACGCCGAGTGTGGTGTCGCCGGCCGGACTCTTGAAGTCGGCGAGAATGATCCGATCGTTCTCGGCCAGCGTGCCCTTCCCGATCAGGCTGCCGACCGAACCAATCCCCTTGGCGCGCGCCGTCATGAAACCGCCAAGCAGCAGCACAAACGTCGCCACGGCCGCCACACCACCCAGCCACGTGCGCCGCCACGACAGGATCGGTGACGCCTTGAGCGCAATGGTGGCCATCGTTCCCATCGGCACCGCGCTGCCGCCGGGCGTCAGCGTTGGCGTCGTCGTGAATCGCTGGCGACTCACGCGCTGCGAATAGGCCGTTGCGCCGATCACCACGAGTCCGGCCAGCATTGTCGCTGCCGCAACGGGCAGCGCCCAGCCGGGAAGTCCCACGCTCACCGTCGCCGCGTAAGTCAGGCTCACCACCGTCAACGCGCCGAGCGCCCACAATCCCAGTGCCTTGCCGAGCGAAACCGCTCCGCCCTGCAAGTAGGACGGCGCGGCGGCAGTGTTGCCGGAACTGAGCACCGAATCCAGCACCCGCGCGATTTCAGTCGCTGTCTGCGGACGGTTCGCGGGCTCCTTGGCAAGACACGCCATCACCAGATCGCCCAGGGCTGCCGGTATATCCGCACGAATGTCGCGGATCGGCGGCGGCGCGTCACTCATCTGCGCCGCCAGCACACGCGCCGGTGATGTTCCGGTGAACGGCGGACGACCCGTAAGCAGTTCGAATGCCATCACGCCGAAGCTGTACAGGTCCGCACGATGATCGGTGTTCGGATCGCCTGCCGCCTGCTCTGGCGCCATGTAGGTCGGCGTCCCGATCGACATGCCGGCCTGCGTGAGCGTGGCGTTGTGCGCCACGGTGCGCGCGGCGCTGATGGCCTTGGCGATACCAAAGTCGGTGACGGTGGCACTGCCTTCCGACAACAGCACGTTGTCCGGCTTGATATCGCGATGCACCACGCCGCGTCCATGCGCGAACGCCAAGGCGCGCGACACGTCGCGGAGGATACCGACCGCCTCACCGATGCCCACCGGTCCGGCACCCAGCCGCTGCCGCAGCGACTCGCCGGCGACAAACGGCATGGTGAACCACGGCAGCCCCTCGGCGTCGCCCGACGCGAGCACCGGCACGACGTGCGGATGCTGCAGTTGCGCCGCCAGCAACACTTCGCGCTTGAACCGTTCCACGCTCACACCGGCCAGCAGCTCCGGGGCAAGCACCTTGATCACCACCTGCCGGTTGAGTGCACGCTCGGTGGCCAGGTACGTTCGGGACATGCCACCGCCGCCGAGTTCACGCTCGAAGTCGTGCGTGGCGCTGAACGCGCGCTGCAATCGGGGGAGCAGGTCGTCCACAGGTACCGGGCAGTGGGTCAGCGGGCGTCGCGCGGATGGCACCAAGTGTACGGCTCCGGACAAGATGACGCCAGCGGGCGGCGCCCCGTCCTCTGGCGAGCCGCACGGACGGCCCGCATGATGTAGGACAGCGGCGTGCACGTGTTTCGCACGCCGTCCATCGGTCTCTCCGCCCCTGCAACCGTGCGCCCCATGTCCTCGCTGACGATCCCGACAGTCGCGACGCTGTCGGCCAGCCTCGTGCTCGCCGCCTTCGCCACGCAGCCACCCGTGAAACCGGCGGCGCGTCCCACGTCACCCGCCCAACCGGCGCTCGCGCCGGTCACGCTCGATACCTCCTTCACGAAGAACTTCCGCTGGCGCAATCTCGGCCCGGATCGCGGCGGTCGCTCGATTGCCACGAGTGGCGTCAAGGGCCAGCCCAGGGTGGCGTACTTCGGCGCAACTGGTGGAGGCTTGTGGAAGACCGTCGATGGCGGTGACAGCTGGCGGCCGATCACCGACGGCCAGATCACCAGTGCCTCGGTGGGCGCCATCGCGGTGAGCGAATCGAAGCCTGATGTCATCTTCATCGGCATGGGCGAGTCGTGCATTCGCGGCAACATCATGCCCGGTGACGGCATCTATCGCAGCCTCGATGCGGGCGCGACGTGGACGCACGTCGGCTTCCGCAACGTCGATGCGATCTCGAAGATCCGCATTCACCCCACCAATCCGGACATCGTCTTCGCGGCCGTCTTCGGCAAGTACAGCGCGCCCAGCAGCGAGCGCGGCGTGTACAAGAGCGTCGATGGCGGCACCACGTGGCGCAAGGTGCTCGGCCGCGACGACAACACCGGTGCCGTCGACATCGTGATCGATCGCGCCAATCCGAACGTGCTGTACGCCGCGCTCTGGGAGGCCTATCGCAAGGAATACCAGATGTCGAGCGGCGGCCCGGGCAGCGGCCTGTTCAAGAGTACCGATGGCGGCGAGACCTGGACCGAGATCACGCGCAACCCGGGCATGCCGACCGGGCTCGTGGGCCGCATCGGCGTGGCCGTGACGGCGGCGAACTCCAACCGCGTGTATGCGCTGGTCGAGAACGAGAACGGCGGCCTCCTGAAGAGCGACGATGCCGGTGCGACGTGGACGATGGTGAACACCGATCGCAATATCCGGCAGCGCGCCTTCTACTACACGCATGTGTATGCCGACCAGAAGAACGCCGACGTCGTGTACCTGCAGAACGTTTCCATGTTCCGCTCGACCGACGGAGGCAAGACGCTCGCGAGCATCGGCAACGGCACGCACAGTGACCACCACGACCTGTGGATCGATCCCGACGATCCGACGCACCTGGTTGTCGCCAATGACGGCGGCGGCGCCGTGTCGACCAACACCGGCGCCGCGTGGACTGCGCAGGACTTCCCCACGGCGCAGTTCTACCATGTCGCAACCACGAAGCACATTCCGTTTCATGTGTGCGGATCGCAGCAGGACAACACCACGCTGTGCATACCGTCCAACTGGAACGCGGGCGGCGGATTCGGACGCGGCGGTGGTGGCGGTGGTCGTGGAGCCGGCGGTGGTGCACCGGGCGCGTATGTCGATCCCACTGCCGGAGGCATGGCGGTCTCCTATCAGGCGGGCGGCGGGGAACCCGGTTACATCGCGCCGGACCCGCTCGATCCCGACCAGTTCTATTCGGGCACGAACAACGGTCGCTACGTCGACAAGTTCAACCGGCGCACGGGTCTCTCGCGTGAGGTGAACCCGTATCCGTGGTTCTACTCCGGCGAGCCCTCGAAGGAGATCAGGGAACGGTGGCAGTGGACGTTCCCGATCCTGTTCTCCCCGATGGATCCGAAGATGCTGTTCGTGTCGTCGCAGCGCCTGTGGCGCACGACCGATGGCGGCCGCACGTGGGCGCGCCTCAGCGGCGACCTCACGCGCCACGCACCGGAGACGCAGGAGAAGTCGGGTGGACCGATCACC
>CAZPON010000026.1:0-13565 GCA_964588045.1 uncultured Gemmatimonas sp.
TTCGCGAGGACGAAGTGCGCCGGGGGCTGCTGTTCGCCGGCACCGAGCGCGGCGTGTATGTGTCGCTGGACGATGGTGGCACGTGGGTGTCGCTGCGCCGCAACCTGCCCATCGTTCCGGTGCACGACCTGGCGATCAAGGAAGGCGACCTGATCGCGGGTACCCATGGCCGGTCGTTCTATGTCCTCGACGACCTGAGTGCGTTGCGCCAACTGAACGCCACCGTGCTCGCGTCTCCTGCGCACCTGTTCACGCCACGCACCACCTATCGCATCAACTGGAGCGGCGGATTCGGTGCGTCCGCCGATTCCCCGGTGGGCGCGAACCCGCCCAACGGCGCGATCCTGAGCTACTGGCTGGCCACGGCGCCCAAGAAGGTCACGATCGAATTCCGTGACTCGACTGGCCGCACGGTGCGCACCTTTTCCAGCGACACCGCTGGCCAGGCCGCGCCCGCCGCGCCACGCGGTCGTCGCGGTGTCGCAGCCGACGCCAACCCGACCAATCGCGCGGGCATGAACACGTTTTCGTGGAACCTGCGCGAAGCCGATGCGACCCAGTTCGAGGGCATGATCTTCTGGGCCGCCAGCACCACGGGCCCGCTGATCCTTCCGGGCACGTACACGGCGCGCCTCATCGTCGATGGTGGCGCCCCGCAGGAGACCAAGTTCCTGGTGAAGGCCGATCCGCGTGCCAAGGCCACGCCGGCCGACCTCGTCGCGCAGTACAAGCTGGCCATGCAGATCCGCGACCGCACGACCGATGCCAACGACGCCGTGCGCACGGTGCGCTACGTGCGCGACCAGGCGGTGTCACGCTCGACGCAGGTCGGTGCGGATTCGGCGCAGTACGCGGCGCTCATCAGGACCCTCGATGCGCGCATCTCGGACATCGAGGCCAGGATCTATCAGGTGAAGAACCGGAGCGGACAGGACCCGCTCAACTATCCGATCCGCGTGAACAACCAGATCGCGGCATTGGCGGGCGTGGTGGGCAGCACCGATGCGCGGCCGACGAAGCAGAGCTATCAGGTGTTCGAGATCCTCACCGCGGAACTCGAGGGCTACCTCGTGGAGCTGCGCGCGGCATGGAAGGACTTGCTGCCGCCGGTGGATGAGATCCTGAAGAAGCACGGTCATCCGGCCATCGAGGTGAAGGCGAGTGATGTGAAGACCACGAGAACGAGCGCCTGATGCCATCGGGATTCTTGCGCGCGCTCATCGGCGTTGCGGGCTGGACGTGGCTGCTTGCGGCGGCACCGGCGGCCGCGCAGGAGGACAGCCGTCGCTCGCTGGACCTGACGGTCAACCACACCGGCATCAGCATCGGTGACTCGCGGGAGGTGACGGGGCTTCGGCTCAACTTCCGGGACACCCGCCTCGAACGGGTCGACGGCGTGAACATCACGATGTGGTCACCCACGAAGGGCTCGCATGGTACGGTGCGAGGCGTGGCCATCGGTGCACCGCGCACCGGTGCCGACCGGTTTTCGGGCATCGCGCTCAACGTGTTTGGCATCGAAGCAGACCAGACACTGCGCGGTGTCACCATTTCCGGCATCGGCGCCGGTGCCGGGAAGGAAATGAGCGGTGCGCATCTGGCGCTCATCGGGATGGGTTCTGGCGGCGATTTGCGCGGCGTCGGGATCGGCGGCATAGGCATTGGCGCCGGCGGTTCGCTTCGCGGCCTGATGGTCGGTGGCATTGGTGCGGGCGCCGGTGGTGATGTGCGCGGCATCGTGGTCGGCGGCATTGGTGCGGCGGCGGGCGGACGACTGGATGGCATCGCGGTCGGCCTGATCGGCGTGGGCGCGGGCAGTGGCGGACGCGGGCTGATGTTCGGTGGGATCGGTGCCGCCGTGGGCGGCGACTATGACGGCATCGCCATCGGCGGCGTGGGCGCCGGCGTCGGCGGAACCCTTCGCGGTGCAGGATTTGGCGGCATCGGCATTGGCGCGCGCGCCATTCACGGTGTCGGCGTGGGCGGCGTGGGCGTGGGCGGTGAGGACCTCGAGGGACTCTTTGTTTCGCTGATCACGGTGAAGGTGGCGAAGGGGGGCGAAGTGCACGGCCTGGCGGTGAGCGGGTACAACGATGCCCGAAACGGCACGCAACGCGGGCTCATGATCGGGCTCGTCAACATCGCCAACGAGCTGCACGGGGTGCAGATGGGCCTTGTCAACATTGCGCGTCGCAACCCGTCGGGACGTCGCGTGCTGCCGCTGATCAACTGGAACTTCGGCACGTCGTGACGACGTGGCGCTAGCGTTCGGGCCATGATGTCCTCGCGCCCTGCTCCAGCGCCGGCCGACGCGCATCCGAGCCGGTGGAACATGCTCGTGCTGCTCGCCGTGGCCGAGCTGCTCGGCATGGCGCTGTGGTTCACCGGGAGTGCCGTGGGTCCGACGCTCGCCGCGCAGTGGTCGTTGTCGACGAGTGCGGTGGCGTGGCTGACCACTGCCGTGCAGGTCGGCTTCGTGTGCGGCACGGCCATCAGTGCCCTGCTCAACCTCGCTGACGTGATGCCGTCGCGCGCACTGTTCACCATGGCCGCGGTGGCCGGCGCGATGGCCAACCTGCCGCTGGCGTTCACCGGGTCGTATGCCCTCGCGCTGGCCTCGCGTTTTCTCGCCGGTGTGTGTCTTGCCGGTGTGTATCCGCCGGCGATGAAGATGGCGTCGACCTGGTTTCGTGCGCGGCGCGGCATGGCGGTTGGCACCATCGTCGGCGCGCTGACGGTGGGCAAGGCGACGCCGTACCTCGCGCAGGCGATTCCGGGACTTGGCGTCACGAGCATCACCTGCGGCGCCTCGCTCAGTGCGCTCCTCGCGGCACTCGTGGTGTGGATCGGATACCGGGATGGTCCGCACGAATTCCCGTCGCGTCCGTTTTCGTGGGCCCGCGTGGGCGATGTGGTGCGCGAGCGGCAATGGCGTCTGGCACTGGGCGGATATCTCGGTCACATGGCCGAGCTGTATTCGTTCTGGACGTGGATTCCGGCGTTTCTCCTGGCGAGTGATGCGGCGCGAGCGGCCCGCACGGGCGATGTACCGCACGCGCGGATGGCTGCCGTGCTTGGCTTCGGCGTCATTGCCGTGGGAGGTATCGGCTGTCTGTGGGGCGGGATCGTGGCCGACCGGATCGGTCGCGCGCGGCTGGTGACGGTGGCCATGGCGATCAGTGGGAGCTGTGCCATCGCCATCGGGTTCGCCTGGGCGCAGTCGTGGTGGTTGCTGGCGCCGCTGGCGCTGCTGTGGGGATTCTTCGTGATTGCCGACAGCGCGCAATTCAGCGTGCTGGCCACGGAGAGCGTGCCCGCGCACGCCGTGGGCACCGCGCTGACCTTGCAGGTGTCACTCGGCTTCCTGCTCACGACCATCACGATCCAGCTCATACCGCCACTGGTGAACGCGATCGGTTGGCAGTGGGTGTTCCCCGTGCTGGCCGTGGGGCCCGCACTGGGGATCCTGAGCATTCGCCGCCTGCAACACCCGTAAGACAGCATGCCGGCGGTCGAGGTCGTGTTGGTTGTCACTGCGCTGGCGCCGGATTAGCGTTCCCGCATGCCTGCAGCAGCCACTCGTCGCCGCGTTGCCGCGCTGGTCCAGTTCGCGCTGTTCGCGTTCTCGGCCAGCACGTCGCTGCTGCCGTGCGCAAGCGGAATGGCGACGACCACGACGGAGCAGTCGACCGTCGCCCATCACGCCGCGTCTACGTCGCATGATGCGCACGATGCGCCGACGGGCGCGCCGCGTGAATCCACGGCGCCGTCGCATCACGCGCCGGCCTCGCCGACATCATCGGGCACGTGTGCGTGGGTGGTGGGCTGCACCGGCATGATGCAGTTGGCGTTCGAGTCGTCGTGGCGGGCCGTCGAGACCACGCCGGTCGTATCCGCGCCGGTCGGTGTGACGCTGCGTCCAGCGACCGCCGAGCGCGACGTCGCGTCGCCTCCACCGCGAGCCTGACACCCGCGGCCCCTTGGCCGCTCGTGGTGTCCGTACGGTCTCGCGCTGTCCATCGCCCTGGTGGTGAGCGCGGACCGACCCGCTCGTGTCCAGTCGCCCGCCATCGGGTGACGCGTCCACACAACTCATGTCGTTCCTCCAGAATCGTTCGCGATCGCGCGCGCTGCGCGGTTGCCGTGCGATTGTATTCCTGGGCAGCCTGGTGCTTGCCCACGCGGCGCTCGCGCCAGCGGTGTCGGCGCAGGCGATGTCGCATGTCATGCCGCCGTCGTCGCCACCAATGGGCGCCGATCCCATCGGCCTTCCCATGACGCGTATCGGCTCCGGCACCTCGTGGTTGCCGGATTCCGCGCCGATGTTCGGTGTCATGCGCGGGGCCGGATCATGGATGTTCATGCTGCACGGTTCGGTGTTCGTGCAGCAGATCATGCAGGATGGCCCGCGTGGCGACACGCAGTTCGGCAGCGTCAACTGGGGCATGGTGAACGCCATGCGTCCGCTGGCCGGCGGTCGTCTGCAACTGCGCGGCATGGCCAGCATCGATGCCTTCACCGTGGGCAATCGCGGCTATCCGCTGCTGCTGCAAACCGGCGAGTCCTACAATGGCGAGGCGCTGCACGATCGCCAGCATCCCCATGACATGTTCATGGAGCTTGCCACGGTGTACGAGCATGCCATTGGTCGCGGTGTCGCGATGCAGTTCTACGGCGCGCTGGCGGGCGAGCCGGCACTTGGCCCGGTGGCGTTTCCGCATCGTCCCAGCGCGGCCGCCGACCCGTTGGCAACCATCGCGCATCACTGGCAGGATGCGACGCACGTGAGCTTCGGTGTCGCGACCATGGGCATCTACACGCGCCGCGTGAAGCTCGAAGGCTCCGCTTTCAACGGGCGCGAGCCCGACGACGTGCGCACCAACATCGACCTGCAGGGCGCACGGCTCGACTCGTACTCGGGCCGCCTCACCGTGTCGCCCACGTCCGGCCTGGCGCTGTCAGCCAGCTATGGACGACTGGCCGATGCCGAGAAAGCCCATCCAGGCGAGGCTGTCCGGCGCGCGGTCGCGTCGGCGCTGTGGTCGCAATCGCGTCCCGACGGTGGCAGCCGCTCACTGGCATTCATTGCGGGTGCCAATTCCGTCGCGCATGAAGGTTGGTCGACGAGCATGTCGGTGGAAGGACTGGCCGATGTGCGCGGCACGTGGCAACTGTTCACCCGCGCCGAGTTCGTGCAGAAGTCCGGCGAGGAGCTCGTGCTCGACGAGCATTCCGAGACGTTGTATGGTGTCAGCCACGTCACGGCAGGGGTGTTGCGCGAGATGCGCGCCGGCCGGGCCGGTCGCATCGGTGTGGGCGTGCGCGGCACGGTGAACATCGTGCCGTCGTCGCTCGAGGCGGCGTACGGATCCCGCACACCGCTGGGCGTGGCGGTCTACGCGCGCTGGCGCACGGGACGCATGGTCATGACGGGCGCGGGCGACGCGCAGCACAAACACTGACGCGATGCGACATCAGGACGAGGCGTTCGCGGCGTCGATCGTTGCGCCGCGCGCGTCGTGTCGTGCCGCGAGTTCGTGGAGGAAACGGTCCGGCACCTTGCCGTGCCCCATGAGGCTCGCAACGAAGCGCACCACCGGATTCTCGATGCTGCCCCGTGTCGTGATCGTGACCCGCGTGCCGTCACCTTCGGGCTGCATCGTCCACGTCCAGTTGCCGGAGACCTGCAGGTTGTCGTCGAGCGTGTCGGCGACCAGCCGATGCGGCGCATCCTCGGCCGTGACATCGAACGCCAGGAATCCGTGCTGCACCAGGTCGCGAATCGACGTCCACACCGCATCGGGCGTCGCGGGAATGATCGTGGCGCGTGCGACCACGTGCGATCGCGGTGTGGCGAGTCCGCCAACGACCAGCGCGATCACGATGGCCGCGACCGCCGCCATGATGAAGAGGATCCAGTACATGGCGCCCTACACGGCGTGTGCCGGCTGGTCGAGGGCCATGCGCACGCGCCGCACGAGTTCGCGCGCGGTGAAGGGCTTCGAGAGGAACGTGCGGTCGTCGGTGCGCAAGTCGCCGAGCAGCGTCTCGTCGTCGGCATAGCCCGACGAAAAGAGCACGGGCAGCCCCGGACGCACCGTCTGCAACGTCGCGGCCAGTTCGCGTCCGTTCATGCCGGGCATGACGACGTCGGTGACGAGCAGGTCGATGCGTCCCGGAAACACCCGGGCAATGGCCACGGCGGCGTCGCCATTGGCGGCGGCAAGCACGCGGTATCCTGCGCGCTCGAGTGCCGCCGTGGCCACGGCGCGTACACTGTCTTCGTCTTCTGCGAAGAGGATCGTTTCGGTGCCGCCAGAGGAGAGCCCGGCGTCCAGGACGAGGAGATCCGCCGCGGTCGATGCATCGTATTGCGGGAAGTACAGCGAGAACGTCGTGCCGGCACCGGGTTCGCTGTCCACGCGGATCACGCCCCCTGCCTGTTCCACCATCGCATGGGCGAGGGCGAGGCCGAGACCGGTGCCCTTGCCGCGCGCCTTCGTGGTGAAGAACGGCTCGAAGATGCGCTCCTGCACATCGGCGGACATGCCGAGTCCGGTGTCGCTGACGGTGACCAGAATCCACCGCTGGCTGGACGGCAGCCCGCGTGCGGCCGCGTCGGCGGTGTCGATGACCTGTGTGGCGAGGCGCAGCGTTCCGCCGGACGGCATCGCGTCACGGGCGTTGGCCGTGAGATTGAGCAGCACCTGCTCGAACTGGCCCGGATCGGCGTGCATGGTGCCAACCGGGTCCGGCGTATGGGCCTCGATGCTGATGTGCGCGCCCACGATGCGACGCAGCAGGCGATCGAGTGTGCGCACGACTTCGTTGGGGTCGAAGCGCGTCGGCTGCACGACCTGCTTGCGGCTCACGGTCAGGATCTGGCGCGTGAGGTCACTGCCGCGCATGGCGAGTGCGCGCACTTCACTCACGTCCCGGTGTGCATCGCTCTCGGGCGTCAGTTCGCTGAGCGCCAGGTCACAGTAGCCGAGGATGCCGGTGATGAGGTTGTTGAAGTCGTGCGCGATGCCACCGGCAAACGTGCCGATGGCCTCGAGCTTCTGGACCTGGCGCAACTGGTCCTCGCTGCGCATGAGCGCACGCTCGGCCTCACGTCGGGCCGTGATGTCGATGCCGACCGAGAGCCAACTGGCGCGACCGAGGCGGCGTGACGACGTGGTCACGATCTCCATGGCGAGTTGCCGCCCGGTGGCCGTGCGATGCAACCACGTGCCCGCGCTCTGGCGATTCTCCGAGAACGGCAATCGCAGGTTCCCGAAGCGATCGAGCTCGGACGGATCGAGCAGCTCGACGACCTTCAGGCTGAGGAAGCGTTCGCGATCGTAGCCGTACTTGTCGAGGGCCGCCTCGTTGACCGCCATGATTTTCATCGAGTCGGCGTCCCATGCCCACATGGGCAGCGGATTGCTGTCGAACAGGAACCGGTATCGCCGTTCGCTGTCGGCCAGCGCGTCGGTACGCCGCTCGACCGTCGCGGCCATCTGGTTGAAGGCACTGCCCAGCAGGCGCACCTCACTGGGGCCATTCGTCGTGCCGCGCACGCCGGTCTCGCCACGCTCGAAGGCGCGGGCGGCGGTGACCAGCGCAGCGAGCGGTTGCGTGATGCGCTGGCCGACGAGTGCGGCCATGAGCACGGCGAGCGCCAGCGCCAGCAGGAACAGCAGCAAGTCAGCGCGCAGGCCCGTCGCCAGCCGTTCGCGCAAGGCCGACTCCGACACGCTGACGTTGACGATCCACGGCGCCGCGCGGGCGCGCGTGAATCCCGTGAATCGCACTTCACCGTCCGGCTGGTCGGTCGTGGTCACGCCGCTGGTGTCGATGTCCTGTGGACGGTATCGCTGGCGGCCCACGATGGAGTCGGGACTTTCGGAGCGCGCGAGAACAACCCCCGACGTGTCGACGATGGTGACCAGCGTCGAGCCGAACTCACTGGTGGGTGTCGCGACACTGACGAGCGAGTCCAGTCGAACAGGCGCCGACACGATTCCTGCGAACCGCCCGCTGGAATCGCTGATGGCGCGTGCCAGCACCACCACCCACGGATGGTCGGCGAGCACGACCGATCGACGGAGCTCACCCACGACCAGGTCACGGGAGCTCCGCGCGATGTTGAAGTATCCGCGATTCGCAAACGCGCGCACCGAATCACCGTTCGGTCCCGCATAGCGCGCTGTGGCCACCAGGGTGCCGGTGGTATCGAGCAGGAAGAGATTGGAGATGATGGAGGGCGCGCGCGTCAGTGTGCGCCGCAGCAGCGCCTCGTTCGCCGCGCGCTGCGCGCCATCGGCATGCATCAGCGTGGCGAGCCCGACGATCAGCGCATCGGCGGTGCGGATGCGCTCGTCGATGCGCGCCGCGGCGAGGACGGCCGCGCGCTCGGCCTCCTTCTCCAGCAGGCGCTGCTGGTGCAGCGCGTTATCCGTCAGGCGATAGATGCCCAGTGCCACCAGCGGGAGCGTGGCAAACAGGGCCAGGCCCACCAACCGAAGTCGGATGCCGCCCGCGGGGCGCATGCGATGCTAGCCGAGCTGGTTCAACGGCCGACGAGTTCCGTTCCCGGCGGCATCGCGACCGCCATGCCCATCGCATGGTAGCCCTTGTCGACATACACGGTCGCTCCCGTGATGCCACTGGCGAGCGGACTGGCCAGGAACGCGGCGGTCGCACCGACCTCCGACGCGTCGAGCTCCTGCGGCAACGGTGAGTTGGCCGCGCAGTACTGCACCATCTTGCCGATGATGCCGATGGCGCTGGCGGCGCGCGATGCGTACGGACCCGCCGAGATGGTGTTCACCCGCAGGCCGTGCGCGCGACCGGCCTCGAAGGCGAGCACCCTCGTGTCGCTTTCGAGTGCCGCCTTGGCCGACGACATGCCGCCGCCATAGCCGGGCACGATGCGTTCACTCGCCATGTACGTCAGCGAGCAGACGTTGCCGCCGGGACGCATGAGGGGTCCGAGGCGCTGCACCATCGAGACCAGCGAGTAGGCGCTCGCGCTGGAGGCCGCGAGATAGCCGGCGCGACTGGTCTCGAGCAGCGGCTTCTTGACCTCGGGGCCATTGGCGAGCGAGTGAAACAGGATGTCCAGCGGTTGTGCGCCGAAGTCGGCGACCAGGCGCGATGCGAGTCCGCCGATGGTGAAGTCGCCGACGTCCTTGTAGCGCTTCGATTCGCGGACGTCCTCCGGCGCATCCTCGAGCGCGTCGTAGACCGCATCGAGCGGATAGATGCGCTCGAATGTGAGAAGCGATCCGTCGGAGAGCCGGCGCGACTCGTCCATCTTGCCGCGCTCGAGCAGGTTGAGGAAGATGTTCAGCGCCGGTGGCCAGGTGGCGACACACACCGAGGCGCCTGCTTCGGCGAATGCCTTGGCCACCGCGAAACCGAATCCGCCGTCGTCCGCCACACCGGCGACCAGGGCGCGCTTTCCTTTCAAGTCGATTGAGAGCATGCCGTAATCTAGGGGCTCAGCGCGCGGCGCGGGCCAGTCGGTCGCGAATCGCGCGTCAGGACGGTCCGGAGATGCCGCGACGCCGGTGCCGAATGGCTATTGCCGCGATGTCATGACGCGGCGCGCCATGGCGTCGACGAGAGTCGGTGACACCAGCTTGAGCAGACGGCCAATCCGGCCCCGCCAGGTCATGACGAGGTCGCGCTCACGTCGTGCGGTCGCCCGCAGTATCCGGCGACCGCACTCGTCGGTCGGCATCGTCCCGCGCAACGTGCGCCACGCCTGCGTGCCAAGAGGACGGCCGTCGACGCCAAGGGCGTGCCGGGTGATCTCGGAGACGACGAAGCCGGGGTAGATCACGGTGACGCTCACGCCACTGTCCCGCAGTTCGATGCGCAGGGAATCGAAAAAACCGGCTACCGCGTGCTTGGTGGCGGCGTACGCCGTGCGCTTGGGCACGCCGGTGAGGCCCGTCAGGCTCGAGATGGCGACGATACGACCCTTCGTGCGTGCGAGGTGCGGAAGGGCATGGGCTGTGCACCAGACGCTGCCGAGGTAGTTGACCCGCATGAGTGTGTCGAAGACCGACAGGTCGGTGATCTCCGCAAAGCGGCCGCTGGCACCAAGGCCGGCATTGTTCACCAGCGTGTCGAGACGCCCGAAATGAGCAACGGTTTCGTCGATGATCCGCCGGCAGTCGGCCTCAATGCTGACGTCACCCGCGACGACCAGCGCGTCGCTGCCACGCTGTCGGCACTCGTCGGCAACCCGCTCAAGCCGTGCCACATCACGTGCGCTGAGCGCCACGCGGGCGCCCGCCGCCGCGAACTGGCGTGCCAGCTCGGCACCGATGCCGCTGGACGCGCCGGTAATGAGGACGACGTTGCCCACGAAGACCGGGCCGAGCTGACGCGTCACCAATGCGCTATCGGTCGGCCGGCGCTGGGCCGGGCATCAGGGCGACCCCGTCACGTCGGGGTCCAGGAGTCCGTCGTCGCCAGAGACCGATTCGTCGAACGGTGCATCGAGGATGCGCAGTGCTTCCGCGGCGTCCTGTACACGGACCGCCAGTCGCACGGGGTAGAGCAGGTGCATGGCAGGCAGCATGCCGCCGGCATCGTCACGCAGGACCACGGCCGGCACATCGTGCGCCTCGAGCACGCTTCGCGCCACGAGCGCTTCCATCTCGTTGAAATACTGCCGGATGACCACCATCGCCTGTCCCATGGCTGCGAAACTACCGCGCACCGGGCGACATGGTGAGGGGCTGTTGGCTAGATTGGCTGTATGGCTGTGTCGTTTGGGATTTTCATTCTTGCGGAGCTTCCCGGTGAAGCAGGGGAGCAGGTTCGCGCCCTGCAGAAGCGGTTCGACCCCAAGTTGGCGCGGATGACGCCGCCACATATCACACTGGCGGGGTCATCTGGCGTGGGCACGATTCCCACCGACACGCCGGTGGACCGCATTCGGGATGCGCTCGAGCCGATTGCGCGCACGACCGCCCCCATGTCGTTGCGGTTCCGTCCGCCGCACCGGTTCATGCAAACCGAGATCATCTCGCTGCCGCTCGATCCGCACGGTCCGCTGCGTGCGCTGCACGAACGCATCGCGCGCTGCGGCCTCCCGTTCCAGCGGGCCCGATTTCAGTTCTCGCCCCATTGCACGCTGACCTTCTACCCGACGCTCACGCCGCAGAACGAGCGGGAGTTGCTGGCGGTGCGTGTCGATGCGCCAGCGCGCATCGAGCGGCTGCAGATTTACTTGACGCGGGACCCGCAGCCGTCGCGCAAGCTGCTGGAGTTGGAGCTGACCGCGCCGGTCGCCGTCTGACGCACGAAGGGTGCGGTCAGCGTGCTTGCGGGCGAATCCGGCCGACGGCGGCCGTGGCCTGACGCAGTGCGAGCATGGCAGACGCTTCGAGTTCGAACTCGAACTTGATGACGCCGAGCTTCTCCGCGTCGTGCTGCGTGAGCTGGCGCGAGGCCTTCTCGGCGATGGAGTGCCGGCGCAGGTAGTCGCGCGCGGCCAGCCACAGGGTGTTGGCCTTCTGCTTCAGCTCCGGATCGTCCGACACCGGCAACTTGGCGCAGCACTTCTCGAAGTCCCGCACACTCTCGGCCAGCGCCAGGTCGATCGTGTCGACCATCGCGTACGCGGCCGCGAGCTCCGACTGCGAAACGCTCAGCTCCATCAGGCGCGCGAGGCGCTCATGCTGGCGACACGTTTCGGCCGCGGTTCTGCCAAGCGCATCAGCGGCGGCGAGCGGACCATCGGCGGTCACGTGTTCGTCCGGCAGTCTCTTGGCAGCGCCTGATCGGGAAGAAGCCATGATGTCACGGGAACGAGGGTGCGCCGACCGAAGCCGGCGTAGTCGGGCGCGCCATCGTCGGCGACACCTGTGGTGCGACAGGTGATCTAGCGAGGGACGGGGCCCCAGCGGTAGTGGGGGACGACAAGTGCATTCGTGAATGCACGCCAATCGGCCGCACTGGCCATGCGCGCCGCTGCGCAGTATCTCAGACCTGTATCAAGTTTGACCACTTTCACTGGTATTGCCGCGTGACCGACTACGCCCACTTGCGCATCGAGACGACGACGGACGGAGTACGCACAATCACGCTCGATCGTCCCGACCGATTGAACGCCGTGAATCCGCGTCTGGCAGAGGAGTTGCCGCGCGCGATGAACGAGGCGGCAGCCGACGACGCCGTGCGCGTGGTGGTGATCACCGGCGCCGGACGCGGCTTTTGTGCCGGGCTCGATCTGGCCGAGCCCGTGCCATTGGATGCGGGCTCGCGCGCCGACCGGCTCGACCCGTACTACTGGGTGGGGCGCTGGGTGCTCAGCATCGTGCGTTGTGAGAAGCCGGTGATCGCGGCGATCAACGGTGCGGCCGCCGGTGCCGGCTTCGGGCTGGCGCTCGCCTGCGACGTGCGCCTCGTGCAGGACGACGCCAGATGTACCGCGGGCTATGTGCGGCGTGGATTGTCGCCCGATGCCGGCGTGAGCTGGATGCTTCCGCGCCTGATCGGACATTCGCGCGCCATGGACATTGTGCTCACCGGACGTGACGTGGACGCCGAGGAAGCGGCGCGCATCGGACTGGTGTCGGCGGTGTTTCCCGCCGCGTCATTCGCCGGGCGCGTTGCGGCCTATGCCGCACAGTTGGCCGCCGGTCCGGCGATCGCACTGGCGCTGACGAAGCGACTGATGCTGGAGAGTCCCGATGCGAGCCTCGAGGCACAGCTGCGCCAGGAACTCACGCATATCAAGACATGCTTTGGCACGCCCGATGTGCGGGAAGCGATGACCGCATTCAAGGAGAAGCGGCCGCCCCGATTCAACTCCTCCCCGGGTTGAACCGCAGGCTGCCCGGCAGCGCGTTCAGCAGCGGGCCGAGTTCAGTGGCCCGCTCGAGCGTGGTCACGAACGTCAGGCCATTCAGCGACACCACGAGCATGCCCGAGATGCCGAACACCACAATGCACTGGCCGTCGGCATGAATCACATTGCCGGACGCATCGACACAATGCACGTCGCCCATGACGCCGTTTCCGGTGTCGTCCAACTCGCGAATGCGGCGCAACGACGCCCACGTGCCGACGTCGTCCCACCCGAAGTCACCCGGGATGGCCACGACATTCCGGCTGCGCTCGAGCAGGCCGCGATCGATGGAGATGGAAGTGACATCCGACGCGAACTGCTCCAACTGTCCAGCGGCCAGCAGTGGCAGCGCGTGCATGATCTCGCGGGTGTGCTGCTCGAGTTCCTGCAGCACCACCTGCGCACGCCAGACGAAGATCCCGCTGTTCCAGAGTGCGCCGCGTTCGATGAGCGTATCGGCCAACGCGGCGTTCGGCTTCTCGACGAAGTACTCAACGCGACACGCACCGCCGTCGGCGCGCGACACGAACGGATCGACCGGCGTGCCGAGCTGGAGGTAGCCAAAGCCCGTTTCACACCGCGTCGGCCGGGCGCCGATCGTGACCAGCACCGACTGGGCGGCAGCAACGCGGGCAGCCTGGCGGATGGTCTGGCGGAAGTCGTCCGGCGACGCCACCGACAGGTCGGCGTGCAGGGCCACGAACAGCGT
>CAZPON010000026.1:13575-18600 GCA_964588045.1 uncultured Gemmatimonas sp.
CGTGTCCGGACCGGCGCGTCGGGTGATCTCGGTGGCTCCCCAGGCGAGGGCGGCCGCCGTGCCAAGCGGCCGGGGCTCGACCAGCATGTTGGCCCGCGGGATCTCCGGAATCTTGTCGTGCAGCGTATCGACGATGTCGGCGCTGGTGACCACCAGCACGCGCTCGGCCGGCACCAGCGGCGCAAGCCGAAGGATGGTGTCGGAGATGAGCGGGCGTTCGTTGACGAGCGCAAGGATCTGCTTCGGGTGCCGGGCCGTGCTCAGGGGCCAGAATCGCGTACCGATGCCGCCGGCGAACACCACGGCCCACAGGCCCTGCTCCGTGTCGGGCAACGGTTCGACTTCGGGGTCGTCGAACGTTTCCGGCACGACCCTCGGGTCGACGATCAGCGTGGGTTCGGCTGAAGGTCCGGCATTGCGGGGATCAGTCATCTACGACCACGGTGAAGAGAAGCCGGTGATCCGGCGATCCGGCTGGCGCCAACATGGTGCCTCCCGCAACATATCCGTGACTCGGCTGGTCGTCATCTTCCAGGAACGCAATGCTGACACTTCATGTGACGAACGGCGACCATGCTGCGCAGGGACTCGCCCGCTCGGGCCTTCCCGGCGATGTGCTGGCGTGGCGCGATGTCCTGCACGATGGTGCCGTTCCCCCCGACGATGACCGCGAAGCGTTCTGGCAGGTGCGTGCCCAGTTCATCGCGGCCAGCGGCTGGGCGACCGAGCAGGCGGCGTTCGAGGATTTCGCCGCGCGCGATACGCGCCTGGACCGCCTGACCGCTGCCGACACGATCGTGCTGTGGTTCGAGCCGGACCTGTATGACCAGTTGCAGCTCATCCAGGTGCTGTCGCGCATGCAGCAGCGCCCCCATGGCGAGCGCCCGCGCCTGTTCATCGCGCCGGCGGATGTCATGCTGGGCCCCCTCGAGCCGGCGCAGTTCACGCCGTTGTTCGACGCGCGACGCGCCATCGTCGACGAAGACCTCACGTGGGGTCGCGCAGCCTGGCGCGCGTTCACGTCGACGACGCCCGACGGGCTGGTGGCACTCGTGGCACAGCTCGACCGCGAGTTCACGTCACGCCGTTACGATGCCGACGATACCATTCGAATGCCGCACCTGTCGGCGGCCTTGCGTCGCATGCTCGAGGAATACCCGGACACGCCGTCGGGGCTCTCGCGCAGCGAGCGACAGATCTGCGAATCGCTCGCTGCCGGCGAGACCACGCTGTCGAAGCTCTATCCGGCACACCAGGCGCGCGAGGAGTGGGTATGGCTCGGGGATTCGAGCTTCGCGTGGTACGTGCAGCGACTCAGCGACTGCGCGGAGCCCTTGGTGACACACCCCGATGGGACGCGCGTCGAGTCGCCAGCCGGCGGAAGCGAGTCGACCGCCTTCTGGCAGCGCACCGTGGCGCTGACACCGTTCGGCCGGGACGTCCTGCAGGGGCGCGCCGACGCCGTGCGAGCCAATGGCATCGATCGATGGATCGGCGGTGCGCACCTGATGACCGCGCGTCACTGGCGCTGGGATGCGGAGCGGCAGCGAACGGTGTCGCGTCCATGAGCGACGCCCTGCTCGCGCAGCTCGATGCGGATCTCGAAGCCGATACATCGCTGGCCGCAGCCGAGCCGATCCTCGCGCTCGCTGCGCACTATCTCACCGATACCCGGCTTGGCGAGGGGCCGGTCTCCACGTGGCACAGCGCCCAGACGATTGCCGACCGCCTCGATGCGCAGATGCCCCGGCACGGCCGCGCGTTGGCCGATGTCGCGCGCCGGCTTTCCACGATGCTGCTGGACGACATCAACCGCCTCGCGCATCCGATGTACATCGGCCACCAGGTGTCGGCGCCGCTGCCGGCGGCGGTGTGGACCGATGCGCTGATCAGCGCGTTGAACCAGTCGCTGGCCGTGCGCGAGATGTCACCGTCGTTCACTCCGCTGGAGCATCAGGTGGTGGCGTGGCTGACCGACCTGGTAGGATGGGATGAACAGGCTGGCGGTACGATGACATCGGGCGGCACGGAGGCCACGTTCACGGCCCTGTTGGCGGCGCGCAGTCGCGCGATGCCCGACGTGTGGGCGCATGGCGTGACGGCGAACGCGCCGGTGGTGGTGTGCGGTGAACACACGCACTACGCGGTGACGCGGGCGGCCGGCGAACTCGGACTCGGGCTCGGGCGCGTCGTGGTGATTCCGTCGCGCGATCACAAGATGGACGTTGGCGCACTGCGCGCGACGCTGGAGGGGCTGCGTGAGCGACAACAGGCCGTCATGGCGGTGGTGGCCACCGCCGGGTGCACCGCCACCGGAAGCTTCGACGACCTCGAGGCAATCGCCGATGTGTGCGCGGCGTTCGCCGATGCACGCGGCGACGTGTGGCTGCACGTGGATGCGGCGCACGGTGGCGCTGCGCTGATGTCATCGACGCAGCGGCATCGCGTGCAGGGCATCGCGCGCGCCCGCTCGGTGGCATGGGACCCGCACAAGACGCTGCTGTTGCCGCTGGCGGCAGGCGTGCTGCTGATGCGCGACGATCGTGAGCTGCGCGCCGCGTTCACGCAGCAGGCCCCGTACCTCTTCACGCCCGGTGCCGACGCCAAGGCGTGGGACACGGGCCCGCGCAGCTTCCAGTGTTCACGTCGCGCGGACGTGCTCAAGCTGTACGTCGCGTTCGAGCGCTATGGTGCGGATGCGCTGGCCGCGTTGTACGACCGCCTGTGCCGCGTTGCGCGTGCGATGCACGACCTGCTCGCGGTGCGCAACGACTTCGTGCCGCTGCACGAGCCCGAGTCGAACATCCTCTGCTTCGCGTGGACACCGGCCGGTGTGCCCGAGTCGCGGCGTGACGAGCTCACCGATGCCCTGCGTGAGCGCTACAACCGCTCGGGACGCGGATGGATCACGGTCACCACGCTCGACCAGCGGCGCGTGCTGCGTATCACGGTCATGAACGCGCGCACGACCGAGGCGCATGTCGCGACGCTGATCGATGGCCTGGTTGCCGAAGGGCGGTCGGTGCTGGCCAACGTCGGCTACTGAACGTGCAGCGACGCCCTACAACGCCTTCCTGATTGCCGCGTCGACATCCTGCGTGCCACCCACGCCGGTGTACACCACCTTGCCGGCCTTGTCGAGCACGACCACGTAGCTGGTTGCGGGCGCGTCATACGCGCCGCTCACCTGACCCTTGCGATCGTACAGCATTACGCCGGGCAGCGCGTTGGCCTTCTGCCATCCCTTCACGCGATCGAGTGTCTGGTTGATGGACACGGCCACCGTGATGAACTGCACCTGCGTGCCGTATTTCTTCATGGCCGCGCGCATGGCCGGTTCCATCTGCTTGCAGTTGCCGCACCATGTCGCCCAGAACTCCAGCAACACCGGTCCCTTGCCCAGGTACGTCGACAGGTCCACCGGCGTGCCCTCGAGCGTTTCGAGCGGTCCGCCAGGCCCTTGCTCGCCGATCGCGATGCCGATGTCCTGCGCGGATACCGTCGCTGTCGGCGCCGCAGCGCAGAACAACAGCACGGCCGTGCATGGTGCCAACCAACGGAGCATGGAGTGCATCAGAAGTAGACCTGTCCCATCTTGATGAAGTAGTACTCGGCCATGCCGAGCATGATGAATGCGAAGCCCTTCTTGACCCACACCATCCACATGCCGGCGCGCGGCAGTCGCGTGACGGCGCCGGCGCTGAGACCGACGACCACCAGCAGCGTGCACATGCCCAGCGAGAACGCGAACAGGTAGGTGAAGCCGAGGAGCGCGCTGCCGGTGGTGGAAACCCAGGTGAGCACGGCGGCCATCACGGGCGCCGAGCAGGGCGCCGCGACCAGTCCCGATGCGGCGCCCATGATGAAGGCACCCGCCACGCGTCCGCCGGTTCCCGCAGTGGCTGCGCGCTGCATGATGGCGGCCGGCACGCGAACGGGGAGAACGTCGAGCATGGCCAGGGCCGCGATGAGCAGCAGGTTGGCCATGGTGAAGTACGCCCACGGGTTGGCGCTGACAGTCCCGAACATCGTGCCGGTGAGTCCGGCGAGCAGTCCAAGGCCGGCGTAGACCGTCGCCAATCCGGTCACGTAAGTGAGGGAAAGGCCCAGCGGTCGCCACTTTGACGCGATTGTGGCGCCAGACTGCTCTGATGCTGACTGGCCACCAACGATTGCCGCGGTGATCGGGATCATCGGGTACACGCACGGCGTGAGCGACGTCAGCACGCCCGCGCCGAACAGCAAGGGGAGGGCGGCGGCCGGATTGCTGGAGAGTTGGGAGGCCACGTCGGCGAGTTGCATAAGCACGGGAAAGATAGGCGCCGGGCCCCCGATCCGTTGGCAGGCGACTGATGCTCGCTGATTGTGGACTGAGCTGGCCGGCCCCCTCGCTGCCACCGCTAGATTGCCGAGTCTTCCGTCTCCCGTCTTCCGTCTCCCGTCTTCGTTCCCATGGCTCCGCAGTTCATTTACGTGATGAAAGGGCTGCGCAAGGTGGTTCCACCTTCGCGCATCATCCTCGACGATATCTGGTTGTCGTTCTATCCCGGCGCGAAGATCGGCGTGCTTGGCCCCAATGGTGCCGGCAAGTCGTCGCTGCTGCGTATCATGGCCGGCGTCGACACCGAGTTTCAGGGCGAGGCGTGGGCCCACAAGGGCACGCGCATCGGCTACTTGCCGCAGGAACCGGAGCTCGATTCGTCGCTCGACGTGCGCGGCAACGTGGAGCTGGCGCTCAAGGCGCACCGCGATGCGTTGAACGAGTTCAACGATGTCTCGATGAAGTTCGCCGAGCCGATGAGCGACAGCGAAATGGAGGCGTTGCTCGAGAAGCAGGGCAAGTTGCAGGAGTACATCGATCAGCACGACCTGTGGAACCTCGACAACAAGATCGAGGTGGCGATGGACGCACTGCGTCTTCCGCCGGGCGAAGCCGACGTGACCACGCTGTCGGGCGGTGAGAAACGCCGCGTGGCGCTGTGCCGGATCCTGCTGGAAGAGCCGGACATGCTGCTGCTCGACGAG
>CAZPON010000027.1:0-4069 GCA_964588045.1 uncultured Gemmatimonas sp.
CAACGACCACGAGGTCGTTGGCTTCGGCAACAGTACGCTCGAGGATATCCTGGCGGATGCGGTCGCGCCGCGCGTGCTCGTGCCGGACCCCGAGCCGGAGAAGGGCTTCTACTTCCGGTCCGAACACTTCGAGTTCGCCAAGAAGGGCGTGCCGGCGCTGTATCTCGATGCCGGCACCGACTTCATTGGCAAGGACCCGACGTACAGCAAGACCAAGCGCGACGAGTACAGCAACAAGGACTACCACAAACCGAGCGATGAAGTGAAGCCCGATTGGGACCTCAGTGGCGCCGTGGACGACGCGCGTGCGCTGTTCCAGGTGGGCTTCCGCGTGGCCACCGCCACCGAGTGGCCAACGTGGAAGCCCGGCACGGAATTCAAGGCAAGACGCGACTCGGTGATGGCGGCGAAGAAATAAGGTGCGACTCCACGAACCACAGCTGCTTGTCGGCCTCGCTGGTGATGCGCGTCAGCAGGTCGGCGGTCACCGCATCGTCGGCAGCGTCTGCTTCGGCGATGTCGGCACGCGACGCGTTGGCGCAATACGCAAGCGCTTCGGCCACCACATGCACCCACTCGTCGGCGCTGCCCACGTTCAGCGGCGCCTTCGGCAGTTCGCTGCGCGCGGCCACCGCCTGAATGGTCCCTTCCGCCACGCACCCCAGTTGCACGGCGCGTTCGGCGATGTCGTCACCCCACGCAACCGCGTGCGCGGCGACCGCATCGAAGAGTTCATGCAGGGGCTGGAAGCGCGGGCCTTTCACATTCCAGTGCGCCTGCTTCGCCTGGCGTTCGAGGTCGAGGAAATCCGCGAGACGCTCGTTGAGGACGATCCCCAGCGCCATGCGCGAATTCGCGGGGAGGTCGATGCGGCTGCTGAACGGCGTCGAGATGGACGTGGTATTCGCCTTGGTCGATTTCGGTCGATTCGCGGGCATATGCGGCTCAGTTGAGGGATTCGTGCACGTTCTGAACAATCCCGCATTCGTCGGCGTCGCGGTACCGGTTGACCCCGGACATCCACGAGGTGAGATTCCTGACTTGCTGAAAGTCAGTACGCGGTTTCGGCATGGGAGGGGTGGCCGAGAGGCTGAAGGCACCGGTTTGCTAAACCGGCATAGGGGGTCAACCTCTATCGCGGGTTCGAATCCCGCCCTCTCCGTTCCGCGGGTTCGCTGCCCCGTCAGCGGACCCGCGTTGTCGTTTTCAAATCCCGTTCGGCTTCCCGACCTTTGGGTCCGGTCTCGATATGTCGTCAGCTGCTGTTCGCCCGCGCGTGCGATTCGCTCCGTCGCCCACGGGATTCCTGCATGTCGGTGGCGCGCGCACCGCGCTGTTCAACTGGCTCTACGCGCGCAAGTTCAACGGTGACTTCCTGCTGCGCGTCGAGGACACCGATCGCGCACGCAGCACCGACGAAAGCACGCGGGCCATCTTCGAGGGGCTCGAGTGGCTTGGCCTCACATGGGACGAGCCCGTCGTGTACCAGGGCGCGAATGTGGCACGCCACTACGCCGATGCGCACCGGCTGCTCGAATCCGGCGCGGCGTATCGCGACTTCACGCCGGCGTCGGAGATCGAGCGGCTGCGCAACGAGGCGGAGGCGCGTGGCGACAACTTCCGGTTCGATCGCGCAATGGCCGAGTTGAGCGACGCCGACGTCGAGGCAAAGCTGGCGCGCGGCGAGCCGTACGCCATTCGTTTCCGCGTACCCGATGGCGTGACCGAGTGGGACGACCTCGTGCACGAACGCATTGCGTTCCCCAACAAGGACATCGAGGATTTCGTCATCCTCCGCTCCGACGGCACGCCGGTATACAACATGGCCGTGGTGTCGGACGATATCGACATGCGCATCACGCTCGTCATGCGCGGCGATGATCACATCTCGAATACGCCAAAGCAGATCCTGCTCTACCGCGCCCTCGGCGCCACGGTGCCGCAGTTCGGGCATGTGCCGATGATCCTCGGAGCGGACGGCAAGAAGTTGTCCAAGCGGCACGGCGCCACGGCGGTGGGCGACTACCAGTATCTCGGGCTCCTGCCCGGCGCGATGATCAATTTCCTCGCGCTGCTGGGCTGGTCCACCGGCGACGACACCGAAGTGATGACGCTGCCGCAGCTCATCGAGAGGTTCGACACGAGGGGCCTGCAGAAGAAAGCCGCCGTGTTCGACACCAAAAAGCTGGAGTGGATGAACGGCCAGCATCTCGCGCTCATCCCGCTCGATGAACTGGCACCGATTGTCGCGCCGGCGCTGGTGAAGGCCGGGTACACCACGCTCGACGCGCTCGACGCGCGGCAGGGCTGGTACCACGGGCTGCTCGACCTGCTGCGCATCCGTTCGCGCACGACCGACGACATCGTGCGACAAGCCGCGGTCTACTTCCAGGAGTCGGTGGAGTACGATCCCGATGCGGTGAGCAAGCAGTGGCGCGATGCGCGGACCGCGGCGGAGATTCTCTCGGCCACACGCGAGCGACTCGCGCTGCTGCCGGTGTGGGAGCCGGCCTCGATGGAGGAAGCCCTCAGGCGCCTTGCGGAGGAACTCGGCATTTCCGGAGGCAAGATCTTCCAGCCGTTACGTGTGGCGCTGGTGGGCCTCACGGTGAGCCCCGGGATCTTCGAAGTGCTGCAGTACATCGGTCGCGACCGGTCGCTCGCCCGCCTCGATGCAGCCGTGAGGTTCCTCGGACCCGACCCGACGGCCTGATTCAGCGGTCCTTCGGCGGATTCTGCAGAACGGGTGCGGGAGCAATCGATGCGCTGGGCGCCTTGAGTCGCTCGCGGCGCTCTTTCTCCCGACGATCACGCAGCTCGCTGGCGAGCTTCTTGAATTCGGCCTCGCCCATCGAACGCTCGGACATGCGCAGGATGTCGGCGCGTGACAGCGCCAGGCGCCGCTCGTTCGCAATGTCCGTGGGGTTGCCCGACATGCCAACCTGCGCGTTGAGCGGCAGCAGTCCAAGCAGCGCGTTCGGAATCACGACCTTGCCGAGCCGGATGCCGGCGTTGTCCCAGCCCCACTTGTTGCCGTTCTTGTCCTTCGTGGTCCAGTCGCCGGGTGCCCGGCCGTCCAGGCCATGCGCACGCGCAATCGAATCGACGGAATCGCGTCCCATGTTGATGGACCACGCGATGATGCTGTCGAGCATCTCGATGCCGTTGCGCGATGGGGCCACCCCGTTGCCCGTCGGTCCCTGCCAGACGCGCGGATCGTCGAACGACGGCTTCACGCCCTGCAGGTTGGGGTTGAGGGCGCCAACGCCGTTTCCGGTGCCGCGGGCCTCGCCACTCCCCGTATCGGCGCGCGCGGCTGGCGGCGGCGTCTCCGGCACTGCCACCGGGGGCCCTGGCAGTGTCGTGCCGGGCGCTACCGGCCTTTCTGCACTCGGCACCGGCCTGACGGGTCGCACCGGCTCGGGCGTCGGCGGGCGTGTCGCGACAAAGGTGAGCCGCTCTTCGAGCTTCTCTTCCTTTCCAAAATCCAGAAAACCGGTCAGGCCATGACCGAAGGTGAGCAGTTGGAGCACCACCACGGCCACCGCCAGATGGAGCAGCACCGAGATCGCCAGCGCCTTGGGCGAGCGCGTCTCGTGCTCCGCGCCACCCACCCGTGCCCGCGCGCTGATGGCGCGCCGCTTCGGGCCGGCCGCTCGCACCGCGCGTCCGGACACATCGGGCGACGCGTCTGGAGGCAGTTGGTCAGCGGGTGGCTGGGTCATGGCGACGGGTTATACCCCTGAGAATCGCTCAGGAGCCTGCGACAACGGGATTCGATACGCGGCTGAGCGAGCCGGTCGCACCGAACAGCTCGACGGTGACCACATCCCCCGGAGACAGCGCCTTCGTACCCGCCGGCGTGCCGGTAGCCACGATATCGCCGGCCTCGAGGGTGATGTACTGTGAAATGTACGCGAGGAGCATGGGGATCGAAAATGCCATATCGGTGGCTTTTCCCCGCTGACATTCGATCCCGTTCACGGTCGTGACGACGGTGAGCGTCGCAAGGTCATCGGGCACGGCTCCCGGCGCGCCGATCGGACAGAACGTGTCGAGCCCCTTGGCG
>CAZPON010000027.1:4079-18221 GCA_964588045.1 uncultured Gemmatimonas sp.
CTCGTTGGCGTTGAGGGGCTCACGGAAGCCCAGCGCCCACTGTCCGTCGCCCTTCTGCAGGTCACGGGCCGACACATCGTTGATGGCCACCACGTGCGACAGCGCGGCGCGCGCCTGCGTCTCGTCGGCGCGATGCAAGCGCGACCCGACCACCAACCCGATCTCCCCCTCGAACTCGATGTGCGTCGAGACCGGGTGCAGCACGATGGCCTCACCGTCGCGGATGATCGAGGACGGGGGCTTGAGGAACAGCAGCGGCTCCCTGGGCATCGGATTGCCCATCTCGCGTGCATGCTCGAGGTAGTTGCGGCCAACGAAGACCATCTGGCGAGGGAGATTCACTGTGTTGACCACTGGTGGATGGTGATGGAAGAACAGTACTGGGTACCAGGACTCGAGTACTACGTACGGTAGCCCCGCCCTGCCCGTTCGTAGAACTTGCGCACCTCGGCACGACATCGCGACCATGGCCCGGCAATCCGTCGCGCCGGCGGCAAGCCATCCAGCATTTGCCGTCCGTATCGCTTGGTCAACACGCGAGGATCGCTGAGCACGATCACCCCGTGATCGGTGGCCGTGCGAATGAGGCGGCCGAACCCCTGCTTGAGTCGCAGCGACGCGTGCGGCAGCATGAACTCCGAGAACGCATTGCCGCCGCGCGCCTCGATCGCCTCGCACTGCGCGGCCACCATCGGTTCGGTGGGCACGCGGAACGGCAGCTTGGCGATGAGCAGCCCGCGCAACGCATCACCCGGAACATCCACGCCTTCCCAGAACGTGGCGGTGCCCAGCAACACGGCGCGTCCGCTGTCGCGGAATCGCTGCAGCAGTACGTCGCGCGGCTCCTCGCCGTGCACCAGCAGTGGCCAGCGCGCATCGTAGCCCGCGTCACGCAGTTGCGACGCCATCTCACGCACGTCGCGATGACTCGTGAACAGCGCAAACAGGCCGCCATCGCTGGCCTCGACGAGGTCACGCAACTGGTTGCCCACGGCCAGGATGTGCTGGCGCGCATCCTCGTTGGGCGCCGGCAGGTCGGTGGGCACCACCAGCAGCGCCTGTCGCGGATAGTCGAACGGCGACGGATACAGGGCCGACATGTGCGGCATGTCGAGGGCGTCGATGCCGAGTCGCTGTTCGAGAAAGTCGAAGCCGTCCTCGGTGGCCAAGGTGGCACTGGTGATCACCGCGCTCTCCACGCGCCCGAACAGGTCCTCGCGCAACACCGGCGCCAGGTCCAGCGGCACGCAATGCAACGCCAGGTTGCGATCCGGTCCGGCCTTGCCGGTGAGTTCCATCCATCGCACCACGGGTGCCCCAGCCGGCGGCGTGCGCAGCGCGCGGGACAGCGCGTCACCGGCGGCGGTGAGGCGGCGCGACACCCCACGCACCTCCCCCAGCAGCGGGGCCAGTTGCTCGGTCTTCTGCTCGTCGCTCTCCAGGCGTTCGCGGATGAGTCGCAGCCCTTCCGCCAGTGCGGCGATCTCGATGAGCAGCTCTTCCAGCGTCGCTTCGACACCACCACGCCACGACAGATGCTGCTCGAACGCCTCGGTGAGCCGAAACACGCTCGTGTTCTCCTCGGCCATCATGATGGCCAGCAACTCGAACAGCAGCGCCGCGCGGTCGCGTGCCGTGGCGGCACTCGGCACCAACCGGGACTGCACGAGATCGAGGCTCGCGGTGCTGAGCAGATCGTTCCAGCCCAGCAGGCGCACTTCGAGCGCGGGAAGCAATCCCTTCCCGCGACGCTCCAGTCGGGCAAACAGGCGCGCGAGCGCACGACGGGTGACCGATGCACCCAGGTGCGACGCGGCGGCGTCCTCCAGGTGATGTCCCTCGTCGATCACCAGCCGCTTGTACGCCGGCAGCACGGCCGCGTCGTCCCAGTTCTGCGAGATGCGTCGCACGGCGACGTCGGAAAGCAGCAGGTGGTGATTCACGACAACGACATCGGCCTGCGCCGCTTCCTTGCGCGCCTTGAACAGGAAGCACTTGTCGTAGAACGTGCACTTGAGACGGCCGCACAGGTCGGGTTCCGCCGCCACCTCGTCCCACACTTCGCCGCGCGGCGTGGTCGGGAGGTCGGCCAGCGAACCATCGGTGGTGCGCTGCGCCCACTCGGCGATCATCGTCAGTTCGTCCGTCAGGCTGTCCTCGAACAACGTCGCGCCTGCGCCGCGCGCCTGATCGAGCCGTTGCAGGCACACGTAGTTGCGCCATCCCTTGAGCAGCGCGAACCGCACCGGCTGGTCGGCGAGTGCGCGCTGCAGGAACGGGAGATCCTTGGCCACCAACTGCTCCTGCAGCGTGATGGTGTTGGTCGATACGATCGTGCGTTCGCCGTTCGCCGCCGCCCAGCGCAGGGCCGGCACGAGGTATCCCAGTGACTTGCCCACGCCGGTGCCGGCCTCGAGCAACGCCACGCCGCCCTCGTTGAACGTGCGCGTGACTTCGGCGGCCATCGCGCGCTGCGCCGGACGGTCTTCGTACGTGTGCGCACCGTTGGCCGCGCGCATGGCCTGCGCAATCGCGCCGTACGGCCCGAGCACGACGTCGATGGCGTCGACATCGAGTGCGACCTTGGCCTTCTCGCGCGGCACTTCGGTCACCACGTACACGCGCGACGCGTCGTTGTCGGTGATGGCGAACCCGACGCCGTTGGCATGCAGGCGCACGGCGATCTCGAGGTCCGCGTCGCTGGGCTCGAGCCCGCCCGACGGGTGGTTGTGCAACAGCAGCTCGCCGCGCTCGGCAAACCCGGGCATCGCCAGCACGCTGCTGGCGTCACCGCGCGCGACCGCGCGCGCGGTGGTGATCATGCCGTCGTCGTCGACGGCGCACACGAAGCACACCTCGTTGCCGCCAGCCAGGCGGATGGCGGTGCGCACGGCGGCCGACGCAGCGCGTGACAACCGCGCCTCGCCCGGTGCCGCAGTCATGGCGTTCACGTCTTGCGCGGCTTCTTCTTCGCGGCGGGGAAGAGCACGTTGTTGAGGATCAAGCGGTATCCCGGCGAGTTCGGGTGGAGCGACAGGTCGGTGGGCGCGCTGCCGATGGCGTGCTGCGCGTCCTCGGGATCATGCCCGCCCAGGAAGGTCCATGATCCCTTGCCGTAGTCCCCGTGAATGTACTTGACCCACGGCGCCCCGTCTTCCGACGCGAGCACGGTGACGCCGGGCTTGAGGACCGCCTTGTTGAAGCTCGTGGTGACGCCGTAGTAATCGGGAATCACGGTGCGATGGTCCTGCACCAGCATCGTGGCCACGGGATCGAGCTTGGCGGAAAAGCCGAACAGCGAGAACGCGCCCAGCGGCTGGCGACGCGCCGGCACGTTCACCTGGTGCCCGTCGATGTCGCTCAGCGCGTTGATGTACGGTGACGGCTCGATATGCGCACCGGTGAACGCCAGCGCGCGCGTCCACGCCAGTCTTGCGTCGGCATCCGGCGCCGGCGGGTTGCCGTCGGAGAACGGTCCGGCAATGTCGACGGTGAACGCGGCAATGGAGAGATCCAGCGACTCCGTGGCACCGCACATCGCGAACAGGAATCCGCCCTTGTCCACGAACCCGCGGATGCCTTCCGCAACGGCCTTCTTGAGCGCCGGCACGTTGTCGAACCCGAACTTGCGCGCCGTCAGCATGTCGCGATCGCGCTGTGCCACGAACCACGGCGCGTCGCGGTACGCGAGGTAGAGCTTGTTGAACTGCCCCGTGAAATCTTCATGGTGCAAGTGCACCCAGTCGTACTTGGACAGGTCGCCCTTGATCACGTCATCGTCCCACACCGACGTGAAGTCGATGCCCGCGTACTGGAGGGCCAGTGTGACGGCGTCGTCCCAGGGTGGCTGGTTGACCGGCCGGTAGATCGCGATCCTCGGCGCGCGCTCGAGCACTACCGCGTCCATGTTGCCGCCGGCGATCTCGGCGCGAATGCCCGCGACCGCCGCATCCGTCGTCGCTTCCACGCTCACGCCATCGAGCGCCGCACGCCGGCGCAGGTCGGGCGAATCGGGCAGCAGGAACGCGCCGCCGCGGTAGTTGAGCAGCCACTCCGCCTTCTGTCCGGTCTTGAGGGCGAGGAACGCGACCCCGTACGCCTTGAGATGATTGCGCTGGCCGTCATCCATCGGGACGAGCAGGTTCTGCGCGTGCGACGTGGCCGGCGCCAGCAGCACCACTGCTGTCGCGAGCTGCATGAATCGCCTGCCCCACCTCCGAATGACGCCGCTCACGGTGCTCCTCGCTTCAGCAACTCCAGTTCCCGCCGCCCCTGTGGCAGCAATGCACTTTCAGGATAATCGATGAGCAGCGATTCGTAGCGCGTGATCGCGCCGTTCTTGTCACCGGCATCACGCAGCGCGCGCGCCGACGCCAGCAGCGCCTCGGGCGCCTCCGGACTCGTCGGGAAGTCGCGCACGATGCGGTCCCAGAGCGCCAGCGACCGCGTGCCGCCCTGGCGCGAGCGCTCGAGCCGGGCTGCCAGCGACAGGAACGCCGGTGCCGCGTCGCCGGTGGAATCGGCCAGCGCCGCGAACCGCTGGGCCGCGCCGACCGTATCCCGTCTCGCCAGCAGCAGGAAGGCCTGCCCCATTCCCGGCGACCGCTCCAGCCGTGTGCGCGACAGCAGTCCCAGTGCGTCCACCAACTCCGGACGACGGGTCTCGGCCCGCACGAGTCGCTTGCGCGCCGTCACCAGGTCGCCGTCATACAGCGCGAGCCACCCCATGGTTTCGTCGTCGTCTTCGAGGTCGCTGGCCTTCACCGCGTCGCGCGCCTTCTCCACATCGCCGCTGCGCAACCACGCCGTCACCAGCGTCTGTGCAATCGCCGCGCGCGACGTGGCGTCGAGGTAGCGCGCATTCTCGTCGAGTCGCTGCTGCGCTTCCTGCGGACGACCGAGTTCGCCGAGCGCGGCCAGTTCGATCGGCAGCAATGCGCGCGCACGCGTTTGCGGCTGGTTGAGGGTGAGCGGTCCCACCACCTTCGGCTCGCGACGCACAATCTCGAGCGCGCCGGCTGCATCGTTGGCCCTGAGGGCGGCCTGCGCGGCGCGTGTTTGCGCTTCGAGGTCGCCCCGGCGCTCGAACACGGCCAGCCAGGCATCGCGTGCGACGGGCCACGCCTGCGCCATTTCGGCGCGCTCACCAAACTCACGCCATGCCGCCGACGTGGAGTCGTCGGGGCGCACTGACGACAAGGCCACCCACGCGCGTCGCGGCTCACCCCAGAAGAGCTCCAGCGAGGCAAGCAACCGGCGTGGCGGCAACAACACCGGTGGCGCAGCCAGCACGGTGCGAATGGAGTCACGCGCCTCGCGCGGCGCGCGCGTGAGCGCGAAGTTCGCCGAGGCCTCGAGATACGGCTGGTCGATCAGCGCCTCGCGGTACGCGATTGCGGCACTGTTCCAACGCCCGAGCGCCACGTGCAGTTGCGCGACTTCGCCGGACAGCGCGCCACCGGCCCCAAGCAACCGGCCGGCTTCACTCAGCACCGAGTCGGCGGCCTGTGCGCGTCCCGTCGACAGCAGCAGGCGCGCATACTCGCGAAATGGTGCGCCGTCGTTGCCCACGGCCCGTCGCCACGACAGAAACGCGAGTCGCGCTTCTTCCTCCTTGCCGAGTCCCACCAGCGTGCGCAGTTGCATGCTGCGCGCCACGGGATCGGTGGGTCGCACCTGCAGCACGCGCTGCACGTAGGGCAGGATCGAGTCGCGCACACCGGTCTCGGCCCACGTGCGTTCGAGGCCCAGCAGTGACAGTGCCACGCGATCACCATCGACGTTTCCGGCCACGAGGGCACGTTGCAGCGCTTCACGATACGCCACGGCCGCGCGCTTCGGATCGCCCTTGTCTTCGGCGTCGAGCGCGCGCAGGAGCGGATCGGTGGTGTCTGCAGCGGTGGCCGTCGACGGCGGAATGCGTTGCTGCGCGTTGGCCTCGCGCGATCCTGCCGGCGTCAGCGTCGCGACCGCGAGTGCGGCCGCGACGAACGCGACGAGCTTACGGACTCTTGCCATTGAGCCGGCGGAAGTACTCGATCACCAGGCGCCGTTCCTCGGGACCGAGGCCTCGCAGTTCGTTCCACGTGGGCGGCTCGAACTTGTTGGCCGCCCTGCCCGACTGCGGGCCGTCCACGGCAATGCGCGCACCGGCGGCGTTGCCCGTCTTCGCTTCGCGCGGTCCCTGATCGTCGCGCTCGTCCTGTTCGAGGAAGCGACCGGCGTCGAGCAAGCGGCGATACAGTTGCTGCTGCCGCGCCGCCACGGAAGGATCGAGTCCGGAGCGTTCGATCTGCTGCGCGAGCGTTTGCGCTTCCTTGGCCAGCGCATCGGTGCGACCGGTCTGGTCGGCATCGGACACGTCGGACAGCGTCTTGGCCACCTCGCGCTGTTGACGCGCCAAGACACGCGCCTGCGCCTTGGCCGCGTCACCCTGCGCGCCGCCCGGCAACAGGTTCAGTCCCTGCATCTGCCCGTTCAGCGCACCTTGCTGCTGCGCGAGCTGCTTGAGCTGTTCCATCATTTCGCTGAAGCCCGACGCCGACTGCGCGTTGTTCACCTTCTCGCGATCGCGCACGAGCGAACTGAGCGCCTGGTTGAGCGCCTCGGACGCATCCTTCATCGCGTTCTGCACCTGCTCGTTGCCACCCGGCTGTCCCGCCTGGCCCATCTGCTGCGTGGCCTGCTCGACGCGACGCTGCGCATCGGCCATCGCCTTCTGCGATCGCTGCGACAACAGCGACGACGAACGACCCGCCTGCTCCAAACGCTCGGCGGCCTGTTGCACGCCCTGCTGCACCGCGCCCTGCTCGCCCTGCATCGACTGGGCGTTGCCACCCTGCCGCGCACGCTGCTCGAGATCCGACTGCTGCCGTGCCAACTGCATCGTTTCGTTGATGGACTGGTCGAGCTGCTGCGACAGCTCGGTCTTCCACGCGTCGACTTGTGCTTCGCGCGCAGCCGAAAGCTGCTGTGCGGCCTGGTCCATGGCATCGCCGGCCTGACGCGCGTCATTGGCGGCGCCCTGCCCTGCCTGCCCCTGCTGACCGGGCTGTGGTTGTCCCTGCTGCCCGGGCTGCGGCTTGCCCTGCTGTCCGCCCTGCTGCTGCGAACCGCCCTGCTGACCCTGCGCACCCTGTGACTGCGCACCGGGCTTGCGATCGGTGCCATTGCCCGACTGCGCTGCGGCACCGGCCGCCATCTTGTCGTCCGGCTCCTTCTGCTGCTGTTGTCCGGGAGGGTTCTTGTCCTTGTCGGCCAGCGCCTGGGCGATGGCCTTCGCGGCCTTTTCAGCCGCCGTCTGCTCGGGTGTCTTCTCGGCCTCGTTCTGCTGCTGCTGCGCGTTCGCCTCCTTCAGCGCCTCACGCGCCGCGCGATCCATTGCCTCGGCCGCCTGGTCCACCATGGGCTGCGCCGCGCGCGTCTTGCTCGCGCCGGGCTTGGCACCGGCCTGTTCGAGCCGCTTGGCCAGCTTGTCGACTTCCTCCTGCAACGCGCGCGACCGTTCCGCGAGCTCGCGTGGATCCTCCTCGCCCGTCTTCGGCTGCCGCGCGCCGTTCTGCTTTTCGAGCTCGTTCGCCAGCTTCTTCTGCGCGTCTGCCAGTTCCCGCGCATCGTCGCGCAGCGTCGACATGGAGCCTTCCAGCGCCGCGCGCTTGAGCATCTCGGCGCTCTTCTCCAACTGCTGGCGCATCTGCTGTTGCTGCTGTGCGAGCTGCTCCATGCTTGCCTGCGCTTCGGCGCCGCTCAGCCGGTCGGTGCTCTTGTTCAGCGCTTCGAGCTGCTTCTGCATTTCCGGCGTCATCGCGTCGCGCAACAGTTGCTGGATGTCGCGCATGCGGTTCGCCAGCGCCGTGTCGAGGGCGTTCGCGCTCTTGAGGCGGTTCTCGAGCTCCTTGGTGCTCTGGCGCAGCGAGTCGATCTTCGCACCCATCTGCTGCTGCTGTCGCGCCAGCTCGCGCGCCTTCTCGGCCTGCTGAAAGCTCATCGCGCCCTTGCTGTCGCTCTTGGCGCCGCCCTGCTGTTCCTCGCCGCGACCACCGTTCTTGAGGTCGCGACTCTGCGCCGCGTCCACCGTATTCTGCTGCAACCGCTTTTCCTGCTGCGCCATCTGCTGGGCGCGCGCCGCCAGTGAGTCGGCCAGTGAGCGCGCCATCGAACGCTGCTCGGCCAGCGTCGGGACACGCAGGATCACTTCGGTACTCGACGTCTGCTGACGCCACGGCGAATCGTCCGTGGCGATGGCCACCAGGTGCAACCGATCGCCGGGCTCGAGGCCGCGACCGTCCAGCGAAACGGTGACACCGCCCTCGAAGAACGGCGCCGCCGGATTGCCAATCTCGATGCGCTCGCGCGGGGCCGCACGCTGCGTCGGTTCATCGGCCGTCGCCGCTTCGCGCCAGATCGTCAGGGCCACACTGCTCACGCCATGGTCATCGCCGGCCCGCAGGAACACCGGCACGACACCCGCCGATCCAATCGCGGTATCGGTCGTCGGTGCATCGATGATCACTTCGGGCGGCTTGTCCTGCATGACCACGAACCACAGCGAATCGGGAAGTTCAGGCGGCAGCGTTCCGCCAACCGTGCGCGGCGTCGCCGACGCCGCCCACTTCCACGCGCCATCGTGGTCGAGCACCAGCACACCGGACACCTTTTCCCCATCGACCGCGTCGGCGGTGCCACTGCCAACCAGCGCCACGGAGGTCGCGCCATCCGACAGCGTCGCATCACGCGCACCACCGCGCAGCACCGCCGACACGCGCACGCGCGTACCACGCGGCACGCTCACCGGCGACACCGGTTCCAGCGTTTCGTTGGCGCGCGCCAGATACCCCGGATACTCGGCGAAGAGACTCACATCGCCAATCCATCCGCGCTCGTCGACGGCAACAATGGCCATCGCTTCCGGTGCGCGTCCGTCGTTCACGCGCAGCGTCACGGGCGCGCGCACCGGGCCGAGTGCCAGCGACGCCAGGCCGGTTGTCGCATCGACATCGAGTGTCGTATCACGCCAGGCCTCACCGGCCGCACGACGCGAGACAATCACCACGTGGCGGCCTTCGGCGTGCACGCGCACCGTGAGCGGCATACCGCGCGGCACGCTCGTGGGCAGCTTGTCGAAGCCCAGGGCCGGAAGCAGCGTGCCGCGCCACGCGCGAATGGGATGCATCGCCGCCGACAACCCATCGGGAAACACGCGTCCCAGTCCCATCAGCAACGCGATGCTCAGCACGGCCGCCGCAACACCCCACCACTGCACGCGACGCAGGCGCGCATCGAGTTGCGGCGCCAGCGATGTTGCGGAAAGACGTCGCGCCGCTTCCGCTGCGGCGTATGCGCCGAGCGTGCCGGTGTTGCCGACTTCGAGCGCACCGCGCAGCGACCCGTCGCGCAACGATTGTTCGCGTTCGATGATACCGGCCAGCGACGCAATCGACCGCACTTCGGGGAAGAACCGGGAGTGCCAGCGAAACACGGCGTAGGCGCCCAGCGCGATGAGTGACCAGATCAGCATCGGCATCGCACGCGGCCACGTCATCCAGCGGCCATCGCCCAGCAGGGCGGCCAGGACGGCCATACCTACGATCAGGGGAGCAATCCCGAACAGGGCCTGCGCTGACTGGAAGCGCGCCGCGAGGCCCGATCGCGCCTCACCCAGGCGCGTCTCGAGGACGCCAACCGACGCATTCGTTCGACTGCCGCTGCGCGGCAGGGCTGGTGCGGTCATGGCGTCACCCGGCTGGTTACAGCGTACGTGAAGAGGTTGATCCCCATCTGCAGCGCTTGCTCATGCATGGCCGGCGGATCGGCGTACGTGCCCACATCCTCCCAGCCGTTGCCAAGGTCGGTCGAATATGAGTAATACACCGCCAATCGGTTCCCGATGAAGATACCGAACCCCTGGGCCGGCTTGCCATCGTGTTCGTGCACCTTTGGCAGGCCTTTCGGGAACTGGTAGACGAGGTGGTAGATCGGGTGCGTATAGGGCACCTCGACCAGCGGCCGGTCCGGGAACACCCGCTTGATCTCGCGACGGAAGCTTTCGTCGAGGCCGTAGTTGTCATCGACATGAAGAAACCCGCCGCGCCGGAGATACTCACGCAGCCGATCGACCTCCACCTCGCTGAGCTTGATCTCGCCGTGTCCTGTCACATGCAGGAACGGAAAGTCGAACACCGACGAATCGGTGAGCCGCACCCGCGCTTCGGCCCGCTCGACGGGCAGCGCGGTGCGCGCCGCGATGGCGGCCAGGAGGTTGGGGATGCTGGACGGATTCGCGTACCAGTCGCCGCCGCCGTCGTACTGGAGGCGCGCGATGGCCAGGCGTCCGGGGCCCGGTACCGTGGACCGCACGAACGGCGTGGCGGCCAGCATGGGAAGCGCGAGCGCAGCGCACCACAGCGCGAGACGGGAACGCCGCGAAAATGACCGCATCAGGTGTCGTGGGCGAGTCGGTATGCGAGGTTGCGGCCGGCACCATGTTCATCCACCAGCCGCTGCACGATCTCGCGGGGTCGGACGCCTTCGGCGCGCAGCGCGTCGGCCACCGCCCGGAGTCCGTCTTCGGTCGGGACGACGACAGGGGCGCCGGCCAGCACGATCACGATTTCACCGCGCGGCGGCGTCTCCTCGTAATACGCAGCAACCTCGAGGAGCGTTCCGCGACGGATCTCCTCGAAATGCTTGGTCAATTCCCGTGCGACCGCAACCTGACGGGGACGACCCGCGGCCTCGGCCAGCTCCCGCAGCGTCTCGACGAGACGATGCGGACTTTCGAACAGCACGACCGCGTGGGGAAGACCGGTCGCCTGGGCGATCTGCTCGCGTCGCTCGCCCCCTTTGCGGGCGAGGAACCCGAGAATCGTGCAGGGATGCGGCACGATGCCCGACGCGACGAGCGCGGCCAGCGTCGCCGACGCGCCGGGAATAGGGACCACCCGCAGCCCGGCCTCGACCACGGCCGCAACCAGCCGGGAGCCCGGATCGGACACCAGCGGCGTCCCCGCATCGGAAATCAGGGCGATCGCCTCGCCGGCACGCAGCCGTTCGATGACCCGGGGCGTGACTTGGGCCTCGTTGTGTTCATGGACGGCCAGCGTCGGGGTATGAATGCCGTAGCGCTGCAGCAGGGTGCGCGCGTGCCGGGTGTCCTCACAGCAGATGGCGGCGGCACCCTTGAGCACCGCGAGCGCGCGAACGGTGATATCGCCCAGGTGTCCGATGGGCGTACTGACGACGTGCAGCGCCCCGGGGGCGGCCGCGTCAGGAAGGAGCGTCGCCGCCCGGTCGGCCAGGGCGACCGGAAGGTCGCTGGCCGGACCGGGCGCGTCGCCCTCGTGACTCAGACGTGCTCCTTGAACTTCGCTTCCAGGGCCGGGCGCGGTACCGCGCCGACGACCTGGTCGATCAGCTTGCCGTCCTTGAAGAACAGGATGGTCGGGATCGACCGCACGTTGAACTTGGCCGCCGTGCGCTGATTGTTGTCGACATCGAGCTTGGCCACCTTGGCCTTGCCGGCGTAATCCAATGCGAGCTGCTCGACAATCGGGGCGATCATGCGGCAGGGCGCGCACCACGTCGCCCAGAAATCGACGACGGCGAGGCCCTGATGGCCCTCGATCTCCGTCGCAAACGTATCGTCCTTCACTTCAACCGCGTTGGCCATCGTGTGCTCCGTGGCGCGCGAGTCACGTGGACTCGTTGGCGCCGGTGGTCAGGATTAGAATTCGCGTTCGACTCACGCCCTCACGACATGACCGAACTCGACCGTCCAAACGCCCGTCGCGGCACGCGCATCGCCCATATCGGGATCGCCGTGCGTGCGCTCGACGAGCTGCTGCCGCTCTACCGTGATGTCCTCGGCATGCCCGAGGTGCCGCTCGACGACGCCGACGGCGCCGCCATTGCGGGTGTCGCAGCTGGAGAATCGCTGGTGGAACTGCTCGAAGCCAAGTCCGAGGACTCGCCAATCGGGAAGTTCGTGGCCAAGCGCGGCCCCGGCATCCATCACGTGTGCTTTGCCGTGGACGACCTCGACGGGACGCTTGCGCGCTGCCGAACAGCCGGACTGCGGCTGATCGACGAGACCCCGCGGCTTGGCGCCGAAGGCAAGCGCATCGCCTTCCTGCATCCAAGTGCGACCGGCGGAGTGCTCGTCGAGCTATCCGAATACTAGCGGCAGGACTCCTTGATGTCAGCGATCGAGATATCCTCGACGAACCAGCGGCTTCCTGAAGCGGCCACGGTCGTGAACGTCGTCCGGCCGAGGGCCGCGGCGCCCTTCTTCTGCATGCTGACGATGAACTCCTGACGGCCGCCCGTGGCCAGTCGCGGGCTGTCTTCGGCGAACTCCCACTTCTCGTGAGCCAGCAGGCACTGGATGACGATCAGGCGCTTTTCCAGCTCGTCGCGCTTGAGGCGGTTGGCGGTCGGTCCCTGCTCGTTCCCCCACATCGCCGACATGCCGCGCAGGTCCTGTGCCTTGACCGCGGTCATGAATCCCACCACCGCGCCGCGGGACGAGTTCGCACCGATCTGGCCGGGCTCGAGCGGCTTGTCGAGCACCGCCGTGGCGGTCGTACTCGGCGCCGGGGTCATCGACGTCTCCACCACCTTCTTGCTGCACGCCACCGAGCCAAGCAGGATGACGCAGGCCATGCCCTTCCGAAGCGAGAACTGTACCACGAGTGCCTCCATGCACGTTATCGTACCAGCAGTAGTGTAGTGTCACTCCCCGTCGACCGCTCATGCCATTTGCGTCTGCCTCTTCACTGCCATGACGTTGCCTCACCAGCGGCTGTACGTGAACATCGATCACGTGGCCACCGTCCGGCAGGCTCGCCGCAGCACCGATCCCGATCCGGTCGCCGCGGCCGCCCTCTGTGAGCAGGCGGGCGCCGACGGCATCACAGCCCACCTTCGTGAAGACAGGCGTCACATACAGGACGACGACGTTCTACGGCTGGCCGCAACTATCACAACCGTGCTGAACCTGGAGTGCGCCGCCACCGGGGAGATGCTTCAACTTGCCGAGCGGCTCAGGCCCTTTGCCGTGACCCTCGTCCCGGAACGGCGCGAGGAGGTGACGACCGAGGGCGGGCTGGACGTCGCCCGCAACGCCGCCAGCCTGCGCGACGCGGTTGTCCGGCTGAAACGTGCCGGGGTGAAGAGCAGTCTGTTCATCGACGCCAACCAGGACGCGGTGCGACATTCGGTCAACCTGGGCGCCGACGCAATCGAGCTCCACACCGGACCCTACGCGCATCATCCCACCGATCCGGCCTTCGTGCGGGCGTTGGCCGACTGCGCGGCGCTCGGTGTCTCGCTGGGGCTCAAGGTCCACGCGGGGCATGGCCTGTCGGTGCACAACGTGGGACCGGTGGCGGCGATTCCCGAAATCGAAGAACTCAACATCGGACACGCGATCGTAGGGCGTTCGATGTTCGTCGGCATGCAGGACGCGGTCCGGGAAATCCGGCGCGAAATGGACCGTGCACGAGGAGACGCAGGATGAGCGCACCACAGGCCCTGATCGAGTTCTTCCAGAAAGAAGCGACCGAATATCTCGATCGGCTCGACCAGCTCCTTGCCCACGCCGAGTCGTCCACGCCAGACGCCGCCGCGTTTCTTACGCACGCGCGCGCCCTGCGCGGCAGCGCCACCATGACGCGCCTCGACGGCCTGCCCGACCTGGCCGGCACCGTCGAGCGTATCGCCACCGGCCTGCGCGATGGCGAGTTGCGGTGGGATCAGCGACTGCATTTCGCCGTCCACGGCGCCCTGGTGGAACTGCGCGCGCTGGTGCAGCGGGCCCACGCCTGGGGCGACGCGGAACAGCGTCGCAGCCGCACCCAGTCGGTGGCCCTCGCCGCTGTCGCCGCCGGATATCTCGCGACCGCCGCGCCACCGGCGTCACCGGCCACGCAGGTAGTTCCCATCGGGCGCTTCTTCCCCGACGACGGGCTGCCGGCCATCCTGCAGCGCAATGCCGAACCGCCCATCACGCTGGCGCAGCGCTTCCGCAATGACATCGCGGCCGCGGCCGACGGCGTTGCGCGCGAAGGCCATGCGCTGGCCACCAGCCCGCCGGGCCCGTCGCAGTTGGCGCTGTCCGACGGACTGCGACGCGGACTGCTGGGA
>CAZPON010000028.1:0-17851 GCA_964588045.1 uncultured Gemmatimonas sp.
TCGGGCCCGGTCGACCCGCGCTTCGGCGGCATCCTGCTGTTGCGGGTGCCCGACGAGGAAGGAATCGCGGCGCTCGATCGCATCCGCGACGGCGACCCGTTCACGCAACGGGCGCTGGCCCAGTACGAACTGCTGCCGTGGATGCCGGTGATCGGCAAGGACGGCCTGGACCAGCTCTGATGCCGCGTCGCTGACTCAGCGCGTCCCGCAACTCACCAGCACGCCGAGCGCGTCACCCACTGCGCGCTCACCGGTGGCATCGGACGGCTTGTTCACCACGCGCAGCGTATTGCTCGACCAGTCGCGAATCACCATCGCCGTCGACCCGCCGCCGTCCAGGTTGATCGCCTCGCGCGCGCCGAGGTCGCGCAGGAGCGCGGCGGTTTCGCGCGTGGTCGTGCCAACGCTGTAGCCCGCCTGTCGTCCGTCGATCACCACCAGCAGCAGTCGGCGCCCGTTCGCCGCATACCCGGCGGCCGTGCGTGGATTGACGCCACGAAAGCTGGCGGCACCAGCGGAGTCCACGCCGGGCACGATGACGCTGTCGCGCACGAGCAGGGGAAATCCGCCGACCGCCTGCCGGGGCATCATCGGCGTCAGCGTCACGTCCACGCGCACCGTGTCACGCTCGAGAATCGACGCGCGCGCACTGCCCACCAGCATCAGCGTATCACCACGGGCGAGTCCATTGTGCGATATCGGAAGGGCGGCCACGCGATAGCGCTGCGCGCCGAGCGGCACGAGCTGCATGGCGCCGGGTCGCGCCAGGCTGTCCAGCGGCTGTCCCCACGACGCATCGACGATACCGACCGCACCGGCCGTCGGGCGATTCCACGATGACACGGCGACACGTGCGCGCATACTGGTGAGCGTGCCGGTGACGGTGAGCGCGCCGATGTAGGGGCGGCCGTTCGCATCGAAGGCAAGCACGGGCCGCTCGACGGGACCGGACACGAGGCGGCCATCCTGCACCAGCGCACCGGTCGGCACGCCCTGCGCGCCGGTCAGCGAGAAGAAGTCGGCGTTGACCGCCGCGATGGGTGCGTCGACGGCGGGAACCGCACCCAGCAGCGCGCTGGTGGTGGTGCGCCCGACCGCCGTTGCCCCGCCCTTCAGCGCGCGCAGCGAAACGCAGGCATCGAGGTCGATGTCGAGCACGTGCGCCCGCAGCGGCACCGCCGTTCGAACCAGATGATGGAGCCGCACGCCCGACGCCAGCCGCTCGGTGACGATGGAATCGGCCACCGTGCGCGCGATCGGCCAGGATGCCTCGTGGCGTCCGCCCCGACCCGTCGCGCAGGCAGCAAGCGACAGTGCCAACCAGGCCGCATGGTACGCGTGACGACGAAACGGCGCGCGCACATGGCGCGTGGAACCGACGATAGATTGCCTGCTCATGATCCCGTCGTTGACATGGTACCCGATGATGGACACGCCGCGACGCGTCGCAGCCAGCGCTCCGTATGGTGGCTGAGGACGGCGCGCGCGGCAACCGGCCGTCCGGCCTGCAGCGATTCTTTGCACAGCTCCAGCAGTGGGCCGACGCGGGATGGTCGGGCTCCGTGGTGTTTGCATGGGGACTGTTGCAGGGCTGCGTGTTTCCCGGCATTGCCGATGTGTTCTTCGTACCGCTCGCGCTGGCGCGACCGAAGCGCGCATATGTGCTCGCGCTGCTGGCCACATCCGGCACGCTGATCGGCAGCGTGATCCTGTATGCAGCCGGTGCGTCGGCGCTCACGCTGCTGCAGGGCCCGGGCGCCGAATGGCTGGGGCTCTCGGCCGAAAACCTCGAGGGCTATCGGGCGGCCCTCGGGCGCTACGGCGCATGGGCGATCTTCGCGAGTACGATGAGCCCGTTGTCGACGAAGCTCACCAGCATCGCCTCAGGCATGGCGGGTGTGCCCTTCCCGTCGTTCTTCGGCGCACTCCTGGCCGGGCGCCTGATGCGCACGCTGGCACTGGCGTGGATCATTCGCCATGGCGGCGCCTCTGCCGTGACACGGTGGATCGAACGGCGACCCGCCGGCGCGGCACAACTACCACGTGGCAACGGGGTGGCGTGAGCGTCGTGAGGCGGCGATACTCGGTGACGTCCGACCGATGAAGGCATCGGCCCTCCTCCCCGCTCTTCCGAGACGCCCCCACCCATGAGCATTTCCTGGATCGATTGGGTCATTGCCATCGCGTCAATTCTGGTCTGCTTCGTGCCGGCGCTGTTTCTCGCCAAGCGATCGGGGACGAGCACGACAGAATTCTTCGGGTCGGGACGCTCGGTACCCTGGTGGCTGGCCGGCCTGTCGATGGTGGCGACGACGTTCTCGTCGGATACGCCCAACTGGGTGACGGAGCAGGTGCGTCGTTATGGCGTGGCGGGCAACTGGCAGTGGTGGGCGTTTGTGCTGACCGGTGTGTCGACCGTGTTCTTCTTTGCCCGCTTGTGGCGCCGGTCCGGCGTGCTGACGGATCTCGAGTTCTACGAGCTGCGCTACTCGGGCAAGCCGGCGTCGCTCGTGCGCGGATTTCGCGCCGTGTACCTCGGCCTGTTCTTCAACTGCTTCATCATGGGCATGGTGACGCTGGCGGCGTGCAAGATCGGCAACATCGTGTTCGACTTGCCCGCCTGGCAGACGATCGTCATCTGCGGGCTGCTGAACGTCGTGTTCGCGGCGCACTCCGGCCTGTGGGGCGTGCTGGTCATCGACATGATCCAGTTTTTCATCAAGATGACGGCGGTGTTTGCCGCGGCGTGGTTTTCGCTGGTCGAAGTGGGACGCCGCCTGGCCGGTGACGCCAGCGGCTGGGTGGGGCTCAAGCTGCTCGTGTCGAAGCTCTCCACGCTGCAGGTCGCGCAAGGCGATGGCCCCGACGCGCAGCCGGTGATGACCGTCAAGGACGGTGCGGGCCAGCCCATTCTCGACCTGCTGCCCAACTTCAGCATGTCCGAGCTCGCGCTGATGATCTTCATCCTGCCGATCGCCATCAGTTGGTGGGCCAACTGGTATCCCGGCGCCGAGCCAGGCGGCGGATCGTACATCGCGCAGCGCATGCTCGCGTCCAAGTCGGAAAAGGATTCACTGGGCGGCACGCTGTTCTTCAACATCGCGCACTATGTGTTGCGACCGTGGCCGTGGATCATCACCGCGCTGTGCTCGATCATCGTGTATCCCGACCTGGCCTCCATCAAGGCGGCGTTCCCCAACGCCGACACCGCGCTCATCGGGCACGACTCGGCCTTCCCGGCCATGCTCAAGTTCCTGCCGGTCGGATTCGTGGGGCTCATGATCGGCGGCCTGCTGGCGGCCAATTCGTCGACGATCCTGACGCACCTCAACTGGGGCTCGTCGTACCTGGTGCACGACTTCTACCGGCGCTTCATCAGGAAGGACGCGACCGAATCGCACTATGTGAACGCCGGGCGACTCAGCACGGTGCTGCTGTACGTCGTCGCCGCGCTGCTCAGCCTCACCATGAGCTCCGCACAGCAGGCGTTCCAGGTGCTGCTGTCGATCGGCGCCGGCACCGGGCTGCTGTACATCGCGCGCTGGTTCTGGTGGCGCGTGTCGGCATGGTGCGAGATCGTGGCCATGGTGATGTCGCTCATCACGTCGCTGGCCGTGCCGAAGCTCATGCCCGGCGCCGATTTCGCCACGACCACGATCGTGCAGGTCGGCATCACGACAATCGCGTGGCTGATCACGGCGTTCGCGGGACCGGCCACCGACCGGGCCACACTCCTCGCGTTCGTGCAGCAGGTCAAGCCGGCGGGCCCGGGCTGGACCGAACTGCGTGCCGCCGCCGGCATCAGCGACGCCGAGATTGCGCAGGAAAACCGGATCGGTGCGGCGTTCGTCGGCTGGATCGCCGGCTGCGTGGTGATCTGGTCGTCACTCTTCGCGATCGGCAACTTCCTGTATGCGTCCGGCGATCCGTCACGCCTGCCGACGGCGCTGCTCCTGACCGGCGTGCTCGCCGTGAGCGGATTCGTGCTGCTCAAGGTCACACAGCAGTTGTGGAGCGACAGCACGGCATCGCAGGCACGGGCAGACGCGCGCGAGGCGGCGAAGTTCTGAGCCGGGAGGTGAGCCGGGAGTTCAATACTCCCGACTCACCTCCCGGCGACGGTCGGCAGTCCTGCCAATCTCCGCTTCATCTGCTGGAACGCCTCGGAGTCGGCTCGCAGGTTGCGAAGCTGGGCTGCTGAATAGGTGGCGATCTGCTGACTGGTGGCCGTGATGCGGGATTCCTCCAGCGGGTGCGTGGCGAAGAACGCGTCGACCGACGACGGGTTGGAATTGCGTTCGCTGAGCAGGATGCGGAACATGCCCGGAATGCCGCGCGGATCAATGCCGGCCTTCACCGCCGTTTTCACACCTTCCGTGTCCGCCTCCTGCTCGTCCTCTCGACTGAACTTGGCGAACAACGCGCTGCCGCCGACATTGATCGCGGCCTGGCCGACACCGCTCGAACACACCGTCGTCAGCGTGCACAGTGCCAACAGGCCGCCGTTCATCTGATCCGACTGTTGCATCTGCTGCACCGTATGGCGTCGCGTCACGTGGCCGATCTCGTGCGCGAGCACGCCGGCCAGTTGGCTCATGTTCTGTGCGCGCGAAATCAGGCCGCGGTTGACATAGATCCAGCCACCGGGCACGGCAAAGGCGTTCACTTCCTTGCTGTCCACGATCGTGAAGTGCCAGGTGAGGCCGCGGGCATCGCTGACGGCAGCCAGCTCGTTGCCGAGCGCCGACACGTAGCGCGTCACCTCGGCGTCACGGATGATCGGCAGTTGCGTATCGATCTGCGCCGCATACGTGTTACCGAGTTGCACTTCGCTTTGCGTCGAGATGGCGCACGACACAGAGGCCGAGACAATCACGACCATGGCGACAATGACCGCGCGGCGCCGCGCGCGGGGCGGGTGTGCGGATGGAGTAGGCATGGCCTGATGATTGCCACCGGCTCGTGCGGCAGGCAATCGCCCGAGGTGGGTAGTGCGATGGCTCACCGTCGAACTACGCCGTTGGTGCGATGGCGCAAGGAGCCTGCGTGCTCTACCATGTCACTATCACCTTGATGACTCGAAATCCCGGAGGGATTGTACATGTTGAGCGCACGACACATTGCAGCCGCACTGACGGCCTTGTTCATCGCCACGCCGATCATGGCGCAGGATTCCACTCGCGTCGACTCCAGCCCCGCAAGCGTGACCGTTGTGTCCCCCGCATCGGGCGACAGCGCGTCACTGGGTGCCGCATTGCCGACGGCCGTGCCGCTGATGTCCCTGGCGCCGACGCGCGCCAGCGTGGCGACCGGCGTGCAGCTTCGCATGGACGGCGTTGCGCCCGCGCCGATGCCCATCCCGGCCCCCGGTCGCAACTCGGGCAACACCGCCTTGATGATCGTCGGCGGCGCGGCGCTCATCGTCGGCTCCGTCATCGATGGCGACGCCGGCTCGATCATCATGATCGGTGGCGGCGTGATCGGCCTGTACGGACTCTGGCAGTACCTGCGGTAGCGCCTGTCCTGAAACACCCTTCTCGGGCTGGCCGCTCCTGCGGCTGCCCGCGGAGCGTTTTGCGCAGGACGAACCGGCGCTACATCGACTCGAGATGCGAAGGGCCGGCGGTCGGTGGGAGCTCGACGATCTCGAGCCAGTAACGCCCCAGCACGTGCATGGCCTCGACGAGTCCCGTGAACGTCACCGGCTTGGTGATGAATGAATTGACTCCCAACTGGTAGCTGCGCGTGATATCCTCGTCCCGCGACGACGTCGACAGCACGACGATCGGGATGTCCGACAGTGTGGGGTCTGCCTTGATGAGGCGCAGCGCCTCACGCCCTCCCATTTTCGGCATGTTCAAGTCGAGCAGGATCAATCCTGGTCGCGGCGCCTCGCCGGTTTCGCCGGCATACGGGCCACGCTGATGCAGGTAGTCGAGGAGGTCCTCTCCGTCGACCACGAAACGCAGCGCGTTGGAGATGTGCGCGCGCTCGAGGGCCTGCTGCGTGAGCATTCGGTCGTCCTCATCATCGTCGCATATCAGGATGGTGATAGGGATCTTGTATCGGTCTTGCATCATCATTGTTCACGGCCCGAAATAGTGTGCTTGACAGGCAGGGTCACCGTGAAGGTGGCGCCGAGCTCCGGCGAGCTTCCGGCTTCAATGGTCCCGCGGTGCCGCTCGACAATCTTGCGGCAGATGGCCAGGCCAATGCCGGACCCAGGATACTGGGATCGCGTGTGCAGCCGCTCGAACATCCGGAAGATCTGTTCAGCGTAGCCTTGCCTGAACCCGATGCCGTTGTCGGTCACGGTGAGGGTACAGCGTCCCGCCGGCGTCATCGTTGCCATCACGTGCACGACGGGCGGCGTCCCGGCGCGCGCGAACTTTATCGCATTGCTCAACAGGTTCTGCAGGAGCTGCCGCATCTGGACCGGGTCGGCGTCGATGATCGGCAACGGGCCCACCTCCACGCGACCGCCCGACTCGCTGATCACCGTGTCCATGTCCTCGATCACCTCGCGGGCGATCCCGGCCAGGTCGGTCGGCGTGAACGGTGCGACGCGGGTCGTCACCTGGGCATACGCCAGCACGTCCGCCACCAGGATCCGCATGCGCGCCGCGGCGTCGAGCATGCGCGAGAGCGAGTGCTGCGATTCGTCGTCGAGCGTCGAGCCTGCCGACGCTTGCAGACGCTCGCCGAACGACAAGATCTTTCGCAGCGGTTCCTGCAAGTCGTGCGCCGCCACGGTCGCAAACTCGTCGAGCGCCGAGTTCGAGCGTTCGAGTTCGAGCGCATGCTCGGCCAGGTGCCATTCGGTGAATCGCCGCGCCGTGACGTCCTCGATGGCCAGCAGGATGGTGCGGCCTGCGTTCGGCAGGTGCGAGGCGACGCCGGCGTTGAGCAGCATGATTTTCCGGCCGATGACGGGAAACACATGGTCCACTTCGAAGTCATGCAATTGCAGTTGCACCGCAAGCCGGTCGCGCAGCAACTCGCGCAGCGCGGGAATGTCCCATTGTCCGTCGCCCAACGCGAAGAGCTCCTTGCCGATGGTGTCGGCGGGCTCGACGGCGAAGGTGGCAAAGAAAGCCTTGTTGGCGCTGAGGACGCAGAACGCCGCATCCAGCACCACCACCGGTTCCCGAAGGGTGTCGATGACGCTGTGCAGCAGCCGTTCGGCGACGGTCGAGTCGCTGGACTCTCCGTCACTGGTCACCACTGTCAACGAGCGATCTGTCCCCACGGCCACGGTTCCCCGGCGATGCTCCCACAGGGCCTGCACAGGCAGGAGTTGCCTGACCGTGCACGTTACCCCATGCAGCCCTCGCGGCGATATCGCACGTTCGTGTCATCCCGCGTCCGGCAGCACGCGCTACATTCCAATCGTCAGAAGGTTTTTCACCACTTGGACGTAGCTCTGGATGCTGCCTGCAGAAACGATCACGGTGGCCATTGTCGACGACAATCGCATGGTACGCGAGGCATTGGCCGCGATGCTCGGTCGCGTCGAGGGGATGCGGGCCGTTCCGTCCGATACGACGGATACCGCGTTCCTCGATGAGCACCAGCCGCATGTCGTGCTCCTCGACGCCGGCCTGGGCGACGAGGACAGCATCGGGGTGACAGTCTCGCTGCAGGAACGCGCGCCGTATGCCAAGGTCATTGTCATGGACCTGATTGCCACACACGAGGAGATCGGCGAGTTCGTGAACGCCGGCGTCTCCGGATTCGTGCTCAAGGACGCCACGTTCGACGAGCTCGTCGCCACCATCACGACGGTCGCCGGTGGGGGCAAGGTGCTGCCGCCGCGCCTGACGCAATCGTTGTTCACGCAGATCGCGAACGAAACGGCGCGGAGCCGCGCACCGGTACTGCAGGCGGTGCGCATGACCCGGCGCGAGCACGAAGCGATCGGCCTGATCGGCGAGGGCCTGAGCAACAAGGAGATTGCGCAGCGCCTCAACATCGCCACGCACACCGTCAAGAGTCACGTGCGCAACGTCATGGAGAAACTGGCGCTGCATACGCGATTGCAGATCGCGGCCTACTCGCACCGCGAAGGACACACCTGACACCATCGTGAGGGAACAGCTGACACGGCGCCGTGCGGCTGGCGGCTCCGACCGTGCGGGACATCACGAATTCACCCGTTGGAGCGATGGGAAAGGCCCGCGGACCGCGTTACTCCTTCAGTCGGGCTCCGCGGTCGGCAGTGAATCGTGGAGTGCCGGGCTCACGCGCTCCCGATGGGACGCCGTGAGAACCTCGTCACGAATGAAGGAGAGAACTTATGGTCAGGTCGTTTGCGTGGGGAATGCTGTGTTTGGCATTGGCGTCGTGCACGGGCACCGAAGGCGCCGGCTCGAAGGACCAGGCCGATGCGTCGGCGGCGGCGCGCTCGCCGAGTGGCTCGCTGTCCAGCGGCACGCGCATCGAGGCGACGATCGGGCAGGAGCTGTCGTCGCGCACGAACAAGTCCGGCGAGACTGTGCACGCCACGGTCACCGGGGATGTCGCTGACGGCGGGGGCCGCGTCCTGATTCCCGCCGGTTCAGCGGTCACGCTCGTCATCGACAAGCTGGAACCGGGCAGTGACCAGGTGCGTCCCGAGGGCCGGCTGATGATCGATCCGCGCTCGGTCACCGTGAACGGCGAAACGTTCCCGATCGAGGGAACGCTCGGTCCGGTGCCGCACGTGATGAAAGGACGCGGCCTCACCAAGGACGAAGCCGCGCGCATTGCCGCCGGCGCTGCGATCGGCGCCGGCGTTGGACAGGCCGTTGGCAAGGACACCAAGAGCACGGTCATCGGTGGCGCCGTTGGCACCGTGGCAGGTGGTGCCGTCGCCGCCCGCTACGCCTACCGCGACGTCGTCGTGGCGGCAGGCACGCCGATCGTCATTACGCTCGGCAATCGACTCACCATTTCATCCAGGTAGGAGAGGCAGCTCATGCTCATGACAATTGCGGTCGTACTGATAGTGTTGTGGCTCCTGGGGATGGTGTCCGCCTACACCATGGGCGGCCTCATTCACGCGTTGCTCGTGGTGGCGATCATTGTCGTCCTGGTGCGGGTCATTCAGGGTCGCAAGGTGATCTGACGGATCGCCCCGGTCGTGCATGCGACCGGGGCGCCAACAGCGGAGCGGGCAGGGAAAAGGTGTGTCCTGGCAGTCAGCTGGCGCTGCCAGGCACGCTGTCGCGCACGGGTGACCCGATGCGGAGATGGAGAGGCATGCCCGTGGCCCCCTGCGCGAGCCGAGCCCGCAGGCGAGATTTCCGGGTATCAGCTCCTGCGCTCTCCCTCCTGCGTCGCCCTGCCATGCCTGATCGCAACGTCCTGCCCCCGTTCATGTCGTCTCGCCGCGTGCGCCGTTCGGCAACGTTGGCGTTCAGCCTGTCGGCACTCCTGCTGCCGTCCGCGTGCGCGCGCGGCAATGCCGGGACGAGCGCCGCGCCCGCCACGGTCGCGTCGGCAACGGCCCTGCGCGGTACCGACATGGCGAACGGCATGGTCGTTTCGGCCAGCGCCATCGCCAGTGACGCGGGTGCGCGCGTGCTCGTGTCCGGCGGCAACGCGGTCGACGCGGCAATCGCCACGGGCTTCGCCCTCGCGGTCACGTATCCGGCCGCCGGCAACATCGGCGGTGGTGGATTCATGGTCATCCGCTTCCCCGATGGTCGCACCACAACGTTCGACTTCCGCGAGAAAGCACCGGCGGGGGCGACACCGGAAATGTTCACCGACTCCACCGGCGCGTACTCCTCGCGCATTCATCACCGCTCCCACCTGTCGGTGGGCGTGCCGGGCACCGTGGCCGGATTTGCGGCCGCACACAAGAAGTACGGGACGACCAACTGGAAGGCGCTGGTGGATCCTGCGGTGAAGCTGGCCGGCGAAGGCTTCGAAGTGCCGCCGGGGCTTGCGGCATCGCTCTCCAACGCGGTCACCCGTTACAAGGATTTTCCCGCGACCGTCAGTGCGTACTCGAAGAACGGCACGCCCTACGCGGCCGGCGAGCGCATGGTGCTGCCGGATCTCGCGCGCACACTCGGGCGCATCCGCGACGGCGGACGCGACGGCTTCTACAAGGGTGAGACGGCGCGCCTGATCGCCGACGAGATGAAGCGCGGTGGCGGCATTATCACCGAGAAGGACCTGGCCGACTACGAGGCCAGGGAGCGTGCGCCGGTGAAGGGCACGTTCAACGGCTACGAGGTGATCTCCATGGCGCCGCCGAGTTCCGGCGGCGTGGCGATGATCGAGATGCTGAACATCCTCGAGGGCTATGACCTGAAGGCCGCCGGACACAATTCACCGCGGTACATTCACCTGCTCGCCGAAAGCATGCGTCGCGCGTTCCTCGATCGCGCCCGCCATCTGGGTGATCCGGACTTTGTGACAGTTCCGGTCGAGAAGCTCACGAGCAAGGCCTACGCCAACGAGTTGCGGCAGACGATCCAGCTCGACAAGGCGACGCCGTCCCAGCCAGAGCAGGTCGCCGATGGACACGAAAGCCTCGAGACGACGCACTTCTCCGTCGTGGACAAGAATGGCATGGCGGTGTCGGTGACATACACGCTCGAGAACAGCTACGGCGTGGGAGCCGTGGTTGCCGGCGCCGGCTTCCTGCTCAACGACGAGATGGGCGACTTCAACGGGAAGCCCGGACTCACCGACAGCACGGGGCTGATCGGCACACCGGCCAATGTCGCGCGTCCCGGCAAGCGCATGTTGTCCAGCATGACGCCGTCCATTCTCGCGAGGGATGGCAAGCTGGTGGCGGTGATCGGCAGCCCGGGCGGACGCACCATCATCAACACCGTCATGGAAGTCGCGCTCAACATCATGGTGTTCGACATGCCGGTGCAGGATGCCGTGAACGCGGCGCGCATCCATCACCAGTGGCTGCCCAACACGCTCACCATCGAGCGGGACGGAGTGCCGCCGGCCACGGTGAGCGCCCTGCAGGCGATGGGGCACCGCGTCCAGGTGGGTGGCCAGCAAGGGTCGGCGCATGCCATCATGATCGACCCGAACACCGGTCACCGACGCGGCGCGCCCGACCCGCGTGATCGTGACGCGGGAGCGGCGGGCCACTGAGCCATCTCGCCGCGTCGCCGTTCGCGTTTCGCACCACACCCGACGCCGCGTCACGCGACGAATCCGCCCGGCTCGGCTGGTTCAGCACACCGCACGGCGTCGTGGAGACGCCGGCGTTCATGCCAGTGGGCACACACGCCGCCATTCGCGGCGTGACCATGCGCGACGTCGCGGCCGTCGGCGCGCGCATGGTGCTGAGCAATGCGTATCACCTGTACCTGCGCCCGGGTGACATGATCGTGCGCGCGCTGGGCGGGCTGCACGCGTTCGCGCGATGGGACGGCCCGATGCTCACCGACTCCGGCGGATACCAGGTGTTCTCGCTGGCCCGCTATCGCACGGTGAGCGAAGCCGGCGTCGAGTTCCGCAGCAAGCTCGATGGCTCGCTCCACGCGTACACACCGGAGCGCGTGATGCAGATCGAGCGCAACCTCGGCGCCGATGTCGTCATGCAGCTCGATGAACTCATCGCCGGCGGCTCCGACGAATCCGCATCGCGCGCCGCCATGGAACGCAGCCTGCGGTGGCTGGAACGCTGTCGCATCGAGTTCGAACGCCTCGGGCGCGAGGGTCGCGCACCGTTGCCGGCAACGCTCGCGGCCGATGCGGGCATGGCGCACGGCGCGCTGTCCGCCGTCACCAGTGAACGCGAGCGCCAGGCGCCACCGCAATCGCTGTTTCCCATCGTCCAGGGCGGCGTCAGCGCCGCGCTCCGCCGCGCGTCGATTCGCGGTATCCTCGACACCGGTGCGTGGGACGGCATCGCCATCGGCGGGTTGTCGGTGGGCGAGTCCAAGGCGGACCTGTACGCCACCCTCGACGCATGCGAACCCGAGCTGCCGCGCGACCGTCCGCGCTACCTCATGGGCGTCGGATTTCCCGACGACTTGCTGGAGGCAGTGCGCCGCGGAATGGACCTGTTCGACTGCGTGGCGCCGACGCGCATGGGGCGTCATGGCACCGTCTTCACGCGCGACGGCACGGTGCAGATCCGGAAGAGCAGCTTTCGCACCGATCGGCGTCCGCTCGACGACGCCTGCGAGTGCCCGGCCTGCACCGACTATGATCGTGCGTATCTGCGGCACCTCTTCGCAGCCGAGGAGCCACTGGGCCCCCGGCTGCTGGCGTTGCACAACCTCGCGTTCCTGCTGCGGCTCATGCGCGAGACGCGGGAAGCACTGGCCGCCGGCAGCTTCACGACGTGGAGCACCGAGTGGCTCCAGCGCTATCGGGAACCGCGCTGACAGCCTCGGATTGCGCTATCTCCTTCCGCCGAGCAGCCGCAGGATCGCCGTGAAGAGGTTGAGCAGGTCGAGGTAGATCTGCACGGCCGCAATGACATAATCATCCGGGCCGTACTGGTTGCGCAGGCGCCATGTGTCGTACACCAGCATGCCGCTGAACACCAGCACCGTCGCGCCCGCAAGCCACAGCGATGCCGTCTGGTTCTGGAAAAACAGGTTGAGCAACGACGTGCCGATCAGCACCCACAGGCCGACCACGAAGAAACTGCCCCACGCCGAGAAGTCACGGCGCGAGATGAACGCGTACGCGGTGAGCACGCCGAACGTGCTGAGCGTGAGCAGCGCCGCCTGCGACGCGACACCCGGCTGCTGCTGCTCCATCACGAATACCAGTGGCGAGATCCACACGCCGGTGACAAGCGTGAAAAACAGCGTCAGGCCGATGTTGATCGGGAACTGACGCCGGAAGAACTGCGCGCCCAGGAGGGGTGCGAGCGTGGCCAGGAACGTCAGGATGGGGTGCCGCGCCACGAGCCCCATGAGTGACGGCTGGGACATCGCCCACCCGCAACTGAGCACCGTGACGATGACGCCAGCCAGCACCAGCAGATAGGTGCGCCGCACGAGCGTCGCGCGTTCCGCGCCGGTTCGAACAGGTGCAGCCATCGCGCCATAGGAAATGCCCATCGCGAACTCCTCCCTTGTCAGTGAGCGGGTGATACCACGAAAGATAGTCACCGCTCTTGATGCCTGCCGGCGCGTGCGGGATATTCGCCTGTCCACGCCGTCCGAGGTTCTTCGTCTGAACGTCTTCCTGATCGCCGCCCTCGCGGCCCTGTACGCCTTCCAGCCGCCGTCCCCGAAGCGCACCGCCGATCCGGCGCAGCGCGGCATTCCGCTGTCCGCGTTTCCGCGACTCGTGCCGCTGGCCGAGCATGTGTACGGCTACGAGGAGATCCGTCAGCCCGGCTTCACGACCGTCAGCCTGATCGTCGTCGGCAGCGATGGTGTGCTCATTGCCGACGGGCAAGGCAACCCGGCGGCCACGCAGACAATGCTCGATCGCATCCGGACGGTCACGCCGCTGCCCATCAAGTGGTACGTGGTGGGATCCGATCATGGCGACCACACGGCAGGCAACAGCGTGTTGCCATCGGGCATCACCTACATCGTGCATCCGACGTCGCGCGCGCAACTCGAGCGCGATTCGGCGGCGGCGCCAGCCACCCGGCGCGTCATCGTGCCGCCAACCGCGATGCGCGGAGACCAGCAGACCATCGACGTCGGCACCATGCAGGTGGAGGTGCTGTTCCTGGGACGCGCGCACACCGGCGGCGACCTGTCGGTGTACCTGCCGGCGACGCGCATCCTGTTCATGAGCGAGGCCTACCTCAATCGCGTCTTTCCCGCCATGCGCTCGGCCTACCCCTCGGAGTGGATTCGCACGATCGACCGGGCTCTCGCGATGAACGTGTCGCGGTACATTCCCGGTCACGGCTTCATCGAGGAACCGGCAGCATCGCGCGAGGAGCTGGTGGCGTTCCGTGACGCGCTGCGTGCCGTCATTGCCGAGGTCACCCGGCTGCGCGCGCGTGGCCTTTCCGTCGATGATGCCGTGAAGCAGGCACAGTGGGGACCGTACGCAAGTTGGTTCCTGGCCGACCAGCAGGCGCCAGTAGCCGTTCGCAAGGTATACGCGGAACTGGCAGGGACACTCGAGTGAGAACGCCGATGATACTGCGCTACGCCATATCGTATTCGTCCATCGTGGCGGCTGCACTGTTCGCCGCAACCGCCAACGCGCAACCCCTCACGAAGATCGGGGCCACGTCGGCAGGCACGCCGGTCATGCTCGAACCCAAGTCGGTGACACGGGCCAACGGCATCGTCACCGCCACGCTGCGCGTCGGACTGCAACCACCCATCAAGACGGCGAACGGCGACATGCTGAGCATGCGCTCGATCATGATGTTCGACTGCGCCAAGCAGACGTCAGCGACGAAAGAGCGCTGGTTTTACTTCGATGCGAAGGGCACGAAGGAAGCCCGGCATGACAAGCCCGGTATTCCAGGCTTCGGTCCGGCAATCAAGGGCTCACTGGCCGACGTGGGCCTGGCGCACTTCTGCGCGCCCGGCGCGAAACCTTAGCTGGCGAGGCGATCGGCCTCCAGCAACGCACCCATCGCGGTGGCGTACCCGCCGTGCTCAGGAATGCGCAGCGGGGCCGAGTAGAACCGCCCAACGGTTTCGAGCACGCTGCGAATGCTGGGCAGGTCGGTGAGGTGGCCAACCACCACGATGTCCGTGTGCTGCGTGGCACGCGCGGCGTTGATGGCAATCACGGCGATCACCTGCCCCACCATGTTCACCAGCGCAGCGGCGACATCGGCAGGGCGCGCATCGATCGGATCCCGCGCCACGCGTCCGAAGTTCACTGCCGTCGTGTCCGGCGGCAGCGAGCCGATTGCACCGCCAAGGATTTCGCCGATCGTGAGGTTGAGCGCACGATGAGTGCCCACGCGCGCCAGCGCATCGAGTTCGCGCGGATCCGCGATGTCCAGCAGCATCCGGCCGAGTCCCACCAGGGTGCCGCCACCCACGCCGCTGCCGGTGATGTGACGCGCACCATCGACATCCGCCGCGACGACGGCGGTACCCGAGCCCGCACTCGTGACGATGGCGCGCTCGACGCCGCCGAGTTCGCGTCCACCGCGTCCAATGGCATGCACTTCATCGACGCGGTGTACGGGACGCTCATCGATCGTCGCCGGCAGCCGCTCACGATTGCCGCCGGTGACGGCGATCCACGCGACGTCCGCAGGCACCAGATCGCCGAACGCAAGCACCTCGCGCACCCGCGCTTCATCGGGCTGCCCGCGACTGGGCAAGTTCCATCGGCGCGTGGACGCATGGTCGCGCCACACGACATCCGTGTTGCTGGCGCCGAAATCGATGGCGACGGCCGGTCTACTTATTTGCACTGGGCAGGCTCATGCGAAAACGCTGGGGGCCGTCCGGACCCGGCGCAAGCGCCGGCTGGGGCTGAACGGGAGACATCCGATGCATTGGATGTCTCCCGTTCTCCGTACTTGACGCCCTCAGTTGGCTACGGCTTTCTCGTCGCTGCAAACGGGAACGCGGCACCCATGCCGATCACTTCGATCTGGCCGGCGAGGTTGTCCTTGTCCTTCAACGCACCGGTGCCCTGGATCGAGAGCTGCTGGCCGCCCATGTCGAGGCCGAAGCTGAACTTGATCGAGTCGTCCTTCACCATGCCGGACACGGGCGCCGTACCGATCTCCGACTCGAACTGGCCAGCAACGGTATCGGCCGTCTGCTTGAGGGTGAGCTGCGAATTCATCGGTCCCTGCGGTCCGTCCACCGTCACGTTCCACGTGCCCGAGAAGTCGGCCAGCATGCGCTGGGCCGTGGCGGTCGCGGCGCCGATCACGAGGGCGGCGACAACGGACAAGCTGGCGATGCGTCGAATGTTCATGGGAGGTCCTGGTGAGGGGCGTGGAGTCAGCGGGTGCGACGGGCAACGAGCTCGATTTCGACGTGCGCGCCGAGGGGCAGTCCGGCGACAGCGACAGTGGTGCGTGCAGGATACGGCGCCGCGAACCGGGTCGCGTAGGCCGAGTTCATCGCGGCAAAATTCGCCATGTCGGTAAGATAGACGTTGCATTTGACCACGTCATCCATGGTCAACCCGGCGTCGCCCAGCACCAGCTCGAGATTGTCGAAGACCCGGTGGGTCTGCACCTCGACATCCCCGTCTACCAGCCTGCCGGTAGCCGGGTCCACCGGCGTCTGCCCCGAGAGATAGAGCAGCCTGCCGGACCAGACGGCGTGCGAGTACGGACCCAGTGCAGCGGGCCCCTTCGGGCTCTTGACGGTGTTCCGGGACATCAACGGGTTCCCTGCATCGGCGCCATGCCGGGGTGATACGTCTTCTCGGCGTTCTTCTCGACATCCGCCCGATAGAACAGCACGTCGCGGAAATTGCCGGTGGCATAGCGCTCGATCTGGTCGGCAAAATGCGGAGACGAGGGATCGCCGCTCTGCCCACCGGCCGAGACCGCCTTGGCCTTCACGGTCGGCCCGAACTCCACGGCTGCGACAAAGCTGTTGCCGCGATTGCCGTAGTTCTTCTTCGTCGTCTTCGGCCCGGTCAGTCCGTACGCGGCCAGTGAGCCCCAGGTTGCGGAGGCGAACTTCACCGGGAAGCTCGGCTTCGAATCGTCGAACGTGGCGTCGATGTTGCTCGTGAGCCGTTGGAAACGATTGATCTCTCCCCACGGTTGCTTCCATGTGCCGAAGTCCGTGGTGAGCGTGGCCACCGCCTGGGAGAGCGCAGACAGGCGTTCGTCGGCGGTGGCGCCGTGCGTGAGGTACTCGAGCGCCGTAATGCCCTTGGCGCGCGCGGCCCGTCCCACGGCACGCATGGCAGTACTGCCCCAGTAGTCGGCCAGTGATGTCGGCACGGAGGCAACGCCCCACTGGTGATTCCATCGACGCAACGAATCGATCGGCTCGGCCAGCGCAGCCTTCCGCGGGTCAGCCGGCGTCAGCGCGTCAAAGTCCCGCACGAGCGGCGGAATGATGTCGTTGAAGGCCGGCATCTCCGGGTCGAACGCCGCATCGATCAGCTTGTCGATGGTGAAATCCTTCCGATCCTTGAGCACGCGCACGGCGTGGATGCCGCGGTAATTCTCGGGGCTCGGCGCCATGTACGACGGATAGCGGTCCTTGCGCGGACTCGCCGGGCCCGACGCGCCGAACGGCGTATTGTTGGTGTTCTGGATCCATCCCGTCGACGGGTTGAACAGCGTGATCGTTTCGCTGACCGGATGCAGGCCCGTCCACTCGGTGGCCGGCGTGCTGCCGTCCACCGGTGCCGACCAGTCGATCTTCGCGTCGCGCCGCGGCACGAAGTTGCCGTGCCAGTACGCGATGTTGCCGTCGGCGTCGGCGTAGACCGTGTTGTTCGACGAGTTCGTGCGCAGGTCCATCACCTTGTTGAACGCCGCGTAGGTCGTCGCCTTGGTGCGCTGCCAGGATTGCGTCAGCGCCTTCAGTGGCTCGTTCATGAGCTTGACGGCGATCCACTTGCCATCGGCCTGTCGCACCACCGGACCGTGATGGCTGAAATACGCGGTGATGGTGCGGCTCGCCATCGTGCCATCGGCGGCCTTGTACGGCAGCGTGATGCGCCGTTCGGTCATCTTGCGCTGTGCCGTGCCGTACTTGTAGTACACCCCGTCGGCCTTCTTCACCACGGTTTCCTTGTACTCGTCGATGACATCGGCCCCGCCCGACGTGTGCATCCATCCGAGCCGGTCGTTGAAACCCTGGTAGATGAAGAACTGGCCCCACGTCGACGCACCGTACGCGTTCAGGCCTTCCTCGCTCACCATCTGCAACTCGGCGCGGAAGTAGAACGACGTGTGCGGGTTGATCATCAGCAGCGCGTGGCCGCCCGCCAACACGGCCGGCGG
>CAZPON010000029.1:0-17384 GCA_964588045.1 uncultured Gemmatimonas sp.
AAAAGCGCGGCGGCACGAGGGGGGACTTCATCCGGGATCCGTAACGCACCCGATGACTTGGAGGTACCGTGAACAATAGAGTGTCTGAATTGCACGATGGCAGTCTCAGTCTGGATGCGTCGGCACGCCGCCACCGGATGCATCGGCGGCAGGCCAAGCGACGCCTCAAGCGAGTCGGCATGGTCGCCGGAACGGTGTTCGCCGCCGCCATGCTGCTCACACCCGATCGCACGTCCTCCGCGCCCGCGCCCAGCGACCAGCCGCGAAGTCAGCGCGCGCCGCGGGCAGCGATGAATTCCACCGCCAACCTCCCCCTGCTGCCGACATGGCGGCCGGCCGGCGAGGTGCTCAAGCGCAAGGCGAGCCCGACGATGGTGCTGCCCTTCAGCGCCGACCCGCGCGAAGTCGAGCGCCGCGAGTCGCTCAGCCGGTGGCATCGCATCTTCACGTTCTCGAACCGCTACGGCATCAAGGTCGACCTGGCCCGTCGCATTTATGATGCGTCGGTCACCGCCGGTATCGAGCCCGAGCTGGCGTTCCGGCTCGTGAAGGTGGAAAGCCGTTTTGACCCCGCCGCGATGAGCCCGGTCGGTGCCGTGGGGCTCACCCAGCTCATGCTGGGTACGGCCCGTGTGTTCGAGCCCGGTGTCACGCGCGAGGATCTGATCGATCCCGACCTGAACCTGCGCATCGGACTCCGCTACCTGCGCACCCTCATTCGCGAGTACGGCGACCTCAAGATCGCACTGCTCGTGTACAATCGCGGCCCGGTGGCGGTGCAGAACGCGATCAGCCTCGGCCAGAATCCGGCCAACGGCTACGAAAGCGTGGTCACCCGCGGTTATCGCGGGCGGGGCACGCTGGACTGAGCCACCTTCTTGGGCGGCGCCTTTTTGGGCGGTGCCTTTTTGGGCGGTGCCTTTTTGGGCGGTGCCTTTTTGGGCGGTGCCTTTTGGGGCGGTGTCTTTTTCGCCGTCGCCGGTGATTTGCTGACCGTCGTCGTCGTCGACGTCACGCGCAGCGTCTGCCCGGCGAGCACCCGGCTCCCGTGCAGGCCGTTCATCGACTGCAGGCGCGCCACGCTCACGCCGTAGCGCCTGGCGATGCCGCCCAAGGTCTCGCCCCGGCGCACCACATGGTACCCGCTGCGCGACAGGGTCGCTGACCCGTAGCGCTCGATCGACGGGTCGGGCAGCTCGCGGGCAAAGGCAAAGACATCGCGGCGCGGCACACGAACGGATTGGCCCGACACGAGCCGGCCCTGGCTCGACGTCTTGAGCGACGGATTGTAGACGCGCAATTGCTTGACCGTGATGCCCTCGCGGGCCGCCAGGGCCGTCGGCGTCGTGGTGGTACCCGAGATGCGCACGGTGCGATATCCCATGCGTTCGTCGCTCGGCAGGGCAGCCAGCACCGAGTCCGCCAGCGCCGCCGTCCCGCGCGGCACATGCACCCAGATGGCCGTATCGGGCGGCGTCACGCCGCGCAGGATCGCCGGGTTCAGGTCCTTCATCGTCGTGCTCGACGCACCTACGGCCGACGCCACCACCGCGAGGCTGGTTCCTGCCGGCACGTACAGCGTGTCGTACTCCAGCGGCGTCGTCGTGTCGACGGTCAACCCGTACCGCACCGGCATCTTCGCCACGAGCGCCGCGGCGATCAGTTGCGGCACATAGTTCTTGGTTTCCGCCCGCAGGTAGTCCTGCTCGGCCAGCGCGAAGAACCGGTCTTCGCCCTCGGAGCCCTCCATCGCGCCGGCGTAGCGCGTCAGGCCGCGCGCCACGCGTCCAGGGCCGCCGTTGTACGCAGCGGCGGCGAGGTACAGCGATCCGAACTGCTTCTGCAGGAAGCCGAGGAACCGAATGGCGCCTTCGGTGGAGCGCACCGGATCCCGTCGTTCGTCCAACCACCAGTCGACGCGCAATCCCACATCGCGCGCGGTGCTGGTCATGAACTGCCACATGCCCACGGCCGCCGCGCGCGAGTACGCATGCGGGTCGTAGCCACTCTCGATCAGGGCGAGGTACGTGAGGTCTTCCGGCATCGCGCTCGCGCGCAGCTTGGCGCGAATCATCGGTTCGTAGCGCGTGCCCCGTGCGAGCCGGTCGGTGAATCGCCCGCGTCCTTCGGTGGTGAACAGCTGTACATAGTGCGCGACCCGCGCGTGCGTTTCGTACGAGCGCACGTCGAGGTCCCACACCGGCTCGTCGACATTCGTCGCGGCCATCGGGTGCACTGCGGCGGTGTCGCCGAATACCGAGACGACCGTGCGCGCGAGTTCGTCGTCGCTGGCAACGGGCGGTGCTTCCTCGGCAGACGCAGCACCAGCCGGGACGGCAGGCAGGTTCGCGGCGCTTGCGTCGATACCCGGTGCTGGTATTGGCGTCGGCGTGGGGGTCGCGGCGCGGCAGGCCGACAACCCCAGCACGCACCCGGCGACGAGTCGGGAAAGGCGTGTCGGTGGGATCACGACCGGAAACTACCCCTTCCGACCATGTCCCGACACCTCAATCGGTGATTCGCGTCAGCAGCGGCGAGGCCAGTCGGTTCACGGCATGGAGCGTGGCCCGCGCCGTACCGACCAGTGGATCCTCGTCGGCGATGGCCGAGCCGACGACGCGGGTCGAGATGCCAGCGTGGTGCGCGATCGCCGCAACCACCACGATGTTCGTGTCGAACGCGCGGATCGGCTTGACGCCGATGAGCTCGAGGCGCAGTGCACCGAACGTCGCGGCCTGGATGGCGTCCATGGTGGCCAGCGCGGCGAGGCGCAGGTCGCCACCGGGACACGTCGATCCTTCCTTCCGTCCCTCGATGCGGTCACCATCGCCTGGACGGTCGAACTCGACCACGGCGCGGGAAACTGCCCCGCGTGCATGCTCGACCCGACAATCCACAAGGCGCAGTCGCACCGCGGTGTCGGTCAGTTCGTCTGGCGAAGCGTTCGCGAGAAGGGCCGGCATGGCCATGCGGCGTGCTGGTGGAGGGAGTGCTTCAGGGACGGCTCTCTTGGTGCTGACGACGCCGGAGCGCTCCCCGTCACGCCGCCCGCTGGCAGCGTGACCGGTGTCACCAAACAGACAGGACGCCGAACGCTGTCAGGAGCGCGATGGCCTGCCCCACCGCCACGTCTCCCGGGTAGTGCACGCCGAGCACCACGCGGGAAAGCCCCACCAGGATGGCCAGGGCCAGCAGCGGGAGCGCCAGCCCGGGGAATGCCCAGGCATACACGATGGCGACCGCCATGGCAGCGCATGCGTGCCCGCTGGGGAAGGAAAAGCCGTCCGGCACGGCCACCAGTGCCACGAATGACAGGCGTACGGTGGGCCGCTCGCGGACGGCGAATCGCTTGACGATCTGCACCACGAGGTGCGAAGCGGCCAGCACCACGAGTGCCGCGCCAGCGACGGTCGCCGTGACACCGGGAACCAGCAGCGACAGGAGGCAGGAGCCGATCGAGCTGCGCGCTCCGCCAAGATGCGTCATGCTTGTCCAGAAGCGGCGGAGTGGCTGCGCTCGTCGCGCATCGAGCGCAAGACGAACGAACAGGGCGCGATCGCGCGCATCCAGCCGGACCAGCAGCGGCGGCGTCATCGACCCACAGTCTCGCCGCGCCATGTCGCACCGTCGTGACCATGGCGCAACAATGGGGTAACGTCGCCGACGTCAGGGCATGGCGTGCAGCAGGGTCACGGTGCCCAGCAGCTCCACGCGCGGGTCGGCGAACAGTTCGGTGACCTCGCCGAATGTCTTCAGCGGAATGATCACCGACTGCGAGGCCCTGGCGTCGATGTTCGCACGCAAGGTCATTTCGCGTCCGTCGCGATTGCGCGCGACCAGCCTGAGGGGAACGGCGTATGGAGCGAAGCGGGCGCCCTGCCCCACGTGCAGCATCAGTGCAGATGTCGCGTCGTTCCACGTCCAGGTGATCGTGAGATCGGCCCATCCCGGACGATGCAGCCATTGCGCGAAGAACGGCGCCAGCGATGTACCGCTGCGGCGTTCCATGACCCGGCGCAGGTCGTCGGTGGTGGCCGTCGCGTGCCGGAATCGTTGCTGGTAGTCGCGCAGTGCACCGAAGAACGCGGCGTCGCCGACTGTGGTGCGCAACATGTGCAGGATGAATCCGCCCTTCTGGTAGCTGTTGGCGTTGAGCAACGTGAGCGGTGTTTCACCACCCACCGTGTCCACGACCGGTCGCTCCGCCACCACCGGGGCCGCGATGATCTCACGGCGAATGCGTTGCAGGTCCTCGCGAAACGCCGAGTCACCGCGCGTGCGCTGCACGTAGACGGATGCGAGATAGGTGGCGAATCCCTCCGACAGCCACAGGTCGGGCCAACGGCGCGGCGTGACGGCGTCACCGAACCACTGATGCGCGGTCTCGTGCGCAATGAGCGACACTGCGACCCGGTCCTCGCGGAATGCGCGGTCGGAATAGAAGATCGCCGTCGCGTTCTCCATGCCACCGAAGCGCGTGGCCGACTGCACGTGCGCGAGGTGCGCATACGGAAACGGACCGGCGACCGCGGCGAGCGTCGAAACAATGCGCCCCGCTTCGCGGAAGTTGCCGGGCATCGTGTGCGTTTCGGTCGGGAACGTCCACACCGATTGCGGCACACATCCGCCACCGGTCGCGGCACCGCAGGCCGTGCGTCCCAGCGATGTCTGCTGCATGGTGGCGACGCCCACCACCATCAGGTACGTCGGGATCGGTTGCGCCATGCGGAACCGTGTCGCCACAAGGCCGCTGTCGGCACCGTGCGTGATCGTCACCGCTGGCGCGATGCGTGTGCCGTTGGCCACCACACTGCGTCCGGCAGGCGCGATCACCCTCCAGTTCACGGTGGCCTTGTCGCTGGGATGGTCGACCGACGGAATCCAGAAGCGCGCGCGGTTGGGCCAGTTGTCGCCAAAGGCGCTCCATCCGCGCGCCGAATCCTCGCGAATGATCAACCCGTCGCGCGGCGTGCCGTGATAGCGCACCGTCACGCGCACACGCGATCCGTCGGCCGCGCGCAGCGGCACGCGAAGCGTCGTGCTGTCGCGCACCACGTCGCGCACCGCACCGTTCACGCGAACCGTATCCACCATCAGGTCGACAAGATCGAGACGCAGCGTGTCGACCGTGCGCGCGCGATCCACGGTGAGCGTGACGACGGCGCGTATGGTGGTGCCCTGCTCCGGCAGCGTCAGTGTCACGTCATAGTGCTGGACGTCGACGCCCGGTGCATACGGAAAGCGCTCCGCCGCACCGATCACCCGCGCGACCGGCGCCTTCGTGGCAGGCGCGGTCGCGGTCTGCGCGTGCAGCGCGCCGGCCAGCAACGATGCGGCCGCGATGGCCAGCGCGCGCGGCACCCTCACGAAGCGCCCGCCAGTCCTGCTTCGAGGGCGAAGCGCGTGAGGCCGGCCACGTTGTGGATCTCGAGCTTGCGCATCAGGCTTTCGCGATGCGCCTCGACGGTGCGACGGCTGATGCCGAGTTCTGCAGCGATCGCCTTGTTGGTGAGTCCGCGCGCCACGCCATCGAGGACATCGCGCTCACGCGGGGTGAGCGCACCCAGCAGCGACGCAGCCGACGGCGCCAGTGGAGGCGCGGCCGCGGTCAGCCGCTTCACCACCGCCGGGCTGAAGAACGTGCCGCCCGCGTGCACGGCGCGAATGGCGGCGCGCAACTCCTCGCCGGCGCTCTCCTTGAGCAGGTAGCCACTGGTGCCCAGCCGCATTCCTTCGCGCACATACTCGGCCTGGTCGTGCATGCTGAGCAACAACACGCGCGCACTGGGAACGAGGTCGCGCAGGCGTGCGGCCGCTGCAAGGCCAGTCTCCTCCGGCATCGTGATATCGAGCACCACCACATCGGGCCGATGCACCTGCGCGAGCTCGACCGCCTCACGACCGTTCGCGGCCTCGGCCACGACTTCGAAGTCGGGCTCCGAGTCGAGGACGTAGCGGATCCCCTCGCGCACCAGCGCGTGGTCATCGGCAACCAGGATACGAATCGTCATGCAGCAGCCTCACTGTTCACAGGTAGTCGTAGTGTCACCTCGGCACCGGTTGCGCCATTGCGCAATTCCACGGTGCCGCCGATGGCCAGCATGCGTTCCCGCATGCCGGTCAGTCCCATGCGTCCCTCGGTCTCGCGCACGCGACCGTCGCGCGTGGTCGCGAAGCCCTTGCCATCGTCCCGCACCGTGATCGACAACTGCCCGTCGCGCACGGCGAGCACCACGTCGACGGCGCGCGCATCCGAGTGCCGCGTGACGTTCGACAGCGCCTCCTGCAGCGCGCGGAACAGCGCCAGGTCCGCATCGGGCGGCAACGGTGGCAACGTGTCGGGCGCTGTCAGGTTGGCGCGCAACCCGCTGCGATCATTGAAGTCCGTCACCAGGGATCGCAGCGCCGGCACGAGGCCCAGGTCGTCCAGCAGCGTCGGGCGCAGGTCGCTGGTCACCTGCCGGATGCTGGCAATACCCTGGTCGACGAGCGACAGCAGCCGGTCGAGGCGTGCGGCCGCCTGTGGCACGAGCGACGCGCGCAGCGCCTCCAGTTGCATCTTCACCGCCGAAAACACCTGCGCGGTCTCGTCGTGCAGCTCGCGCGACAGCCGGCGACGCTCGTCCTCATGCTGGCGCACCATGCGCGCCGAGAGATGCTCGAGCGCGGTCGTACGCGCCGCCAGTTGCGCATCGAGTTCGAACTGCTCCAGCGCAGCACCCACCTGCTGGCCGAGGGCCAGCAGGAAATCGTCGTCGAGTGCCGTGAACGGATTGCGCACGTCGCCGGCCATCACCAGGGCACCGACCAGCCGGTTGGAGGCGGCCACGGGCAGGGCGGCGATGAACGGATAGTCGCCGCTGGACGACAGCACCTGGGGTTGCCGCGCGAGGCGCATGCGCGCCAGCGCATCGGCCACCGACGACTCCGGCATCGTGTCCTGCCAGGCAGCACAACTGCCGGCGCCGCGCACGAACCGGCCGCGCGTCTCGTCGCCGTCGTACATGAACATCGCGCTGCCGCGCACACCGGGCAGCGTCAGCGCACGCGTCAACAGCAGGTCCATCGGATCGACCCGCGCGTCATGGCGCTGCAGGTCGCCGGAAAGGGACGAAAGCGCGCGCACACCGCGACCGAGGTCGTCGAGCACCAGCAGCACCAGCCCCGCGCCAACCGCCAGCTCGAAACAGATGTCGAGATAGTAGCCCCACGGTGTCCAGGCCCCCTGCGCGCGCAGGAACGGATAGTCGAGGTGATGCAGGCCCCATGCGAAGAACGCCACGGCCAGCAGTCGCGCGCCCGCCGACGACACGATGCGGTGATGGCGCCAGAACACCCAGCCCGTCCACACTGTTGCGCCGCTGAGGAACAGCACGGCGGGCAGTGCGGCCCACAGGAAGTGGTCGAGCTGATAGATCGCGATCATCGACCACAGGGGCGGGAACAACGCGAACAGCAGGTACGCCGGACGCGCCCGTGGCTGTCGCAGGAATACCATCGCCGCCCACAGCAGGGCCAACGCCGTCCATCCCGTGGTCACCTGGTGCCAGTACAACCACACGCGCGACGAGGTGAACAGGAAGTTCATGATGCACAGCAGGCGCAGCACGTAAATGCCCCACGCGAGCGCGAACCAGCCGAACCACGGCCGGCGGTAGCGCGTGAACAAGTGCGCACAGAGCGCGGCGAGGCCGGCCGTGATCACACCTTGCAACAGCGTCGCCGCCAACTCGGTGGCCAGCACCGGTTGCTGTGGCGTGGCCAATGCCGCCTGCAGCGCCTCGCCCGCCATCGCCAGCATCGACGCCACGGTCACTCAGTCACGTCGGCCGCCAGCGGTCCGTCGTTCCCGCCGCTGTGCACCGCCGCGCCGTCCCTGGTCACGTGATACACGGTGCGCGACGGCAACGCGAAGCGCGTTCCACGCCGTTCCAGGATGCGCATGAATTCGAGCAGCATGCGATGCCGGATCATCAGGAAATCATCCCACTCCGGTGTCGAGAACCAGGCGGTGACGGTGAGGCGGATCGCCGAATCGGTGAAGGCCACGACGTACACGCGCACCCGGCCCGGCCAGAGTCGCGGATGCGCGCGCAACGCCGCCTCGATGTCGTCGCGAATGGCCTCCACCGTTGCCGATGGCGTCGAATGCGCCAGGTCGATGTCGGTGCGCAACAGCATGCGGTCGCGCTCACCGAACGTCTCGATGCGCTCGTCGGCCAGTCGTCCATTCGGGATGCGCACCACCGTGCGTTCCAACGTGCGCAGGCTCGTCGACCGCAACCCGATCCGCTCGACTTCCCCCTCGCTCACGCCGGCCCGCACCCAGTCGCCGACACGGAACGCATGATCGGCCGCCAGCGACACGGAGCCGAACAGATGCTCGACGGTCTTCTGTGCAGCCAGCGCCACACCGATGCCGCCGATGCCGAGGCCGGCCAGCAACGTGCCCACCGGATATCCGAACTGCGCCAGCGCCACGACGAACGCGATGACGGCGATCGTGACGCGCAGGATGTTGCTGAGCAGCGGCACGAGGGTGCGCGCCTGCGCGCCTTCTCCCTGCTTCCACGCGGTGTTCTCGAGTCGTCGTTGCCCCAGGCGCGTGAATCGCAACAGCGCCCAGAAGAACGCGAGCAGCACGAGGCCATGCGACGCATTGTCGATGAACGTCGCGAGTCGCGCCTGCAGGATCAACAGACCCAGCACCGGCGGTGCAAGCAGCGCCCCAACCCAGAGGCGGAACGGCCCGCGCAGGTGCTCGATGAGCAAGTCATCCCAGTCGGTGCGCGTGCGCCTGGCCAGGCGGCTGAGGAGCGCGCCGGCAAGCAGTCCCACCATCCACGCCAGCAGCATGAGCGCGGGCATGGCGAGGAGAAGGCCGATCCACTGCCAGTAGAACACGTGCCACGGGCCTTCGCGCAGCAGGGCGTCCGGCAATCGCTCACGAAGCCATGGCGCGCCCAGGTCGCCGTACCAGCGGTCGACCTGTTCAACTGTCGCCGCAGAAAACACCCAGCGGGTACGGCCGCCACGAGTGACTTGCACCAACCGCACGGCGTCTTCGTGGCCGCCCGGGCTGACGATCACCCCGACGCGATCACCCACGGCGTCGCCATCCGTGGTATCGCCGGCCGTGAGCGGAGACAGCCGGTCGACGTTGAGGGCAAGACGCTGATCGAGCACCACCTTGAGGCGACGCGCGAGCGACGGGCCTTCGTCGCGCCGGCTGCTCGGCACCGCCAGATACTCGGCGGCCTCTTCCCAGGCGTTGGCGCGGGCCAGGCGCTGAAACTCCTGCATCGACGCGCGCGGGGATCCGAGCGACACCGCCGAGGCGACGGAGTCGCCAGCCGGACGTTGGAGGGAGTTCCCGAATACCTGGCTACGCGCTGCCGACGGTGTACACACGACGGTCAGGGCAACGACGGCAAGCCATCGACGGCGCATTGGAAAAACGAGGACGCTGGTACGCATGCTGAAAGTTAGCGTCCACGCAGGCCCGATGGTGCGCTGGAGCATGCCCCGGGTGGGACTCGAACCCACGACCTACGGCTTAAAAGGCCGCTGCTCTACCAACTGAGCTACCGGAGCCAGCCGCATACGACGCTCGCGGCCAAGCCGGAATTTAGCAGCCTGCCGGCAAAGCCGAAGGGGCGCCCCGGAATGACATCAACGGACCAGCGTGAGGGCTCGCGACGAGAACCCTGCGCTCGCCGCGCCACGAGCGGCCACGATCTCGACGCGCAGCGTGTCGTCGGTGATGAGCTGCACCAGCAGCACCTGCTCGGCCTGCCCGATGCGCGCGTCGTCGCTCGAGAACAGGTGGTAGCGCACGATACCGCTCGACACCCCGATGTCCGCCGGGTCCGGGTCCTCCCAGGCGACCATGCGCACCCCTCGAATACCGAGGGTTGCCGCCAACCCGCTCCCGGCCGCGACGCGCACCTGACCCGGACGCTCCGCGTCGTAGGCGAAGGTCAGGGCCACGGGCGCAATCGCCGCTGAAGGATCCAGCTCCGATGCGCGCACTGCGGCGAACGGCGAGACGGTGGTCATCTGCGCGGTCGACGCAACGGCTGGCGACGCCGGATCGAACCAGGTGCCGACCACGCGGCCCTGCCGGTCATAGTCGATGCGTCCCTCGAGATCGGGCGCCGCACGACGGACCAGCGCGAATGCGGCCGATCGCTCGGCATCCACCAGGTAGCGCGCAAAGAACGCCGCATTCCGTCGCGCCCCATAGCGCTCGGCGTTCACCCAGTTCGTGCGCTGTACGCCGGCATCCATGACGCGAACGGCCAGCATCGCATCGTCGCGCGAGGGGTCGAGCACCCCCAGCGTGTCGCCCGCGCGCACCACGCGGCCCACCGAGATGCCCTGTTGCAGTGTCAGCCCGCCGATTCGAACGCGCACCTGGTCGCGCACGCGCATGGTGATCGCCCCCGCGGCCTCATCGACCTCGATGACCAGTCCGTCTGCCATCGCGTGCACCGCAGGCACCTGCCCGATGCGCGGAATGAGCATCGCGTCCGACGACGGCAGCGCTTCGTCGCGACCGAGCGTGCCGAGCGGGAGGATGGCGGCCAGGTGCTGACGATCGATCGGTAAACGCTCGAAGACCGCCGGCGCACTGCCGCCGAAGCGCGTGAGATCGCGCCATGGCTCGTGTGCCGGGGCCGTAATGGCATTGTCGGCGTCGGTGCAGCCCCCGACGACGAGCAGGGCGAGCAGGGCGAGCTGGCGAGCGCGTGCATTCATGCGCCCGAGTCTCGGCAGCTACGCATCGGAAGACAACCGACATCGCGACGCGCTGCGTGACGATCGTCACCGGACGCGCGCGGAGGACGCAGTTCGAGACGGTCCGTGCCGGGGCAGTGACAGTGCGCACGCGGTCACCCTGTCGTGAACGAGAGCGTGGCCGGCCCTTCGCAGGACCGGCCACGTCGTCACAGCCATGTTACATTGTTGCCGCCATTGGCGCCGGTCAGCGCGACGACAGCACCGCGACCGTGGCGTCCGATGACGCCTCGACCACGAACGTCACGCGCCGATTGAGCTCGGCACCGGCATCGTTGCCCTGCGCGCCCGGCTTCACGAGTCGCGTCTTGCCATAGCCGACCGTCTTGAGCAGCGAGCCGTCGAGGCCTTTCGTCACCAGGTAGTCACGCACGGCATCCGCGCGCTCACGCGACAGGCGCAGGTTGTACTGCGTGCTGCCGGCCGGATCGGCAAAGCCTTCGATCGTGATGATGGCGCCCGGGTAGTGCCTGGCCGCCACCTGTGCGAAACGCTCCAGGGCCGCATGGTCCACCGCGCGCACTGCAGCATCGTCGAACCCGAAGTGCACCGGCATCGCAAACTTCACCTGGCTTTCCACTGCAGAGATGCGCGCACCGAATTCATTCTTCAATCCCGCGAGGTCATTGCGGAGCGTGGCAAGATCCGCCTTCACGCCATCGAGGTCCGTGCGCAGCGCGCTGTCGCCCGCCACGCGCTCGGAGCGCTCCTGTCCCGCCGTTTGCGTCATGGAGACGCGCTGGTCTTCCAGTGACCGCTGGACATATCCCTTGGTGGCGCAGGCGCTGAGCGTGCTGGCGGCGAGTACCGCTGAAAGTGTGTATCCGATGGAGCGCATTGGTCCTCCGTGTGAGTGAGAGTCAGATCGCGCCGCCGCTGTCACGCAGCGATCGTCGCGGTCACACGGAGAAAGGTCGGCAGGTGCCGGGCATCCGGAAGTGACGCCCATCACGCTCACATATGCCCTCTGCGACGCGCATCACATTTGAAGACGGGAGATTGGAGACGGGAGACTGAAGACGGAGACTGAAGACGGGAGACTGAAGACGGGAGACGGGAGACTGAAGACGTCAACGCGGCGCTTTCGCCAGCCATTCGCCGCCATCGACCACGAAGATCGCACCGGTGATCCAGTCGCCGGCGGGCGACGCAAGGAACGCCACCATGTTGGCGATGTCGTCCGGACTGCCCCAGCGTCCGAGCGGAATGCCCTTCGCCGCAAACTCCGCCATGTGCCGTTCCGCCGCGGCAAACACGTCGGGCACACCGCTGTCGGCGGGGGGCGTGAACGCCTTGCGCACGCCTTCGGTGGGAATGGGCCCCGGTGCAATCGCGTTGACGCGAATGCGCTGCGGCGCCCACTCGACGGCGAGCGTGCGCGTGAGCGCATCCACACCGGCCTTGGCCGCCGTCGCGTGCGCCATCAGCGGCCAGCCGCGATAGTGCAGTGTCATGCTCGTGCTCACGATGCGGCCGCCACCCTGCTTCGCCATGTGCGGATACACGGCCTGCGAGCAGTAGAACGTGCCGAACAGGTCGATCTCGAGCACGCTGCGCCATGCATTCGGCGACAGCGTGGCGCTCGGCGCATAGAAGTTGCCCGCCGCGTTGTTCACCAGCAGGTCGATGCGACCGTGCTCCGCCGCGATGGCATCGACGGCCGCCTTCACACGATCGGGGTCGCGCACGTCGAGCACGGTGGTCGAGGCGCGCCCGCCGGCGGCGGTGATGTCGTCGAGGGCCTTGGCCAGATGCTCCGGCTTGCGGCTCGCCATCACGACATGCGCGCCGAGCGTGGCAAGCAAGCGTGAGATGCCGAACCCGATGCCCGTGCCGCCCCCGGTAACGAGGGCCACCTGCCCGTTCAGCAGGCCGGGACGAAAGACGGACGTGTCGACAGCGGTCATGGCTGGTCTCGAGGAAGGAAAGGCAAGCCCCACACTGGGTTCTCGGTTCTGAGCAGTCGCTGGGCTCTGGCTATCTTCGCGGTTGTTCACGAGGGTTGAGTAACTGCAAGATAGCCAGAGCCCAGCGACTGCTCAGAGCCCAGAACCCAGTCTTGGAAAGATTCTACAGGGCCAGGTCCAGCGAAACCTGGTCCTCGAGACAGAAGCTGCGCCGATGATGCGGCGTCAGTCCGTGCAGCGCCAGCGCTGCACGATGCTGCGGCGTGCCGTAGCCCACATTGCTGTCCCAGGAAAAACCGGGATACCGCACGGCCAGCCGGTGCATGAGACGGTCGCGCGTGACCTTGGCGACAATGGACGCGCAGGCGATGGCGTAGCACTTCGCATCGCCCTTCACGATGGCCGTGTGCCGGACGCCGAGTGTGCGGAGCGCCTTGCCGTCGACAATGACGTGGTCGGGTGCGCGGCCGAGCACCCGTGACGCACGGGCCAGCGCGCGCTGCATGGCCAGCACGGTGGCTTGGTAGATGTTCAGCCGGTCCACTTCGCGCACGGAGGCGGCGCCCAGCGCAACAGCGAGCGCGTGCTCCAGGATGCGCGTCGTCAACAGCTCGCGGGTTGGTGCGTCGAGTTGCTTCGAGTCGTCGACGCCGGCCAGCGCCCGGCGATCCGGCGGCATGACGATGGCGCATGCGACAACGGGGCCCGCAAGCGGGCCCCGTCCGACTTCGTCGACTCCGGCAATCAACGGCCCGAATTCAGCGCGCACCCTGCGCTCGATTGGGCTCCAGCGCGCCACGGGCGGTTCCGCCGTGTCGATCGCCGTGACGGCGCGTTACTTCGCGGGCGCCACGCGCGCCTTGCGCTCCTTGATGCGTGCGGCCTTGCCCACCACGTCGCGCAGGTAGTACAGCTTGGCGCGGCGCACCGCACCGCGACGCACGACCACGATATCGGCGAGCATCGGGCTGTGGAGCGGGAAGATACGCTCGACACCGACGCCGTTGGAAATCTTGCGCACGGTGAACGTCTCGCTCACGCCACCACCACGACGGGCGATGCACACGCCTTCAAAGGCCTGCACGCGCTCCTTGTCGCCTTCCTTCACGCGCACGTTCACGCGCACCGTGTCGCCCGGACGAAACGGGGGCACGTTGTCCTTCATCCACTCTTTCTGCGTCTCGATGAACGGATGCATATATCGCTCCGGGGCCAGTGCACCAGCCCGGTATTTGGGTGCCACGAATCCGGCCGGACCGCAATGCTGGCGGTGCCGAAACCGGTGCGAGAGGCCACGACGCGGACACGGGAGCGAAGTCTCCCAGCCGGGACCGTAGTGGCGTCGCCACCGGGGCGGCTGCGGCAAACCGCAGCAGGCCCCGGGAAGCCCTGCAAACTCCCCCAAAATCAAGTGGAGCTTTAAAAGTTAACGGGGATTCCGGGCTCAACGCCAGTGGCCGCCAGCCGCTATTCTACGGGTCCACCCCCGGAAACGACCCACCCCGTTGCCCTGTGACCGCTCCCCTGCCCCTCGAAACCAGCAACCTCCCCTATCCGGTCACGCGAAAAGGCGACCAGGTGGACGTGTACCACGGGACCGCAGTGGCCGACCCGTTTCGCTGGCTCGAGGACGACACGTCCGACGAAACCAAGGCGTGGGTCACGGCCCAGAACGCCGTGACGTTCGCCTGGCTCGAACAGATCCCGTACCGGCACCAGCTGAAAGCGCGACTGACCGAACTGGTCAACTACCCGCGCATCTCGGCGCCTGAGGTGAAGCGCCATTGGCACCTGTTCACCAGGAACGAGGGGCTGCAGAACCAGGCCGTGTACTACATCCGGGAGGGTGAGACGGGCGAACCCACTGTCCTGCTCGATCCCAACAGCATGTCGCCGGACGGCACAACGCGGGTAGCCGGGCTCACATTCGACGGCCAGGGTCATCGCATCGCGTACATGGTGAGCACGTCGGGGTCCGACTGGCAGCAGATCCGGGTGATCGACCTGGCCACCCGCGCGGAATTGCCTGATCGCATCGAATGGGTGAAGGTCTCGGCCATCGCCTGGTTCGGTGACGGATTCTTCTACAGCCGATATCCGGCACCGGACAACAAGGCTGCCGCGTATTCCTCGATGAACGAACATCATCAGGTGTTCTATCACGCGCTCGGCACGCCGCAGTCCGACGATCGACTCGTCTACGAGGACCGCGACAACCCGCAGCGCTTTCATCAGGTCGTGACCACCGAGGATGAACGGTTCGCGGTGCTGTACATCAGCGATCGCGGCAAGGGCAAGGATGGCACAGCCGTCTCGCTGATGGACCTGCGCATGCCGAACGCCGCGTTCACGCCGGTCTGGAGTGAGTTCGACGACGAGATGGGCGTGCTTGACAACATCGGCGACCAATTGCTCGTGGTGACCAACCGACACGCGTCGAATCGTCGTGTCGTGCGAATCGACCCGGCCGCGCCGGACGAATCGAACTGGACGACGGTCCTGGCGGAGCGCACCGAACCGCTGGACGGCGTGACCGTGGCCGGCGGTCGCATCTTTGCGACGTACCTCCAGGACGTCACCACACGCGCCTTCGTGCACCACCTCAACGGCGCGCTTGAGCGCGAAATCGAGTTGCCCGGACTTGGCACGGCGGTGGGTTTCGACGGCGAGCGAGCAGCCAGCGCCGTGTACTACACGTTCACGTCGTTCACCGCGCCGCCCACCGTGTACCGCTACGATATCGCGAACGGCACCAGCCTCGTGCAGCACGCCGTGAAGCTACCATTCGATCCTGGCCAGTTCGAAACGCGGCAGGTGTTCGTGACCAGCAAGGACGGCACAACGGTCCCGGCGTTCATCGTGGCGCGGAAGGGGCTCGTACTCGACGGCAACAACCCCACGCTGATGTACGGCTACGGCGGGTTCAACGTCTCGCTGCCGCCGTCGTTCAGCGCCTTGCGCGTCGCGTTCCTCGAGCAGGGCGGCGTGTATGTGCAAGCCAACTTGCGCGGCGGCAACGAGTACGGTGAATCCTGGCATCGTGCCGGCATGAAGGCACAGAAGCAGAACGTGTTCGACGATGCTATCGCGGTCGCCGAGTGGCTGATTGCCAATGGATACACACGTCCCGAACGGCTGGCGGTCCAGGGCGGCTCCAACGGCGGGCTGCTCGTGGGCGCCATCATGACGCAACGCCCGGATCTGGTGCGCGTCGCGCTGCCGTCAGTGGGCGTCCTCGATATGCTGCGATTCCACAAGTTCACGATCGGCTGGAACTGGATCGCCGACTACGGGTCGGCCGAGGAGCCGGATGGGTTCCAGTACCTCTTCGCGTACTCCCCGCTGCACAACCTGCGCGACGGCGTGCGCTATCCGGCAACCCTCGTGACGACGGGCGATCACGACGATCGCGTCGTACCCGCGCACTCATTCAAGTTCGCGGCGCGGTTGCAGGAAGCGCATCGCGGCAACGAGCCGGTGCTGATTCGCATCGAGACGCAATCCGGCCACGGCAGCTCCTCGCTCACCAAGGGCATCGAGGAGGCTGCCGACGTCTACGCGTTCATCTTCCACAACCTCGGAGTCACGCCGTCGTTTCCGCCGCCGGCGAGCGGCCCCGCTACTTCATCGTCTTGACGGGGAACGGCCGCGGCGGTGGTATGTCGTCAGCGAATCGCCATGTGGCGGCGCCCTCGCGCGTAAGCGGCAGCTTGAGCAACCGCGCACGCAACATGGCGATCGGCATCGGCCCCGACTGGATGACGAAGTCGTGGAATTCGCGATCGGTCATCTTCTTCGACATCACCGCTTCCTTGTACAACGCGCGCAACTGCAGGCCGCCCAGCATGTAGGCGGCCTGGTACAACGGCGAATAGCTGCCGTTGAACGAGCGGCGCACTTCGCCCTCAGCGTTGGCGCGCTCGAAGTTCACGGTGTCGACGAGGAACTGGATCGCCTGCTCCGGCGTCATCTTCCCGAGGTGGAAGTTGAGCGAAAAGATGATGCGCGCGCTGCGATGCATGCGCCAGAACAGCGCGCCGATGCGGTCCTCGGGTGACACGTGGAAGTCGCGATCCCACAGGAACATCTCCCAGTACAGTGACTGGCCTTCGTTCCAGAACGGCGTCGAGAACTGCCGGCGGTGCGAGTTGTAGCGCGCCGTCATGAAGCCTTGCAGGTGATGGCCCGGATTCAGTTCGTGAAAGACGGTGGCGTGCGAGAAGTGCGGGTTGTTGCCCCGCAGGCTCATCAGCTTCTCCTCGTCGGTCATGTCGTTGGTGGGATACGACACCTGGATCATCTCGCCGCCAAGGAAGAACGGCGCCACGCGCTGGCGCTCGGGCGCCATCATCTCCATGCGCCAGTCTTCGCGGGCCAAGGCGGGGATCGTGATCCAGTCGTGCTGGTCGAAGAACGCCTCGGCCTGACGCGCCAGGTCGCGTATGAGGTCGGGCTGCTTCCCCGGCTCGACGTACGTGTTCTTCACCTTCTCCATCGCGCCCTTCCAGTCGTCGCCGAAGCCCATCTCGCGCGCCGCCTTCTTGGCTTCACTGAGACTGAACGCGTATTCCTTCTCGGCAATGGCAATGAGTTCGGGTGCGGTGTAGGGCACCATCTCGTACCGCAGGTCCACGGCCCCATCATCGGCGACCCGATCGGCGCCGACGAACTGGCCGT
>CAZPON010000030.1:0-16843 GCA_964588045.1 uncultured Gemmatimonas sp.
ATCCGGAACGCATCGCGTGGCGATTCGTGTGAACGGCGGCGAGTGGCGCGCACCGCGGGGTCTGGTGCATGTGGACGACGAGTTGGGTGGTGCGGCGGGCCTGGTGGTGGTGCCGTGAAATCAAGACGGGAGAATGAAGACGGGAGACGGGAGACAACCAGTAGACGTCTCCCGTCTTTACATCTCCAGTCTTCTGTCTCCACTAGCGATGCATCAGGTATTCCAGCACGTCGAAGCGCGTCACGATGCCCTGCACCACGCCGTCTTTCTTCATCAGCACCGCGCGGTTCGACTTGGACAGGAGCTTCGCCACGCTCTCCACGGCCTGGTTGCTCTCCACCGTCGGGAAGGGCTGGTCCATCACGTCGCTCACCGTCTCGTCCAGCACCTTCGGCTCGGCCAGCGATCGCGACGTCAACTGTGATTCCGCCACGCTGCCGATGCACACCGTGCCGTCCATCACCGGCGCCTGCGAGACGTTGTGCAGCGCCATCAACCGAATCGCCTGCCGCACGGTGGCGCCCGGGGCGACACTCACGATTGCCGGCGCGCTCGAATCCTTGTGCCCGAGCACGGCTTCGATGGACGTCGGTGACACATCCAGCATCTGGTTCTCGCGCATCCATTCGTCGTTGAACACCTTGCTCAGGTAGCGTTCGCCGGTGTCGCACAGGAACGTCACGACGTATGCGTTGGGATCATCGAGACGACGCGCGACGTTGAGCGCGGCATGCGCGATGAGTCCCGCCGAACCGCCCACAAAGATGCCTTCCTCGCGCGTGAGCTTGCGGGCCATCGTGAACGCGTCCTTGTCGCCGACCGTGATGAACTCATCGATCACGTTCATGTCGAGCGTCACCGGCACGCAGTCCTGTCCCACGCCCTCGACCTTGTACGGCGCGCCAACGGGATGCCCCTCGCCCTTGCTGCGCCACAACTCGGCCAGCACCGATCCCTGCGGATCGGCGGCGATGATCTTGATGGCCGGATTCTTCGACTTGAGGTAGCGCCCGACGCCGGACACCGTGCCTCCGGTGCCGGCGGACGCGACGAAGTGCGTGATGCGTCCCTCGGTCTGTTCCCACAGCTCGGGGCCGGTGGTGGCTTCGTGCGCGGCGGGATTCGCCGGATTCTCGAACTGGCCGGCCAGCACCGAGCCCGGCGTCTCACGCACGATGCGCTTGGCCGTTTGCACATAGTTCTGCGGATGGTCGGGCGGCACCGCCGTCGGCGTGATGATCACCTGGGCCCCGAACGCCTTGAGCAGGCGCACTTTCTCCTGCGACATCTTGTCGGGCATCGTGAAGATGCACTTGTAACCCTTGAGCGCCGCCGCGATGGCCAGTCCCACACCGGTGTTGCCGCTCGTTGCTTCGACGATGATGCCCCCCGGCTTCAGGGTACCGTCGCGCTCGTGCGCTTCGATCATCGGCAGGCCGATGCGGTCCTTCACACTGCCACCCGGATTGAAGAAGTCGGCCTTTCCGTACAGTGGCGTGCGAATTCCCTTCGCCAGTCGCGTGAGGCGAATCAGCGGCGTCCAGCCAATGGTCTCCAGCACGGAACCGTAGGGACGACGGTGCCGGACGTGTTCTTCAGGCGAGGTCGGTTCGGTCGACGCGAGGTCGGTCAGGGTCGTGGCCATGTCAGGAGGATGGAAATCGGGCAGGAAGGGTCGATCCGTGCGCGCGGCGAAGACTCACAAGGAGTCTCCTGGTAATGTCGGCAGCTCGGGATGCCGGAAGTGCACGGGAAAGAGCATCGCAACAGCAATCGCGGCGCCGCGGCGCCGGGCAGGTCGGAAGCGCAGTTGCGCGGCGCCCGCCAGCGCGGCCGAATCGAAGGCCGTCACTCCCGAGGGCCGCTCGATTCGCGTGCTGTCGTCGATGACCTGACCGGCGGCGTCCACGAACAGTCGCAACGTCACGTTCCCCTGCATCCGCCGCAGGTACTGGGCCACGGGATACTGAAACGGCAGCGATTCGTTGAGCATCTGGGGCGGCTCGTCCGGCTGGCCACCCTGCCACCAAGCGTCGGCGGCCGATCGGCCAGGGCGTGCACGCTCGGAACAGCCCAGCGTGACGAGGGTCAGCAGGAGGAGGCGCGCCGCGCCGTTTCGCGGCACGCCCCGCCGGCGCCTGGCACGCGGTGGTGGGAACCCCGCTTGGAACATGTGTGGAATCTACAGCCGTGGTGCGACGGCAGCGGTATCTTTGGAGACAGCGATCAGGTCCTTTTCATCCGTCCGTTGGTGGGGTTGCATGACCGGTTTGGGAAATTCGTGGCACGAGGCCGTCCGGCTGACGTCGCTCCTGGCTCGCGTGGCCGTCGCGGCCGTGCTGATGGCCGGTTGCCGGAAGGACGCGACGACCGGTCCCTCGGCCACGCCTGCGGCGATGCACTTGCAGGGCGGCAACAGCCAGACGGCGCAGGTGGGCAGCGCGCTTGCCATACCGCTTTCGGTCGTGGTGACCGATGCGTCCGGTAATAAGATCTCGGGCGCGCGCGTCGACTGGGATGCTGCCGTCGGCGCCGGCGTCGCGACCCCCGGCTCATCCACCAGCAACAGCGACGGCGTCGCACGCACCACCTGGACCCTCGGCACGGTGGCTGGCACGTACCGACTCACGGCGCAGGTGAACGGGGTGTCGCCCGTTGTCTTCACGGCAACCGCCACGGCCGGCACGGCCGCCAGCGTTGTGGCGACGCCAGACCGGGCCTTTCTCGGGCTCGGGGACACGGTTCGCATCCGTGCGTCGGCGCGCGATCAGTTCGGCAACGACCTCACCGGGCAAACGGTCACCTTCTCCACGCTCGATGCGGTCGTCACGACCGTGTCCAGCGCAGGTCTGGTGACGGCCGTCGGCCAGGGCACGGGACGGATCGTGGCCGACGTCAGTGGCAGAGCCGACACCGTGGTCGTGAGCGTCGGCCCAGCGGGCTCCTCGGTGTGCGGACCGGTCGTCGCGCGCCAGCTCGCGGTCGGCGAAGTCTATTCGCCGCTCCCCGATGCCACCGGGGTCAGCGCGTGCGTCACCGCGCCGCTGGTCAACGGTGGAGTCAGCGCTGAATACGCGCTTACCCTCATCTCCACGTCAACGTCGTTCGGCTCGGTCACGTCGGTCGACGTCCTGGGCACGGGAACCAGCAATCCGGGTACGGCCGCACTGACCGCGCCAGCGCAATCAGTGGTCGACATGGACGCCCCGAGCGCTGCGTCCAGCATTCCGCTCGTTGTCGAACTCGCGCGGCGCGACGCGGCACGCCGTGAGCTGGCCCCGCTGGTGGACGCCGCCCGGGCGTGGCACGTCGAACGCACAGGCATGGCCGCACTGCGGGCCGAGCCGAAAGTGGGTGACGCGATCACGCTCAACGCCAACCCCAGCCAGGCGTGCACGAATCCCAGCAATCGCGTCTCCCGCGTCGCGGCCGTCGGCACGAAGTCGATCGTGGTCGCCGACAACGAGAATCCAGCCGGTGGCTACACGGATGCCGAGTACGCGTCCATCGCCGCGACGTTCGATACGCTGGTCTATCCGATGGACACGACCGCCTTCGGCGCGCCATCGAATGTCAGCGGTCACGGCAAGGTGATCCTGTTCTACACGAAGCACGTGAACTCGCTCACGCCGCCGTCGACGAACAGTTACACGATCGGCGGCTTCTTCTTCGCGCGCGACCTGTACCCGAAGACGGCCCGCACGGGCTTCCAGGCCTGCCCGTCGTCGAACGAAGCCGAGATGTTCTACCTGCTCGTGCCCGACCCCGATGGCACGGTCAACAACAATCGGCGCAGCAAGACCGAGGTGACCACGCTCAACCTTGGCACCATCGCGCACGAGTTCGAGCACCTCATCAATTCGGGGCGTCGCCTGTACGTGAACACCACGGCGGTTCCGAACGAGGAATCGTGGCTGGACGAGGCCCTCGCGCACACCGCCGAGGAACTGCTGTTCTACCGCATGACGGGCTATACCTCGCGGCAGAACCTTGGCTTGACGCAGTTGCAGGCGCAGTCGACGCTGTTCAGCAACTTCGGTTCGCAGAATCTCTCGCGCCTGTACACGTACCTCATCAATCCGGAACTCAACTCGCCGTATGCCCCGAACGACTCGCTGGCCACCCGTGGCGCGTCCTGGAGCTTCCTCCGCTTTGCAGCCGGTCGTCAGGGCGCGGGCGGCGAAGCGGCGTTCTATCGGGCAGTCGTCAACTCCACGATGGCGGGGCGCAACAACCTGGCCAACGTGCTGGGCGGCACGTCCATGTTCGCCGACTACCTGAGCGACTGGACGGTGTCCCTCATCGCCGACGATTTCCCGCCGGCCACGACGTCATCGCTCGACGCGCGCTACACCATTCCGGCGTGGAACCTGCGCAGTGTCTATCCGGGGCTGCGGCTCGCTGGCGGCCTCCCGCTGGGCGTCTATCCAATCAACGCGCGCGCGCTCCAGAGCGGCGTACCGCAGCGCATCGCACTGGCGGGGGGCACCAGCAGTTACCTGCGCTTCAGCATCACGCCCGGCCGCAATACGCTGATCAGCCTCGCCGCCAACGGTACGGCGCTGCCGTCGACGATGCGCTACGCGATCGTGCGATTGCGCTGATTCTCAACTGCGCCGCCTGAGCTTGATCTCGAACAGCTTCGGCCAGTACTTGCCCGTCACGAAATAGCGGTCCTTCTCGGCGTCGTAGGCGATGCCATTGAGCACATCTTCCTTGCCTGTGCGATCGAGCGCCGGCAGGATCCCCGACAGGTCGATCCACCCCAGGACGTTCCCGGTGGCTGGATCGATGCGCGCGATCTGGTCGCTCTGCCAGACGTTCGACCAGATCTCGCCCTTCACCCATTCCAGTTCATTCAGCTTTTCCACCGGCGTACCGTGGTCGGTGACGGTGATCGACTTCGTCGTGTGGAATGTCTTCGGGTCGCGCCATACGATTTGCGATGTGCCATTGCTCATGATCAGCGACGTGCCATCGGTGGTGAGTCCCCATCCTTCCCCTTCATACGTGAACTCACCGGTGCGCTTGAAGGTCTTCCAGTCGAACACGAAGGCCTTGCCACTCGTCCACGTGAGCTCGTAGAGTTTGTCGCCAAGGATGACGATCCCTTCACCGAAATGTGGTGTCTCGAGGTCCTGCTTCCGGATGACGCGCCCGGTCGCGAGCTCCACTTCACGAATGCCCGACGTGCCCACCACGCCGGTGCTCTCGAAGAGGCGTCCGTCGAACCACTGCAGCCCCTGTGTGTACGCGAGCACATCGTGCGGATAGGTCGCCACGACATCGAAGGCATAGGTCGGCGTACGTGCGATCGACGTCGTGTCGGCGCTCGACGCGTCGGCGGCTGGTACTTCCTTGCCGCAGGCACCGAACGCGCCGGCCGTGCCGATGAAGCCCACGGACACCAGCAGCACCGCCGTGACAACGGCTCGGGAACGACGCAACGCAGACAGGATGGCCATGATACGCTCGGCGAGAAATCGAAGGACGGGAGTGGAAGCTACAGCGCACCGGCGCCCGGTGGAAATGGTGCGCGTGATTCGGTCCAGGCGCGCAGCTCACCGAGCAATTGCACGAGGTCGGCCAGTTGGTGATTCGCGTTGAGGCCGCTCGGGCTGGGAAGCGCCCAGAGCGCTGATTCACCGATGCGTTCCGGCTGCAGGCCGAGCACGGCCTTCGGTCGCGAGAACGCGGTGCGGTAGGCACCGATGCCGAGGAATGCCACGACCAGCGGTTGAACACGCTGCACCAGTACGCGCAATTGTTCGCCACCGGCCACGTATTCATCGGGCGAGAGTTCCGCGGCCGATGCGGTGGTCCGCGCGACCATGTTGGTGATCCCCATCCCCAGCGGCAGGAGTTCCCGCTCTTCCCATGGCGCGAACAGTCGGGGTGTGAATCCGGCGCCATGCAACGCCGGCCAGAAGCGGTTGCCCGGCCGGCCGAAGTGATGTCCGATCGCCGCCGTGTAGAGCCCGGGATTGATGCCGCAGAACAGCACCCGCAGCCCAGGCGCCACGAGATCGGGCACCGTGCGATGCACGGCAGCCGCCAGCTCTGCCTTGGTCGGCTTCACTCGACGCCGTTCACCCGACTGCCACCCAGCTCTTTCTTCAGCTTCGAGAGCGCCGTGAGCGCCTCGAGTGGCGTCATGTTGTCGGGTTCCATGGCGGTGACCGCATCGGCCAGCTTGGTCACCGCCGGATCGGCTGCGGCTGGAACACTCCCATCGCCGAAGAATCCCAGTTGCGCCGCCGGCGCGCCGGGTCGCACCATGCGCGGACCACGCCGGGTCGCGCTGCGCGGCACCGCGTGCGCGTCGGTGGTAAGTCGGGCCGCCATCTGCTCGCCTTCCCCTTCGAGGAGCGCGAGCACTTCCTTCGCGCGGGTGATCACCGCCGCCGGCAAGCCGGCCAGGCGGCCCACCTCGATGCCATAGCTGCGATCGGCACCACCGGGAACCAGTCGATGCAGAAACAGCACCTGGTCGCCCACTTCGCGCACGGCCACCGTGAAGTTCCGCACGCACGGCAGTTCGTTCGCCAGTTGCGTGAGCTCGTGATAGTGCGTGGCGAACACGGTCTTGCAGCCGATGGCATCGTGCAGGTGCTCGCTCACGCTCCACGCGATCGACACGCCGTCGTACGTGCTCGTGCCGCGACCGATCTCGTCCAGCAGCACCAGCGATCGCGCGGTGGCCGTGTGGAGAATCGCGCTGGTCTCGCTCATCTCCACCATGAACGTGCTCTGTCCGCGCACCAGGTTGTCGCTCGCGCCAACGCGCGTGAACAACCGGTCGACGACCGGCAGTCGCGCCCGTCGCGCGGGCACATACGCGCCCACCTGCGCCAGCAACTGGATCAACCCGATCTGTCGCAGGATCGTGCTCTTGCCCGCCATGTTGGGGCCGGTGAGCACGATCAACCGTGCATCGTCGGTCAGCACGAGGTCGTTGGGAATGAACTTTTCGCGCGCCATCATGCGCTCGACCACCGGATGCCGTCCGGCAGTGATCTCCAGTTCGAACCCATCGTGCAGCTCGGGACGCACATACTGCTCGCGCTCCGCCACATCGGCGAACGCGCCCAGCACGTCGAGCATGGCCACGCGACGCGCCACCGCCTGCCAGCGCGCAATCGCCATGCCCGCTTCGCGCCGCAACGCTTCGAACAGCTCCCGTTCGCGCGTTTCGATACGCTCGGCCGCCGTAAGGACTTTCTCTTCGTACGACTTGAGCGCCGGCGTCACGTACCGCTCGGCGCCCGTCAGCGTCTGCCGGCGTTGGTAGTCGGCGGGTACCAGGTGCTTGTTGGCATTCGAAATCTCGAGATAGTACCCGAACACGCGATTGAAGCCCACCTTGAGCGACGCGATGCCCGTGCGCGCGCGTTCGTCCGCCTGGATCGTGGCGATGGCGTCCTTGCCGCCATCGCGCAGGGCGCGCAGTTCGTCCAGCTCGGCGTCGATACCGGGCGCGATGGTATCCTCCTCGCCGATGGCCAGTGGCGGACGCTCCACCAGCATGCGCGTGAGTCGTTCGGCGCAATCGGCGCCGTCATCCCATTCCGCCAGCAGCATGCCCAGCACGCCGCCGTGCGCCGTGCCCTGCGACACGTGATCGCGCACGCTGCGCGCCGCGCGGGCCACGCGCGGCAAACGGGCGAGTGAATCGCCGAGTGCCCGCAGTTCGCGTGGCGTGGCCCGGTTGGCGGCGGCCTTGCTGGCCAGGCGCTCGATGTCACGCACACCATCCAGCGCCTCGCGCAACGCGGCGCGTCCCACCGGATCGCGCACAAGGACCGTGACCGCGTCGAGCCGTTGCTCGATTGCGGTGCGCTCCATCAATGGCGCGAGCAGCCATTGCCGCAGCAGGCGCTGGCCCATCGGCGTCGCCGTGCGATCCAGCACGGACAGCAGCGTGCCGGCCAGTTCACCGCCGCGCAGCGATTCGACGAGCTCGAGATTGCGGCGCGTCATTTCATCGAGCGGCATCACGCCGCCGGCGCGTTCCACAATGGGCCGCGCCAGGTGCGGCAATCCGCCCGGCTGCAGTTCGCGCAGGTATCGCAACAGTGCGCCGGCCGCACCGATGGCTGCGCCGTCATCGCTGCCCAGGCCGAAGCCGTCGAGTCCGCGCACGTCGAACTGGCGCGTGAGTTCATCGGCCGCCATTTGCGCGTCGAATTCCCACGGCTCGCGTTCCGTCACCAGCGCCTGGTCGGCCACCTGGAGCATCGGCGCCAGGACTTCGGCCGGGGCGCCACGCACCACCAGCAGTTCGCGCGGTGCGAGTCGGGCAAGCATCGCCGGGGCATCCGCCGTCGCGACCAACGTGAGTCGCAGTTCGCCGGTGGACAGGTCGGCGGCGGCAATGCCGGTCAGCGCGCGATCACCATCACGCGCCGTGTCGCGTCCACTCGCGATCGCGCAGACATAGTTCGCGCGCGCGCCGTCCAGCAGGTCGTCGGCAAACACGGCGCCCGGCGTGATCGTCTCGATCACTTCGCGCTTCACCAGCCCCTTGGCCAGCTTCGGATCCTCGACCTGCTCGCACACGGCAACCCGATGTCCCTGACCCACCAGGCGGCGCAGGTACTCGGCCGCCGCTTTCACCGGGATGCCGGCCAGCGGCACGTCGGCGGCGCCGCCGTTGTTGCGCGCGGTGAGCGTCAGCCCGAGGACACGCGACGCGGTCTCCGCATCGTCGTAGAACATCTCGTAGAAGTCGCCCATCCGGAAGAAAAGGATCGCGTCCTGGTGTCGCGCCTTGATCTCCCGGTACTGCTGCATCAGCGGCGTGGCGTTGGCCGCTCCGCTCATGTTCCGAGCTCCACCACGATGCCCGTCTGTCCTTGCTTCTTCAGTCGTGCCAGCGCGGCGTTCGCGTCGGCCTTGGTGGTGTAGCGCCCAAGCCGCACGCGGAACGGCTTGCGGTCGCCATCGATGCGCGCCGTGATGCCGCGCTTCGCGAGCCGTTGCACCAGGGCGGTGGCCTGACTGCGCGTGTCATAGGCGGCGAACTGGATGCTGTATCGCGCCTTGCCGGCTGCGGCCGGCGCTGCACCTGACGTGGCGGGCGTGGTACTTGTCGCCGCAGCGGCCGCCTGGCAGCGGTTGTGCATTTCCTCCGTCTGCAGTCGCAGCTCCCCTTCCGGTACGACGCCCGCCTTCAAGGCAGTCACGGTCTCACACGCGTGCGGAAGGTCGCGCTCCTCGAAATAACTGCGGGCAATCCACACCATGGCCCTGGCCTGCTGCGGCGCATCGTCGAAGTCGCGCACGATCCGCTCGAAGTGCGCGCGCGCCACGTCAGGGCGTCCACGCAGGATTTCCAGCTCGCCGAGGCGCATCAATGCATCGGGTACGCGTGGCGACAGCGGCACATCCACCACGAGGCGCTTCCAGTCGCGCTCACCGTCTGATGCGCGCTCACTGAGCGCACCGCGCCAGAACAGCGCTTCGGCCATGTCGTCGGAACCATGGGGCGTGCGCGCGACCAGGGAATCGAGCAGTGTCCGTGCCGCGACGCCGTTGCCACCGTCCAGCATCGAGCGCGCGCGTCCCACAGCCGATGTCACGCCGGCCGATACCTGCGCATCGGAACGCCCGGCGAGCGGGAGCTGCAGGACGGCGGCCACCAACGCGCACCCCAGGATGCGCCACAGGTTGCCTGTCGTCATGCGGCGTTGCTCCGCTTGCGGCCGCGCAACGCGCACAGCGAGAGCACGAGTGACATCAACGTCTGTTCGGTGTTCGACACGGTCGTTTCCTTGAGGGCGATGTCGGCGTCGAGGAGCAACGACAGGGCGCGTTCACAGGCGCCCGCGCTCCACTGATCCGTCACTTTCGTCCAGGCCGACGCGGCCTCGCCCCACGGACGGCCCGGGTAGCCACCGGTTTCCTTGAGAAACGCGAAGTACTCGGTCGGCAGGCGATTGGTTGGCACGCCTGCATCCCGTCGGGCGCGGCCGAACGACAGCGCGAACGCCTGCGTGCTGAGCATCATCACGACCTGTACCCCCGTCACCTTGGGCTGGCCCAGCACGTGACCAACCAGCGCGATGGCCGCCGACGCATCCTGCCGCGCCACCGCATCGAGCAGGTCGGTCACTGTTTCGCCGCGTCGCACGCCAACCACCGCACTGACGGCGTCCGTGTCGATGGCGGGAGGTGTTGCCGCATCACCGCCGTCGCGGTCGCGCGCACCCAGTGCGAAACTCGCGCACTTGTCGAGTTCCGCGGCCAGCAGGTGCAAGTCGTTGCCGACGGCCTGCTGCAGCAGCGCCGTGGCCTCGTCGCTGATGCCGATCGTCAACGTCGTCGCCGCATGATGGGTGATCCACTTGCGGACACGTTCAGGAGACAGTGGCGCGAAATCCAGCGCGGTCGATGCCTGCACCAGGGCCGCATCCGGCTTCGTGCCGGCCGGGCTGGTGAGCAGCAGCAGCGTATCACTGGCCGGTCGCACCAGGTATCGGTCGAGCTGCACTCGTGCCGCCTTCTTGAGCGCGGTGACGTCGCGCAACACCACGGCGCGGCGCGGTGCCAGCATTGGTGGCGTGGCGAGCAGGCTCCCGAGCGTTTCCGCATCCATCTCGGTGCCGCGTCGAATCTCGCAGTTGAAGTCGCGCGTCGACGGATCGATGGCTGCGTCGAGCAGGTCGCGCACCGCACCATCCTTCAGGTAATCATCGTCGCCGAACAGGTAGTACACGGGCGCGAACGCCTGTGCCTGCACCGCCGCCTGAACGGTGCGAAGGGGCGAAGCTTCCCGGGAGGTCGTGGCAGCGGCGCGCGGCATGTGTACAAGATACCGTGACGGGCGTGCCGAAGCCGAGGAAAACAGTCTTCGGCCGGGGGCTCATGCGGCCCGGTACTCAGTACGGCCGACCCGCCTGGCCGTCGGCCACCATCGAGTAATCGACATTCACGAATTGCGTCGGCATTTCATCGATGATCATTGCCGCACCCCAGACCGGGCTTCCCGGCGCCATGGCCTGCAGCAGCGCCGGCGATGCGAAGCGCACTTCGGGATGCGCCGGCTTCGACGCAATGACCGGCTGCATCGCCACCAGCGGCGCCTCCGGAACGGCCAGACCTCGCCACACGAGGGTGCCGAGTACAGCGCTCGCGGCGAGCGTTGCCAGCGTGCGCGGTGAGCGCCACGCCGGCCGGCCAACTGCGGTGTGCACCGATCGCTCCGCCGGCACCTCGGACGCACTCACTTCGCGCGCCGCCTGCCGTGCCTCGCGACATTCGGCCAGGCGCGCGTTCAACCGTGCCTGAAACGCCGCCGACGGTTCGATGGTCGGGATGTTCCTCGCAACCATCAGCGAGCGCCGCACCATGGTGTCATGACCGGCACACGCATCGCATTCGAGAATGTGGCGCTGTGCAGCGCCCATCTGGTCACCCGACAGCGTGTCGTCGAGATACGCGAGGTGGTTCTTGCGAAAGTGGCGACAGTCCATCGGACCCATCAACTGCGGCATCGGGGTTGGTTTGGGAATCGCACGCCAGTGAGGCATGCAGGCAAGATACCCGCGGCGCAGATCGCAGTTCCGATTGCGCCGCCCAATACCGAATACGCTCAGCTACCCTCCGAGGCAATCCCCCCGGCCCGCAAAACTCCGAACTTCTTACTCGGAGTTCGCGGATCTCAGCCGCCAGCTATCTCACCAGTGGCGCGACGATCTCCGCGAAGGCCGTGCGGGCCCGATTCAGCCGCGACTTGACGGTCCCCAGATTGACGCCCGTGATCTCGGCGATCTCCTCGTACGACTTGCCTTCCAGCTCGCGCAGGACGAACACCTCGCGGTGATGCGCCGGCAGCTTGGCCACCGACTGCTCCACCATCTCCCGCAGGTGCCGCTTGCGGAACAGGTCGTCCGGGCGTGAGTGCAGGTCTTCGAACTGCAGGGGGCGCTCGTCGTCCTCGAACTTCGCCTTGATGGTCTGGAAGAGCACGAGTGGATTGCGCGACCGGTTGCGCAGCTCGTTCTTCGCCAGGTTCGAGGCGATCGTGTAGATCCACGTGGAAAACTTCTTGGAGCGATCGAATCGGCCGATGTGGCGGTAGACGCGGATGAAGACTTCCTGCACCAGGTCTTCCGCGCGATCGCGGTCGCCAATGGTGCGATACACGAAGTTCAGCAGCCGCCCCTGATACCGGTCGACCAGCTCTTCGAACGCACGTTCCTCGCCATTGAGGAACGCCGACACCACCTCGCCATCCTCGAGCGTGCGCAGGTGCTCGCGCACCGGAACGGTCTGGGGAGTCTGGGTTGTGAGCGTGCGAGCAAGTTCGGCCATCAGTCGAGTCCTCCGCCTCCAGTGACGTGAACCGAGGGTTCACGGCGAAGGGGAGGTCAGCCGGGCGTTCCGGCAGGCCATCGTCCTTCGCACCCACCTATCAAGCACGCCCCGTGCCGTTGGGGAACCGATTGGAACACTTCGGAACACATTTTCCCAAGTGCTTGTGGGAAAAGGAGTTATCAATTTCATCCCGCAAGCTCCTGCCCAGGATGACCGATTGAGTTCCGTTTCTGTTCCCTAATTGAGGACACTTCCGGAGGACACTACCCTACGGCAAGCGAGCTCAGCTTAGTCTGAATCCGGCAGCGTACAGCAGGGCGAGCGCCGTTTTGGCATCCTGGATCTCCCCCCGCTCAATCATGGACAGCGCCCGCGACAGCCGGGTTGGCACCAGCTCCATGAATTCGTCCGCTTCGCGATGTGCATCGCCGGCCGTAAGTCCCGTAGCGAGAAAGAGATGGATCTTCTCGTCCGTGAACCCGGGCGTTGTGAACATCGTGAACAGATGTTCGACACGCTCAGCCCGGTATCCGGTTTCCTCGGCGAGCTCGCGATGGGCACATTCCATTGGCGATTCCCCGTGGTCCAATCGACCAGCGGGGATTTCATAGAGATACCCGTCGGCCGCGTAGCGGTACTGACGGATCAATAAGACCTGCGGATCGTTTTCGCTATCGTCCAACAGGGGTACGACGGCACTCGCCCCGGGGTGACGGACCATCTCCAGCGAGCCGATCGAACCATCGGGGAAGCGAACCTCGTCGACGTCGAGCGAGATCACGCGGCCGTGATACGCTCGTGTGCTCGACACCTTCCCCGTGGTGCTCACCGACCGGTTTTCCGCGTTTTTCGCGGTGATGAGCCCGCCCCGTGCTTGATCACCTTGGCGGCGTGCCGCTCCGAAACATGCGGATGCCCTGACGACCGCTTCCCCGCCTTTGCCGGCTTCTTCGGCTTGTTCGGCTTGGGCACATCGTCACCCGCCAGCCATTTCCGCACGGTGGACCGGAGGTGGCGAGGCACCAGCAGGATCGTCCCGCGACACTTCGCGGTTCCGCACCGGCAGGCGTAGTACCGGATGTCCACCGGCTCGAACTCGTCCTGCCACTCGAAGCGATAGTCGTACACCAGCTCGGTTTCCGGCTTGATCGCCTTGATCGCCTTGATCCAGACCGTGTCGTCCTCGATGATCGACTCGCAGTTCGGATCGCACGAGTGGTTGAGGTACCGCGCGTCGTTGCCCCCGTAGCGCGCGTCGATCACCGTGTCCTCGTTCAGCACGAACAGGAAGGTGTGGTGACGTCCGTCGTTGTCGTCGTAGCGACGATCGGCTTCTTCGTGCGTGATGTGCTGTCCCAGGTATTGGTCGATGCGCTGACCCTTGCGGATGGGGCGAAGCGCGAAGGCACCGCGACCCTGGATGCGCGACCGGCGCACCTCGTACAACGGCGAGACGCGTGAGGACGTGGCAGCGGTCGCGGTACTGCGGCTTTTCTTGGCGGGCACTGGATTCAGTCGAGGGAACGGAGCTCAGGAAGCGCGATCGGATGACGCGGCGGGTTCGTCGGCGTCGGACGGATCGTAAATGGACACCGCGCCCACGCCAAGCGCGGTGAGCGGCTCGCGCACGGCCTCGGCATCGCCGACCACCACGACCTGCAGGCGCGACGGATCAAGATGCGTGCGCGCGACCCGCAGCACATCGTCCGCCGTCACCGCCCCCACGCGATCGCGATAGGTGTCGAAGTAGTCGGACGGGAGGCGGAAGATCTCGACATTCGCCAGGCCGCCGGCGACTTCCGCTGTCGATTCGAACCGGATCGGAAAGACGCCGATGAGGTAGCTGGTGGCCAGTGACAACTCGGCGTCGCTCACCGGCGTCTCGCGAATGCGCGTGAACTCGGTCATGATCTCGCGCAGCGCGTCGGCCGTGACGGCAGTTTCCACCGCCGTCGAGATCTCGAACGGACTCGCCGCGCGCCGCCAATCGAACGCCGAATGCGCACCGTACGTGTAGGCGTGCTCTTCGCGCAGGTTGAGGTTGAGCCGCGAGGAGAACAGGCCACCCAGAATGGCATTCATCACCACCAGCGGGAAATAGTCCTCGTGCTGGCGCGGCACGGCGACATGACCGACGCGCAATTCAGATTGTGGGGCAGCGGACTTGTGCACGATGTGCACGCGGGCGTCGCCGAACCGCTGCGCGTCGACGGGCTCCGAGACAGCCGGAGCGCTGCCGCCCCACTCGCCGAAGCAACGCGCGGCATGCCGCACGGCATCGTCGACCGTGATGTCGCCCGCGATCATCAGCGCGGTGGCATTGGGCCGGAAGTACGCCGCATGGTACGCGGCCACGCGCTCGCGCGTGATGCGCGCCACGCTCGCCTCGTCACCGCCGGCGAGGCGCGCAAAGCGCGACTCGGCCGAATACAGCAGGCGCGAGAAGTACACGTCGGCCAGCCCGCGCGGTTCGGCCCGCAGTTGCGCGAGATCGGACAGGCGTTCGGCGCGCAACCGCCCGAGTTCGTGCTCGGGAAATGCGGGCTCACTCAGCACTTCAGCCAGCACGGCAAATCCATCCTCGACGCGCGAGGCGAGCGCCGTGAGCTGCACGATAGCCGAGTCCCAGTCGGCGCCGGTATCGAGCGTGCTGCCCAGCATTTCGAGACGCTGGGCCAACTCGAGCGCGGTCATTGTCCGCGTGCCTTCATTGAGCGCCCGCGTAGCCAGTTGCGCCACGCCCTCGGCATGACGCGGATCTCTCGTGGCGCCCGCCTCGATGACAGCCAGGATCGTCACCACCGGATACGCGTGGATGGGCGCAACGACGATGCGCAGCCCGTTGGGAAGGACGCGGGTCTCGAACGGCGGAAAACGATAGGGGCGCGGGGTTCCGGGCGAAGGCCGTAACGACGGCAACGGCGCCGCGGTCATGCGGTCACCGCCACACCATCGTTCGTCGCATCGGATCCGGCCTCGGCATCCGTTCCAGGCACGTACAGCAGCAGCGCGCGATTGTCGGGACCGAGCCGCTCGGCAGCCAGTCGCGTGACGTCGGCTGCGGTGACCGCCTGATACCGGGCGACCTGTTCGTTGGCGAGTCCGGCATCGTTGAAGTACGTCGCGAAACGCGAAAGCTGATCCGCGCGCTCGGCCGCCGATTGGACGCTCACGACAAAGCTCGTTTCGATGAGCGCGCACGCGCGCGCGACCTCTGCCTCGGTGACGCCGTCCCGGTGCATCCGGTCGAGTTCGGCGATTACTGCGGTCTCCAGGCACTCGGCACTGACATCTCCGTGCGCCGTGGCATCGACGACCAAGAGGTCGCTTCCCTTGGCAAGGTCGTACGTGAAGGCGCTGGCCTGCGACGCCACGCGCTGGGTGCGAACCAGCGACTGCTCCAGCCGGCTGCCGGTGCGCAACCCGAGGATGGCCGCCGCCAGGCTGGCAGGGTAGTAGCCCTCGCTGCCAAAAACGGGCGTTCGGGAGGCCACGAAAAGCCGGGGAAGGGCCACGGCGTCCGTCACGACCTCCCGCCGGGTCGTTCCGAAGGTGTCCGGCACGGTCATGTCACGCAGCGGCGGGCGCGGACCACCCTTCGGGATCGGCCCGAAGTACTGTGCCACCCAGCGCATCGCCTCGGATCGATCCAGATCGCCGGTGATGGTCAACACGGCGTTGTCTGGGGTGTAATAAGTGCTGAAGAAGGCCGCGACGTCGTCGAGGGTGGCCTCCGACAGGTGCTCCATCGATCCGATGAGCGAGTGGTGGAAGGGATGTCCCTCCGGGAAGCAGAGTGCCGGAAGCTTCTCCCACCATGTGCCGTAGGGCTGGTTGTCCACAGACCAACGGCGCTCGTTTTTCACGACATCGCGTTGGGTGTCCAGCTTCTGCTGTGTCAGTCCGGGCAGAAAGCGACCCATGCGGTCCGCCTCCAGCCAGAGGGCCAGTTCCAACTGGTTGGAGGGGAGCGTCTGGTAGTAGTTGGTGCGGTCGAGCCAGGTCGACCCGTTCAGTGTGCCGCCAGCACGCTGGACAAGCTCGAAGTGTTCGTTGGCCTCGACGTGCTCCGAGCCCTGGAACAGCATGTGCTCGAACAGGTGGGCAAAACCCGTCCGCTCCAGCCGTTCGTTGGCGGAGCCGACGTGATACCACAGGTTGACCGCTACGATGGGCGCCGTGTGATCTTCAGAGAGCACCACATGCAGGCCGTTCGGAAGGCGGTAGCTCTCCACGGGAATGCGCATCCACCAATATTGGCCGCCGGTGCAGCAAAGCGGAAACCCTGTCGCAACCGTTTCTCACTCGAACTCAAGCGAATGTCGCGTTTCACCCTTCGTATCAAGGCGCATCGCGCCGTTGTCCGTATATCTCTCGTCGCGGCGATCGCGCTGGCGACTGCATGTGGTACCGACGATCCGCAGGTTCCCTCGACGTTCGCGCCAACCGGTGGCGCAACGACCGTGGTGACCGGCACCGTGGCCCGGGCGGTCCCCGTTCCCCCGCAGGTGCAGATCCTCGACGC
>CAZPON010000031.1:0-15795 GCA_964588045.1 uncultured Gemmatimonas sp.
TGCGCTGCGTGAGCGAAAGCCCAGTGTCGGGCTGGCCAACGACGCGCCCAACCGGGCGAAGGAAATGCTCGATGCGGCGCGGGTCCGGACGCGCGCCCGCACTGTCACCAGCCGCCTGGGCGTAGAGCGCACCACCTGCCAGATACGCAGCCAGTACGATGCCGGCGTGTGTCAGTCCACGAGCGTTATCCAAGTGACCTCCTCTCAGTCCGCGTCATCTGTTCAGGTTCAACGATGTGATCGTCGTATAGCGCTGCGTTCTGCTGCAAAGGCTCTCATAAATCAGCTGTGAACTGCGCGGTGCGGAGCACCGCGTAGTTGCACAGCGTACCGCCTTGCCTTGTCTGCAGCAACGCTCGTTAGGCACGGTGAGCGGAGTTACGCACCTATGGGCGTCGTCCGGAGTTTGAAGTAGCCGCGGTGCGCCACCATGCATCGAGTGCGGGTCCAGCCTCGGGAAGTCCGAGCAAGTTGACCAGCACACGAAAAAATGCGTCGACGTTTGCAGCGTCGGCCAGCGTACGCAGTCCGGCCGTTCCTGCGCGTCGATACACGTGCTCGCACGCGAGCGCACCCGAGGCATACCATGCATCAGACGAAGCGACCGGGTCGTGCGGAACGCTCAGCTTGTCACGGACAAGCGTCGCGAATGTCACTTGGCCGTACGTGCGCTGGAAGTCCGCGAGCTTGGCATACAACTGCGTTGCGTTGAGCCCGCGCGAGCCACCAAGCCACGCTGCCAGCCCTTCGTTTACAAATCCCAGCTTCGTTCGATTGCCAAGCGCGACGTGCACTAGCTCGTGCCGGTATAACTCTCCTTGGGCAGGGTCACCGGCGAGGAGGACTCCGGCGTCGGGGAGCGCATTGCCTCCGGCAGCCTGTCCGCGCCCAGAAGGGAGCAGGAAGAAGTCCAAGCCGAGTGCGCGAAAGTATTCCTCAGGAGAAGCGGTGACGTAGTAGTTGATGCGAGCCGGCGGGGGACTCTCGAACATTGCGGCCACGGAATCGACGAAGCGCGCCGCGTGGCGCGCCCGATCAGCGTCAATTCGCTGACCTGGGGCATAGTGAAAGACGATCCTTCCAGCCTTGAATGTTTCCCACTCCTCGGTCAGGCGCGGGAGCGCCGCGGCCAATTGCCATCCATAGGAATTGGTTGATGCGCGAATCGCAAAGAGTCGTTGTAGCGCAATTGGTGACGCACCCCCGCCCGCGCGCTCCGCACGAGCGTGCAGGACTTTGACGGCATACACGCTGTCGCCGCCGTCCGTCGACAACACTCCGACGATGTTTGCTGGAAATCCTTGCAACGCATAGCGCGCCGCCAAGTCGTGTTGAGTAAAATCCGCGGAGCCTGCATTGCGCCAGAGCGCGCCCGATCGCGCTGTTGCTGAGGGATTCGCCAGATACGCCCGCACCAAGCGCAGAATCGCACTGACATCCGAATCGGTTGTGTCAATCCCAAAGCCGAGCGCAATGGTCGCTGCAGGCGCCTGCGCGTTCGCGGTTGCCGTAGGCCAAACCACGCCGAGTGCGAGCACGAGCGCACTGAATGTGCATTTTCTGCGATGGAACTCCATTCGACGCTCGATGAGAGTGTGGTGCTTAACGAATATTCCCCTGCATGAGGACTACAGCGTGCACGGTGTTTAGCAGGCTCCTCCCCGCTGCATAGCACGTATACTGCGGCGGGATCCCACGAGCCACAAGTCACTGCGATCTCATAGTTTCCGCCATCCTCGGCGTGGTTCGTTCGGAAGCGCTATGCAGCGAATAATGCGGTATAGCGCGCCGAGGCCGAGAGAGAGTCGGAGGACCAGTGCATCAGCGACCGGCCGGACTTTCGATGTCCAGCGGACTGCGCACACCGAGCCTGCCGTGGTTGAGCACATGCGTGTACCGCATCGTCGTCGAGACGTCCTGATGACCCAGGAGTTCCTGCACGGTGCGGATGTCGTAGCCGGATTCGAGCAAGTGCGTCGCGAACGAATGCCGGAAAGTGTGACAGCCGACCCGCTGGGCGATGCCGGCGCGTTGACCGGCAGCGGCGACGGCGCGCTGCAGCACGGTCGGGTGGAGGTGGTGGGTGCGCCGCTGTCCGGTGGGCGCGTGCCAGTACTCACGGCTCGCGGGAAAGAGCCACCACCGCGCCCAGTGCTGGACCGAAAGTGGGATCTTCCGCAGCACGCCGCCGGGGAGCTCCACATTCCCGCCGCCCTTCGCCACACGCTGGTTGCGGAGCCGCCGCACGACGCGCACCTGCGCCGCGATCGGCTCCTGCAGCGAAGCAGGCAGCACGGTCACCCGCTCGCGACCACCCTGACTTCGGCGCACATGAATCTCTCCGCGCTCGCGGTTCACGTCCTGCACCCGCAACTGACAGCACTCCTGCAACCGCAGGCCGGCCCCGTAGAGGAGCTGCGCCATCAACTTCGTCACGCCCGTCATTTCATCGAGCACGCGGATTGCCTCCGTGCGTGACAGCACATTCGGCAGCCGGCGTGGTCGCTTTGCCGGCGCCACACCGGGAAACGGTGCAAGCGGCTGGCCAAGCACGTCCCGATACAAGAACTGCAGCGCTGCCAACGCCTGATTCCGGGTGGACGCAGCGACCATGCGATCGCGGGCGAGATGCGTGAGAAAATCCCGCACGGATTCGCCGCCGAGTTCACGCGGATGGCGCATGCGATGATACCGCACATACTGTCGTACCCATCGCATGTATGCCTGGGCGGTGCGGGGACTGTACCGCAGAAACGCGGCGCGGTCGCGCATCGACTGGAGCAGGGGAGAAGGCGTCATCCCACAGCATGCACTCGCGATCCGCGACAACCATCACCCTTACATCGCGCGCCCCATCCTCAGCCTGCAGCCTCGCCGGCCTCGCTGCCGCGACGGGCCATCACGGCCGGTACTCCCGCACCGTATGCGCCTTCACCTCCGCCTCGGTCCACCACACCGGCTTGAACTGCCCGCGCGCAAACATTTCCGCCTGGTCCGCGTAGTGCGCCGACGTGCTGTCGGCGTTCTGTCCGTACGCAAGAATCGAGAAGGCACGCGGACGCGCCGCGCCAAATTCCACCGCCAGCACCCAGCCGTCGCCGGAGTTCGCGACACGCTTGCCGTCAGGCAACTGCTCGTACGCCAGCACGCGGAAGCACCCGAGCGCTCCACTGCACCCGCCAACCGGCAGGTCCACACTGCCACGGCGGACTCGATGCACGTCGCCCCATGCGACGTCGGCGGCACCATAGCGCCGCACCACATCGTCCACCGCCCACGCCAGCGCCTCCACCGCAACCGCCGGCTTGCCAAGCCCGCGCGGCGTCGTCGTGATCTTCGCCTGACTCCACTTCTCGGCGAACGCCGTGTCGCGCACGAGGCTTACGTACCGCCGCCACCAGGTCTCGAACAGCAGGCCGCCCCTACTCTCCGGCGTCACGGTATTGTCCCACGCCGTCAGCACACGCGTCGCAGTCGCCAGCGCCTCGTCGCGCGCCGCATCGCCGGAGCCAGCGGCGGCACCGCGCACCGCCGCAAGCAGGTCCGGCTTCACCCGGTCAGCCAGCAGCATCCGCATGCTGTGCTTCAACACGATCACGTCTTCCAGTGACAGCTTGCGCGAGCCACCAATGAGCTGCAACGCATGCTGACTGCGCAGCCGCAGCTCGCCCCGCTCCACGTTGTCAGGATATCGCGCCGTGTCCAGCACCGCGTTGAGGTTGGCGTAGTGCGGCGCATCGTTCTCGTTGTGCACGTACCCACCCGGCGGGTTGAGCGTCTGCGGCAGACGATCCAACGGCAGCAACGATGTCCAGATGTCCGCCGACGTACTCGCGTGCGTGAACATCGAGTCGCCCGTCGCCTGGTGCGGGATCTGCGGCAGGCTCGCCATCCAGATGGTCAGGATGTTCCCGGCCCGATCGGCATACGTCAGGTTCGACGTCGCACGCGCGCGCATGGCCAGCGCGGCCTTCCATTCGGCGAGGTTCCGCGCCCGCATCATCGCCAGGAATTGCGCGCCGCCACGATACTCGCCGTCGGGACCGGCTCGCACGATGTACAGCTTGTCTTTCGTGCGATGCACGACAGGACCCAGGGGCGTGGTCCAGAACTGTCGTGTCTCCGACTGCATTCCGTCCGGTGTGCGGTACTCCACCGTGGCCGACCGCGCGCGAATGGCCACCGACACCCCGTCGAACAGGTAGTGATCGGCGGCCGCAGGATCCATGTCCAGCTCGTACACCTCGTCGAGGTCGGGCGCGTTGTTGGTGGTGGCCCAGCCGAGGTCCTTGTTGAAACCGCCCACGACCGAAAACGCACCGCCAATACGAAAGTCGCCGTAGAAATCGAGCTTGCCGGGCACGGTCACGTGCGCTTCCCAGTAGCCGGCGGTCCACGCGAGATGCGGATTGCGCAGCAGGATCGCGCGGCCGGACCTGGTGCGGCTCGGCGCCAGCGCCCACGCGTTCGAGCCGTCCTCGTTCTCCACCGGCGCGTCGTTGGCGTCACCACCACCGCTTCGCGTGGCCGAATCGGCCGCCAGGCGCCGCAACACCATGCGTTGCGCCGCCGCGATGCCGGCGCCGCCGATGTCGCCGGCCGCAACGTCATGCCCGCTGAACACGGGCTGGGCCCACGCAGGCAGGCGGTCGGGAAACGCGCGAATATACCGATTCACACCCTCGGCGAAGCCTTCGTACATGGCGCGCGTGTCGGCATCGAGCAGGTGATACGTCTCCTCGACGCGCGCCTGCACCAGCCGAGCGGCGTAGTCGGACGCCATGCTGTCCTTGCCGAACGTGCGACCCATCCATCCCTTGGCGCGCACGAGGCCGCGCACGACCCGCTCGCCGTAGTCCTCGGTCTGCGCGTAGCCGAGCCCGATGCCGATACCGCGAAAGTCGTTCGCGATGATATGCGGGACACCGTACTCGGTACGCCGGATCGTCGGGGTGGAGTCGACCTGGAGCGGCCGGGAGGCGCCGAGCAGTGCCAGCGTGCCGAGCACGAAGAATCCAGTCACACGCCGGTTGAACAGGGTCGTCATGGTGCCTCTCTCTGTTTGCATGGCTTCCTGCTGCTGTCGACTGCATAATGATGTCAGGTGACCCGCTCCGAGGCGATATGTCCTTTCGGCTGAATGCCGATTCACATGCAATGACTTCGCGCGCAAGGTGCTGCGCGACGCTGCTGGCGGGCGTCGTCGCCGTCGCGCTGCGCGCGTCACCGATGTCGGCTCAGCAGGTGCCAAAGCCGCTCGCGCCGGAGGATCAGCGGGGATTGCTCATCACGTCCACCGGACAGCCGTCGCCCTGGTCGTAATTCGCCGCTGGCGATGTGGGGCTGCAGCCCATCAGCGAGCGACTGTTTGCCGGGCAGCTTTCGCTGGGCGTCCAGCGGTCACTCCTCAATCCGGTCGCGACGGTCGCCCAGGTCACGGGCGAGTACTTCATGGGCATTCACGGCCAGGGCATTGGCATGATCGGCCTGCGTGCTGGCGTGGAGTCACCTCTGCTCCACGTCGGTGGCGGTTGGCAGTACGAGTTTCGGCGCGAAGAGTACCGGCCCTACGTCACCATTCGGCATCCGCTGCGGCGCGGCGGTGTGTTCTGGCCGGGCGGCGAAGCGCGCGTTCGCTGGGTCATGGGCAAGGATCCGTCGGTGGTGCTCGGCGTCACCGCTCCACTGGCGCGCCCGTTCGCGGGAAAGACGCGCCCTCCGGAGGTGAAGGCGCGGGTGCCCCTGCCGTTTGCCATCCAGGAATCGCGCACCCTCCCGCAGTCCGCAGCGACCAGGGAGGCGTTCGCTGTCGCGTCGTCGGCGGCGCAGCGCATTGCGCGTCTCTATGTGCCGTATCTCGGTCCGGCCACCGAAAACGCGCTGAGCGACAAGGGCAAGGTGGCCAATGCGGTGCGGCTCATCGGGAACGAGCTGGGACGCGCTCCCGGGGCCGCGACCACCAACGTGGCAACCAACCTGCCTGTCGCCACCGTGCGCGAGTATCATCGCGCGCTGGAGAACGTGTTCGTCGACCAGGCCACGCAGTCGGGACTCAGCGCGTCGGACTACGCGACGGCGGCGCGCCGCGCGATTCTCGACGAAGTCCTCCTCCCCTACAACCGGTTCCTGGGACGCAAGAAGGGAAGCGACACCTTCAAGCAACTCGCGGCGCGTGCGCGTATCGCGTTCCTGCGAGACCTGGTGCTGCAGCGTGGCATGGACCGCGCGCGCATCGAGCCGGCCGAATCGGTGTTCAGTCAGTTGCTGGACATCGTGCAAGCGGTCGAGAAGCGCCAACGCACCATCTGGGACGACGACCGGCTGTCCTTCCTCCCGTTGCAGCTGGCACTGCTCCCCGAGGAACACGACACGCAGGCGGAGATCGATGCATTGCTCGGCCGCGCGATCGAAACGCCGTTCACCGGCGGCAACAGGTCGTGGTACGTGGTGGGGGAGCAGTTCGAGTGGGAGCTCATTCGCATGATCCACGACACGCGCAAGTATCACGTGCTCTGGATCCATGACTTCCGCGGGCAGGACGACGGGGGCGACCCGGACGCGGTATCCTTCCAGACCGTGGTGAAGGGATACCTCGACGCGCTGGCCAACCGCATCGAGGCGTACGACCGCGAGGGCGGACTGCCGGTGTACATGATCTTCATCGACCAGTGGTTTTACGAAGTGAACAACGGCCGGTACTGGCTCGAGCTGCTGGAAGATCCGATGCGACACAAGCTCAAGCTTCCCAGGGAATTCAAGGCGTGGGCCACGGAGATCCGCGAAGCGCAGGAGCGGCTGCGTCGCGCCGTCGCCAACTCGCGCATGCTGCAAGCCGAGGCGCGTGAATACGGCGAGGAATGGCTGTACAACCGCGTGCGCGTGCAGGTGAATGTCACCAATCCCGCAGATGCCACGTTCTTCTCACGCGAGCTGATGCCGTGGGTCGGCCTCCCCGACGCGATGATCCGCGATCACCGCAAGATCGCGTTCTTCGACGTGGACCCGAACGACGAAACGCGCGGCCGCGCGCTGTACACGGGCATGGGCGTTGGGGAGCACTACAACGGCGCCACATGGGACGATCGCGCCATGATGGTGGAGGGTCCCGCGTTGCGCTCGCTGCGCCGCGCCGCGCACGACCTGCTGTTGCAGCAGGGGCTCACCGAACAGCAGATCCCGTTTCCCCTGCAGGACACCGAAGGCCAGAAGCCGGCCATCGCGGCGGCAGCGGCAGACGCCAGCGCGGTCACACCGTCGGGCATGATGCTGGACGCGCACAACAAGGTGGGCTACGGCGACAAGCGGGCCAGCGTGCTCAAGGCGACGATGTACAACCTCATGCCGCCCGGCACGGTGGCGAAGACACCCGACTCGCTCTGGAATTTCCCGCTGTGGGGATCGCTGCTCACCGGACTCGCGCTGCGCGGCGGCAAGGTCACGATCATCGCACCGAGCTACGACAACGCGCCGGCGCAGGCCTTCGGATCCATCGCGCTCGCACGCAATGTGCTGGGGCAGATGGTGCGCGCATCGCACGATCTCGAGGCGCCCATCGGCGCCGCGGGCGGATTGCTCAAGGTGGGCATGTACAAGCCCAAGGTCTCGGTGGGTGACGTTCCCGGCAGGACCCGCCAAGTGGCGGCCACGCTGCGCGCCAACCGCTGGTTCCGCGAACTGGACGGCTTTGCCGAAGACGAGAAGGGGCTCGATCTCCTCGCCGATTCACTCGAGCAGGAAGGCTTCAAGGCGCGGTACCTCGAGAGTGAAGGCGTGGACTATCCCAAGTTGCACATGAAGGCCCAGCTTTTCGTCACCGCCGAGGGATGGAATCCGCTCAGGGTGCCGGAGAGCCAGGCGTTCCTGCTGGCGTACCTGCGGCAGCGGGCGGTGCAACTCTCGACGCCAGGACACGAGCGCGATCTGCGGTTGCAGCAGGAGGCGCTGGCGCCGGCGAGCAGGGCAGTAGCGATGGCCGTGATGCGCGGCACGACACCGGCCGACCGCGAACGCGCGGCCTACTATCTGCTGGTCGGGTCGCACAACCAGAACTTCCGCAGCGCGATACTCGACGGCGAAGTGCTGGTGGCGGTATCCGGCCAGGAGGCGCTGGTCGCGCTCGCCGACTTCACGGAGATCGAAGGGCTCAGCGAGTGGATCGACACGCCCCAGCAACTGGAGCCGCACTTTCCGTCGACGAATGCCTTCCTGCGCGTCATCGCCAACTGGGGGAGGATCGTCTTCTGATGACCACGATGCGGCAGCGCGCATGCATGATCGTGGCCGGCGTCATGTTGACGCTGACGACCAGCGCAACGCGTGCAACCGCGCAGGATCAGGTGGAGCTGTGGGGCGCCTGGGCGTGGTGGTCGGGGAAGGACGTTGAGACGCTCAAGCCGGGCACGGCGCTCGGCGCGGCGTATCTCGCTGACATTCGCTGGTGGCTGGATATCGGCGGTGACATTGGCTTCGGGCGCTTCGAAGACAAGGTCGATGCGGATCGCACGGAGCGGATCGACGAGTTCCAGGTGTCGGCCGCCGTGCGGCGATGGGTGGGCAAGCGCGCACATGTGCAGTCCTTCGTTGGCGCCCGGCTTGGCTACACCCGGCTCTCCCTCGACCTCCCGGACGTTCGGCTGGAAAAGAACGGCGTCCTGGCCGGGCCCGTCGTCGGCATCGTGGTCCCCACAGGAAACCGCCTTTCGCCAACGATTTCGTTCGAGGCGCTGCGGCAGAGCTACTCCGACACGAGGATCTTTCTCGAAGGGCAGGATATCCCGGACAGTGGCGGATCGTCGTGGCGCTTCCAACTGAAAGCGGGGCTGACGTTCGGCTCGGGGTGGAAGCGCAAGACGCGCTGAGTCTCCTGTCTGACCCGGCTAATTGCTGCGCTTCTTCCCGAGGTAGATGCGCCCTGTTCCGGTGAGCACGCGCGAGTGCACGGCCGTGGTTGCGCCGGGCTGACGGAGGTCGGTCAGCCCCTCGGTGTACCGCGCGGCGATCGACAGCATCGGGAAGCGCCATTCGATGTCCGCCGAAATCCCGAGGTCGAGTCCGGGCAGCTGTCCCTCAATGTCGTTCTCCAGCACGTATTTCGCGCCGGCCGCCGTCGTGGCGTCGTAGCGATCGATCGCGCCGGTGATCACGCCGAACGACGGACCGACACCGATGCGGAATCCCTCTTCGCGTTTCGGCGCCCACTTGAGCAGCACCGGGAGCTCCACGTAGCTGATGCTGCGCTGCAGTGTGCCGTCGGCAGTTTGAGCATCGATCTCCGGATCGCCGGTGGGGATCGGCGTGAGCGACTTCGCGCCGCGGACCGCAATGGGCAGGAGCGAGCCCCCGAGGTGCACGTGCTCCGAAAACCGCCAGTCGTAGAACAGTCCGAACGCCGTGCTGTTCAGTCGCTCGGCGCTGCCCAGTCCCTCGAGATTGGAGAAGTTGGCGCCAATCTCGAAGCCGATGTTGAACGTGGGCGTCGAGAGCACATTGCCGAGCAGGTAGCCGATGAGCACCTGCGCCCGCGCCGGTGTGGCCGCGAGCATCGAGGCCGCCACCGCACCGGCCAACCAGCGTCGCACGTTCATCGCGCCAATGCGCCTGCGCGGCCGAGGGTCACAGGTCGAACCGATACGCGAGGTTGAGCAGGAACGACGTGCGCTTGATGAAGCCGACTTCCGACCGGAGGCTCCAGCGCTTGTTGAAATCCATGTTGCCACCCACCAGCATGTTCCACGGTTGAGTGGGCGCCTTGTTCAACTGGTAGTTGATGACCAGGTCGCTGGCATCACCCGAGAGCAGCTTGTCGGCGAGGGTCTGGACCACGACCTTCTGGGCCGGCGTCAGGTCCGCGTACCACGGCGCGTCCTCGATGTTCTCGAGCTTGTCCCGGATCTTGTCGACGGTCTCCGGCGGAACCGCTTCACCCAGGTTGATGCTGCCGTTCGTTTCCGTCGCGAAGCTCACCTTCATGCCGCCCAGCCAGACGTTGAGCCGCTTCTTCTGGTCGACCTTGAACGTGCGTCCATAGCGCACCGACAGCACGCGGCTTCGCACGGGCTCGTCGAGCTTTTCCAGGTTGGTCCAGGCCCAGTTGATATCGGCGACAGCGAAGTTCTTCTTGATGCCCATGGCGCCCGTGAGCCCGATGCCGCCGTAGGTGCCCGTCTGGTCGACGCTGCTCGTGAACTGGATCGGTGTCACCACTTCCACGGTGGTGTTGGCCCGCGCCTGACCAGCCAGCGCGTACACGCTGAGGAACGGCAGGACCCAGAGCTCGGCGCGCAGGTTGCCGGTGGTAACCGTGGACGAATTCTTGCCGAACGTGATGGCTTCGATCGGCACGATCGGGTTGGTGCCCGTGCTGAGTCCGAGGTCGGAAATCTCGATACCCTGCGTGACCGCCAGGCCAATGATGTTGACGCCGGCCGGCTTGGCGAGGTCGAATCCCTTTTCGATGGCCTGACGGCCGAAGAGGGGGAAGATGTTCTTGTACGTCTTGAGGATGCTGTCCCGCTGGGCCTGCGTCAGCAGCAGGTCGGGATGCTGCGCCTCGAGTGATCTGGCTGAGCCGAGCATTCCCGACACGAGGATGCCGGTGACAAGAATGAGACCCTGAATGTGCCGCATGAAAATGCCTCATCGCCTTCGGTGAATTTCCGACGAACTGCGTGGTGTACTCCGGACCAATCTGACAGGATTCGCGCCGGGGTTGAAGTCGAGGCTGTCAACGCAGCGCCGGCAGCAACAGCGGCAGGAACCGCGCACAATCGCAGCACACCTATTGCGTTTTTCCACAGTGTTTCCCACATTCCTGTGGCGCGAGGCGTTTGCACGCGCGTCATGAAGGACGGCGATCGGGTGGACGGGGCAGGAATCCGGGTCCCACGCAATGCAGAATTGCACCACGTCCGAAGCCGCTCACCTCCTCAAGGAGCGTTCGATGGCTGCAGCAGCGAAGAAGGCCGTGCGCCGCAAGGTTGCCAAGAAGGCCGTACGTCGGAAGGTGGCCAAGAAGGCCGTGCGTCGCAAAGTCGCGAAGAAGGCCGTGCGTCGGAAGGTGGCCAAGAAGGCCGTGCGTCGCAAAGTCGCGAAGAAGGCCGTACGTCGGAAGGTCGCGAGAAAGGCCGTGAAGCGCGCAGCGGTGAAGAAGGCCGTTCGCCGCAAGGTCGCAAAGAAGGCCGTGAAGCGCGCCGTGGTGAAGAAGGCGATTCGTCGCCGCGTCGCGAAGCGTCTCGTCGCGAAGGCCATCATGGGCGCGGCCGACGGGCAGGCGTAATACGCAGGGGCGACTTTCCTGAAGGTCGCCGACGTCGGGGCGCTCGCATCGTGCGGGCGCCCCGACGCGCGTTCACCCTACGAAACTGGAAGCGGCCCGCATGATCTCACTGCGCAATCTCGACAAGTCCGTCCCCGCCGCCGGCGGTCGACACTACCTGCTGCGCCGGATCAACCTCGATATCGCCAAGGGCGAGTTCGTCACCATCATGGGGCCGTCCGGCGCCGGGAAAAGCACGCTGCTCTCCGTGCTCGGCATGCTCGATGGCGACTGGAGTGGCGAGTACGTGCTCGGCACCAATCCGGTGCACAAGCTGGAGCACAAGAAGCGCATGGCGCTTCACAAACAGCTCATCGGATTCGTCTTCCAGCAGTATCACCTGCTGAATGACCTGACGGTGGCCGAGAATCTCGATGCCCCGTTGTCGTATCGGGACATCAGCAGGGCGGAGCGGCAATCACTGGTGGCCGACACCCTCGACCGGTTCGGCATGGTCGGCAAGAAGGACTTGTATCCCTCGCAACTGAGCGGCGGACAGCAACAGATCGTGGGCGTCGCGCGTGCGCTCATCCATAAGCCGGACCTCTTGCTCGCCGACGAGCCCACCGGCAACCTGCACACAACCCAGGGTCGGCAGGTCATGGAGCTTTTCTCCCGGATCAACGCCGCCGGCACGACCGTTGTGCAGGTGACGCACTCGGAAGAGAACGCGACCTACGGCACCCGGATCATCCGGCTCAAGGATGGTGAGCTGGAAGCGCCCTGAGTCGTGGCGCTCGCCACGACGGCCGTTACTTCCACGGATTGGACAGGGCAGGATTCCGCAGGAACGCGCTGTCGGTGAGCGTCTCGAGGAACGCCAGCAGGTCGGCCCTGTCGCCGGCGGTGAGCGTGAACCCGTGCACACTGGGCGACTTGTTGGGATTGTCGCGCCCGACGCCGGCGTACGGGCCGGACGTGATGGTGCGCCCGCCGGCCGCGTAGTGATCGAGCACCTCGTCGAGCGTGGCGATGCTGCCGTCGTGCATGTAGGGCGCGGTCACCGCCACGTTGCGCAGCGTCGGCACGCGGAACCGGCCCATGTCCTGCGGCCGGTGCGTGATCTCGTAGATGCCGGTGTTGGTGGACGGATACGACAGCGCGCCCTCGAGGTTGTAGAGACCGGTGTTCTGAAACGACGCCGGTACGTCGGGACGACGCTCGTGGCGCAGCTCCCCGTTGAAGTTCCAGCCACTATGGCACTGGAAGCAGGCGCCCTGTTGCCCGGAGAAGAAGATCACGGAGCCCCGCTTGGCGGCCGGCGAAATGGCCGTCGTGTCACGCCCATAGCGATAGCGATCGTACGGCGACTCCATGGAGATCATGGTGCGTTCGAACGATGCGATGGCCCGCACCACGTGCGTGATGGTGAACAGTGACTCGGCCCCGGGATATGCCCGCGCGAAAAGCCGCTGATACAGCGTGTCGCGTTCGAGCGTGCGCAGCAGGTCGGCTTCGCGTCCGCCGAGTCCGAGCTCGACCGGGTCGGTGCCGAGCATCGGCACCAGCGCCTGTTCTTCGAGACCGCGCATCTCCGGGTTGGACCAGGTGAGCGCCGGGCTGTAGGCGACGTTGGCGAGGCTCATGCTGCCGCGCGGATGCACCTGACCGGTGGTGCCGACGGCGCGCGCCCGTCCGTCGGTGAAGGCCAACTCCTGCCGGTGGCACGTGGCGCACGACTGCTTGCTGTTCACCGACAGCCGCGTGTCGTAGAACAGGCGTCGGCCAAGTTCGACCTTGGCGGCGCTCATCGGGTTGTCGGCCGGCACGGCGGGACGCGGAAACGGCGACGGGATATTCCACGCATACACCGGGTCCTGCGCCGTCGCGCGCGTGGCGCGGGCCACAAGCACGGCGGCGACCGCGGCACCGCACACGGTCATCCACCGACGCAGGGCAGGGCGGCGCGTGCGCATGGTGCTACCTGGACGGCAGGACGACGGTGAGCGTGCGCAGCATGCGTATCGACCGCGCGCCGCGCTTGTCGCCGGGCACGACCATCCGGAAGTCGCCGTTCTCGCCAAACAACGGCTTGCCGTCGGCCTTGTCGGCGAGCAGGTACTGCCCGCTGGTGATGCCGGGATCGAGTTCGCCCAGCGAGAACAGGACCTGGTAGCCGTCCGACGCGCCAGCAATCACGTAGCCGGAGAGCGTACCGCCGCGCATGCCGGCACCGAACGGCACACCGGCTTTCTTGAGCACCTCGCTCAGCCAGACGCCCTCGTACGTGGTGGTGATCCCGTTGCTGACGGTGGCGGCGGTGGCGCGCGGCAGCGTGGCCAGATCGGCCGATGTGAGCGCGAGCGGCTGCGGGCCGGCGCCGGTGATGGTGATGGACGGTGCCTGCGCGGTGGCGACCGAGGGCGCGAACGCCAGCGCAAAGAGGATGGATCGCAGTCGAGTCATGGGCCGAGGCTGGCGCGCAGGTTGGTGACGGTTACGATTGGTCCGACCGATCAACTGAGGAAGATACATGGAATCGAATACTGGCGCGGGCGCCACGGGCCTGGACGGCAGCGCTGCGGGCACACGCTCACTGCTGCGCTACGGTGTCGTGGCGGGCCCGTTCTACCTCACCGTGGGCGTCATCCAGGGCGTCGTGCGCGACGGCTTCAGCTTCGCGCGACATCCACTCAGCCTGCTGGCCAACGGTCCGGGCGGCTGGGCGCAGACGGCGAACTTCGTGTTGAGCGGCCTGATGGTGGTTGCCGCTGCCGTCGGCTTTGCGCGCGTGCTGGGCCCCAGGTCACGCGCGGTGACATGGTTTCTGGGCGCGTTCGGCGTGAGCATGCTGGTGGCCGCGGTGTTGCGTGCCGATCCGGTGGACGGGTTTCCGGTGGGCACGCCACTGGGCATGCCGACGACGATCAGCCCGATGGGCATGGGTCACTTCATCGCCGGCATGATCGGGTTCGTGTCGCTGGCGATCGCCTGCTTCCTGGGCGCGCCGGCCATGTCGCGCCGGAGCGAGACAACCATGGCGCGGTTCTCGCTTGGCTGCGGCCTGGCGGTGGTGCTGGGATTCTTTGGCGGATTCGTTCCTGGCATTTCGTTGGGGACCGTCGGTATCTGGTTCAGTGTGGTGGTCGGATGGATCTGGATTGGCGTCCTGTCGCGTCACCTGTCTCGCGTCGTGATTGTTCACGCGGTTGAATAACTGCGACATCACGCATGGCCACCTCACTCGCGACCCCCGTCTCCCGATCCACTGAGGCCACGCGCGTGCCGCTGCACCTGCTGGCGGTCGTCGTCGGCGCGTCCAGCATCCTGATCGGCATTCTCTGGGACATCTCGTGGCACCGGACCATTGGCCGCGACACGTTCTGGACGCCCGCGCACATGGCCGTGTACTTCGGCGGCACGCTGGCCGGACTGTCGTGCGGCGCGCGCGTGCTGTGGGAATCCTTTGGTCGCGGCGCCACCGCCGGTGAGGGTGTGCGCATCTGGCGCTACTTCACCGGGCCCATTGGCGGATGGATCTGCATCTGGGGCGCGTTCGCGATGCTCACGTCGGCGCCGTTCGACGACTGGTGGCACAACGCATACGGGCTGGACGTGGAGATCCTCAGTCCGCCGCATGTGGTGCTGCTGGTGGGCATCGCCGGTATTCTCGTTGGCGCGCAGACCATGGCGGCGGCCGCGCAGAACCGTGCCGCAGCATCGCCGCTGTATGCCAACATCTTTCTCGTCGCCACCGGCGTGCTGGCCACGATGGCGGCGGTTGCCATCACCGAATACACGTTCATCGAGCGCGGCCACCAGAGCATCTTCTACATCGTGACCGGCGGTGTGTACCCTGCCATCCTGGTGGCTGCCGCCGTCGCGTCGCGCGTCCCGTGGCCCGCCACGCGTGTCGCCGCGATCTACATGCTGATCATGGCCGCGCAGGTCTGGATCCTGCCACTCATTCCCGGTAGTCCGCTGCTCGGGCCCATCGGCCATGAAGTCACGCGCATGGTGCCGCTGCCGTTTCCGGTGATGCTGGTGGTGCCGGCACTGGTTGTGGACCTGGTGCTGCGCCGCATGCAGGGTCGCAATCCCTGGCTCACGGCGCTGGTCATCGGGGTGTGCTTCGTCGCGGCGTTTGTCATTGCGCAATTTCCGTGGGGATCGCTGCAGGCCAGCGAGATCGGACGCAGTGCGTTCTTTGGTGGCAGCCACGAGGACTACAGCGTACCGGCCGAGTACCTGGTTGGGCCGCGTGAAATGCGGACCGACGAAGGCGGGCTTGGCCCGACGCTGCTCCGCATCTTCACGTGGGGCGTGCTCACCGCCACGATCTCGGCGCGACTGGGATTGGCGAGAGGCGCGTTCCTGCGCCGGGTGGTGCGGTGAAAGACGGGAGACTGGAGAAGGGGGACGGGAGACGCTTGGCGCGGCGAGGCCGCGTGGTTGACGTATTCCTGTTGGCGATGCTGTGGATCACGTCGAGCGCACACGTGGGCAGCACGCTCGTCGTGCAGGATGGCATGGCGGGGCCC
>CAZPON010000031.1:15805-16595 GCA_964588045.1 uncultured Gemmatimonas sp.
GTGCGCGTGCTGGTACGACCACCGGGCGTGATTCCCGGTCGGGTTGAAGTGATCGTGCGTTCGACGACGCCATCGGCCGTGCCGGCCAGTGTGTCGGTGCGTCCCGCGCTGTGGCGATACGGGTTGAAGGGCGCGGCGCCGGCTGAGCCCGCGGTCGCGGTGCCCGGCGAAGCGGGGACCTATTCGGCCAGTGTGTGGATCATGGCGTCGGGATCGTATGCGTTTCATGTGCAGGCCAGCGGTCCAGCCGGCGAGGGCACGCTGGTGGTGCCGGTGACGAGTGTGGCGACGACCGCGAGCACGCTGCCCCCATGGCTGGGCTGGGTACTGGCCGCCTTGGGCGCACTGCTGGTTGCCGGACTGGTGTCGATCGTTGGCGCCGCGTCGCGTGAGGGATCGCTCACCGACGGTGTGCAGGCGCAGCCCGCCGATCGCATGCGTGCGCGCCGGGCGATGGCCGTGGCGACCGTGCTCGTTGCCGTGATGCTCACTGGCGGCTGGAAGTGGTGGGATGCGGTGGACAGCGACTATCGTCGCCGGCTCGACCGGCCATTGCGCGTGGAAACGACGGTGACGCCAGGTGATGCGCGCACGCTGACGCTGCGGGTCACCGAGCCCACGTGGACCTCTGTCGATCCGCGCGACAGCGGAGTGGTGCGCCAGAACGGCACACCGCTCATGCCCGACCACGGCAAGTTGATGCACCTGTTCCTGGTGCAGGCCGGTGCGCAGGGCGCGGTGGCGCACCTGCATCCGGTCCGGACGGATCTGCGCACGTTCACGACACCGC
>CAZPON010000032.1:0-15130 GCA_964588045.1 uncultured Gemmatimonas sp.
ACGCAACGCGCTCGCGCCAGACTCGGCGCGAGCGCGTTGCGTGGTGCGCCGCAGTCGACGCGGTATGCCGTACGCGCCATGCTGCTTTGCGAGCCACTCCAGTTGCAGGAGCCGATGTGAGCTCGCATAGGCCTTCCATGGCATCGAAGCCGTTATCGCCGGCCAGCCAATGGTCGGCGCACCGCCCAGTCCATAGCTTCCGGGTGTGTCCATCCTGACCGCGAGCGCTTCGCTCCCCGTCCCCATTCCTTCCCCCTCGCAGCGGAAGGCCATCGAGGCCGAGCCCCGCGCCCTGCTCGTGCTGGCCGGACCCGGCGCGGGCAAGACGTTCTGCCTCACCGAGCGCATTCGCTTCCTGATCGAGCACCACCAGTTCGATCCGGCGCGCATCTGCGCCTTCACGTTCACCAACAAGGCGGCCGGAGAAATTGCCGAGCGCCTCGTGGCGCGCCTGGGTGATACTGCGGCGCACATCACGCGCGGCACGCTGCACGCGTTCTGTGCCGACCTGCTGCGCACACACGGCACGGCCGTGGGCCTCCCGCAGGGCTTCGGCATCGCCGACGAGGAGTACCAGCTCAGCGTGCTCCGCCGCCTCGAAGGCTTCCGCAAGTGGCATCGACGCACCCTCACCACGTTTTCGGCGCATCGTTTTCGCGGCGACGACCTGCGGCCGAACGACCGCCGGCTCTTCGCGCGCTACGAGCAGTTCCTGCACGAACGCAAGCTGGTGGACTTCGACCAGTTGGTGATCAAGGCCGCCGAGTTGCTGGAACACACCGAGGCGGCAGCGACGATTCGTGCACGCTGGGACGTGATCCTGGTGGACGAGTTCCAGGACCTGAATCCGGTACAGTACCGCGTGGTGAAGGCGTTGGCACACGACCACGGCCATGTGTTTGCGGTGGGCGATGACGACCAGTCGATCTACTCGTGGGCCGGCGCCGATCCCGCGGTGTTCCGGACCTTCGTCAACGACTTCGGCGTGACATCGCGCGTGCACCTCGAGGAGAATCGCCGGTGCTCGCACGAAGTCTTCGCGCTGGCCCGTCGCCTGGTGACGGTGAACACGCCGATCTTCGCGGACCGCGTGCCGGCGCGCGCCGACCGCGCATCGCTGTTTCCGGTTCAGGTGCTGCAGTTTGCCACGGCCGAAGCGGAGGCCGCCTGGATCGTGAACGATATCGTTCGCGACCGCGACGCCCATCACTTCGCCTGGGGTGACGTGGCCGTGCTGTACCGCACGCATACCATCGGGCACGAGCTCGAGGCCGCGTGCCTCGACGCGGGCGTGCCCTGTCGCCTCGCCCATGGGCGCGCGTTGGCGGACGACCCGGTGGTGGCCTATGTACTGGCTGCCACGCGCGTCATTGCGTCGCCCGACGACGAGCTGCGCAACCAGGCGTTCTTCCGCACCGTGCTGCCGAAGTCGATCTTCGACGAAGCCCTCGCGAAGTCCGAAGAGAACGCGCGCTCGCTCGGGGCACAGCTCAGCCGCATGGTCGCGCAGCTTCCGAGGCGCGATGACACGCGCCGACAGTTGTACCGCGCACTGGCCGACCGGCGCAACCTGATTGCCATGGGCAGGCAGCAGGACTCGCTCGACGCGCTCGTGCAGGACCTGCTGTCGCGAAAGGTCGGGGTCATGCGATCGGTGCTGGATGACCACGCGGATGAAATCACCGATCCGGCCACGCTTCCGGACGTGGTGTTGCTCGCCGAACGCCTTCGCTCGGCACGCGCGCGTCGCATTCCCTTCTGGGTGCCGCCGCTGGGTGGCGCCGAGATCCCGCTCACCCGGATGCTCACGGAGCTCGGCATCAAGGCCGTGCGCGGCGACCCGCCGACCGATCCGGCCGCCGAGCGACTGGAACCGGACGAAGTCACGTCGGTGGACCTCCCACTCGGTGTGTTCAAGGCCGCGCAACTGATGGAGATGCGCGACGCGTCGCTGGCGTTTGCGAATTTCACGGCGGTGGACCTGGAGACCACCACCCGCAACACGAAGATTGCCGAGATCGTGGAAATCGCGGCGGTGCGCGTGCGCAATGGTGTCGTGACCGAAACGTTCACGAGCCTCGTCAAGCCGCGCCAGCGCATGGAGCCTGGTGCCATCAAGACGCATGGCATCACCGAGGCGATGCTCGCCGATGCACCACACTTTGAGGCGGTGTGGCCGGAGTTCCGCGCGTTCCTTGGCAACGACGTGATCGTCGCCCACAACGGATACGACTTCGATTTCAGGATCCTGCACCGCATGGCGCGCGACGCGGGATTCGGCTTCGACCTCACGACGTACGACACCCTTCCGCTCGCGCGCGACCTGTTTCCCACGAGTCGCAAGCTGGTGGACCTGGCGACGCATTTCGGCATCCCCACGGGACAGTCGCACCGCGCCCTGGACGACACGCGTGCGCTGGCGCAGGTCACGCTCGAACTGGGACGCGTGAAGCTGGAGCGTGCGCGCAAGACGGCCCTTCTCGACCAACTGGGCAACCTGGGTGTGGCGCTCGCCTTGCTGGACCAGGACACGCTGAAGGATGAAGGCGTGCTGTTCAGGAAACTCACGCTGGTCTTCGCGCTTGGCCGCTACAGTGGCGCGTTGGAGCACTACGAATACGAGCGCGGCGGCGACGAGTCGCTCCCGACGGTGGATGAGCTCATCGAGCTGCTGGGCGGCAACGCGCTCATGCAGCGGATTCGCACCAGCAAGTCGGCGGACGACCGCTACCCGCAGGCCATGTTGCGCCTGCGTCGCCTGATTGGCGAACTGCCACCCGGCTCACTCGACGAGCAAATGACGACGTTCCTCGAACGCGCGGTGCTGTCGCAATCGCAATCGCAAAACATCGAGGCGGAACGCGACCGCGTGAACCTGCTGACGCTGCATTCCACCAAGGGCCTCGAGTTTTCGCGCGTGTACATCGTGGGTGTGGAGGACGCACAGTTGCCCGGTGGCTCGCCGTCCAAGGGGCCGTCGGCCCACGACCTGGAAGAAGGGCGGCGGTTGTTGTACGTCGGCATGACCCGCACGATCGACCGGCTGGTGCTCACGACGGCCGACATGCGCGGCGAGCATCCAAGCGGCGGTCATCGATTCCTGGAGGAAATGTCGCTCGTACCCGAGAGGCGGCTATGAATGCGATTGCGTGGAGCATCCCGGTGGGCGATGCCAGCGTCAGTGCGGCGTACGAGCCCGCGACCAGTGGCACCCAGGCCGGTGTGTTCGTGTGCGCGCATGGTGCCGGCGGCAGCATGGCCGACCGGGGCATGCTCGCCACTGCCCTTGCGATACGTGAGGCCGGGCTGGGCGTCGTGCGTTTCAACTTCCTGTACAAGGAGCGCAAGTCGGGCCGCCCCGATGCGATGCCGCTGCTCATGTCCACCACCGACGCCGTGGTGACATTCGTACGGACGCAGCTCGCACCGTCGCGGTTGTTCATTGGTGGGCGGTCGATGGGCGGACGCGCGGCGTCCATGATGGCGGCCGATGGCTACGTCGCGAATGGGCTGATCCTGCTCGCCTACCCGCTGCATCCCGCCGGTCAGCCGGAGAAGCTCCGCGACGCACACCTGTCACGCATCCAGATGCCCACGCTGTGCATCAACGGCACCCGCGATGCCCTGTGCACACCGGCACTCATGGAGCGCGCGTTGACGACCGTGACCGCGCCCTGGGAAATGCACTGGGAGGAAGGCGCGGACCACAGCTTTCACGTGCTGAAGTCGTCGGGACGCACCGATGCGCAGGTCATGGATTCCATTCGCGATGCCACCCGGCAGTGGCTGGCGACGCCCTGAGGGCCTGCCGCGCGCGGTGAGCGCGCACGGCAGGCCGCCGGCTTCAGAAGGGAAATTCGTGCACCAGTGCGCAGTACGGATTCCCGCCCGCCGGTGCGGTGAGTGAGAAGCTCGAGAAACTGTCGGGCTTGTACCAGAAGAGCCGGTTGAGTGATTGCCCCAGGCCGAACAGCAGCAAACTGCCCGTCGGTGCGCAGTACTGGCTCCAATCGTACGTGAACGTCGTGGTGTAGCGGAACAGTGACGCGGAGACTGTGGCGCGCGTCGCCGCCGGCGCCGTGCGCAGGAAGTTCACGCGGCCATCGCCCGACAGCGCGTACAGCTCGTACTTGGCGAAGGGATCCGTCGCGCTGGGGGAGTCCCAGGAGGCCGTGACGTTCATGATGTTCGATGCACCGCCGGCGCATCCGATCCCATTGCAGCCGACCGAACTCCCCACCGAGAACCGCACGGCCGATGGGTCACTGGGCACGGCGATATTCGCCGGGTTCGGGAAGGTCTTGAAGGCCACCGGGCTGTAGTTGTACGCCCAGTCGCGTGCGTATCCGGCCACTCCGATCGTGTTGTTGAGGTGCGTGTTGATCGCCCCCGACAGGGGATTGTAGAACACCATGCCGTTCGGCACCACGTCCGTGACATCGAAGCCGTAGCTCTTCATCAGCGGGTTGGCCAGCGTGCCGACACGTATCTGTCCCGGGACGGTGTACGCAAAGCCGCCGGCGAATCCGCTGTTCGGCAAGTTGAACACGGGACCGAGCGCGTAGCCCGCGATGCCGACGTTGTCCGTCACCATCACGCGAACGGTGGCCATGCTCCCGGAGGTGAACGGGCCGGTACCGGTGATGGTGACCGCGGGCGGCGTGGCGTCATAGATGGTGCTGAACGGCGCCCAAGGCGAACCGGTGGGGGTATTCCCCGCGCGATCGACACCTCCGAACGCGATCGTATACCGACCTTCGCCGGTTCCGCCGAGTCGCGAGATACTCTGCGCGACGAGCGCGTTGTAGGTCAACGACGACGACGACACGGTGCTTCCGCTGGCCCCCATCCACCACCCGGCCTGCGACGGTGGCGCCGCCCCGTACACCACCTTGGTGGGGTCGTCGTCCTTGTACGCCCTGATCCAGGTTGCGCCGCTGATGGCATACCCCGAAAGCGACCCCGTCAGCAACGACGACCAACTCACGGAACCCGGCGACTTCGTGACGTGTCCGTTCGGCGGTCCCGTGACGGAAAAATTCCCACCAGTGCGACTGACACCGATCACGGCCGGATCCACGCCCAGATTGGTGGAGAGTTGTCCGTTCGCCGTGAACGGATTGCCGGTCGATGTGGTGAGCGGCACATAGCCAAGGTTACCCAGACCATCGCGCACGCCTGCCTTGAGGTAAGTGGTGCGCTGCCCGCCGGTTTCGGGCAGGTCATCAATGCTGCCGATTCGCATCTGCATGGAGGGCGTGAACGTCGGCGAGCTGCCGTAGTAGAAGTCCGTCACCGGACCCGGATCGACACCAAATCCCGCGTCGAACAGTTTCGTCCTGTCTATGGAGGCGTCGAGGTTCAGGCCGCGGCCAACCCAGTTGTCGACCACGCCATAACTGCCGGACAGACCGAAGGCGGGCTGGTTCGTGCCCGTGGTGCGGCCGGGCAGCGTGAACGCGCCGGCAAGTGCCGTCGGCGCCTTGGTGTCGTGGAAGATCCTCGAGTAGATGTCGACGCCATTCACGCCCAGCAGGTTCTGCGGAATGGGATTGACCGTGATCCAGCGCGTGCAGTTCTGGGGAAGCGGCGGCAGCGTCACGGTCACGTTGGGAATGAAGCCGCTGCCGCCCGTGTAAATGCAATTGCCGTTGAGGTTCGGCTCGGCCGTCTGCGGCGACACGGTGGTGCTGCCAAATGCATAGGACCGGAGATAGATGCGTGATCCCGTTGCCGGCTTGCTTTCGTAGGAGAACGCACTCCTGGTCAGCGTCGTGGGGGTGGTGATGTCTCCCGCACTCCTGGTGAGCAGGTCGACGACGCCGGCTGGCACGCCCGAGCGGTAGTCGGTGAGGTAGTCGGCAATGCTGGCCGAGGCACCGGACGCCGTGGCGGCGCCGAATCGGATCGGAATGATGTCGATGGTGAGAGCGTCATTGCTCCAGCTGTTGCCGTTCAGCGGTTGCAGCGTGCCCGAACGAAGGACGCGACCGGCGAATACATCCGGCGTCGACGTGGTGATGCTCACCTGTCCGCTGGCGGCGGGCTGCGTCGCCCCGCTCGCGGTGTAGTCCACTGACAACTGGTGGATGCCGTTCAGCAGGTCGGCAACGCCGGCCACACCGGCGTTCGCAACATCGTTGTACGTAACGGTGCTCACGGCGATCGGCATGTCGAGGTCGACATTCGCCGCACTTGCCGACGTGGGGCTCATGAACGCCGAGGTCACGATCGACGCGGACACGGTCTGTCGCGCGAACTCGCGACCGTCGATGCGCACCACCACCGTGCCGCTGGCTCCGACCGGAACCTGCAAGCTGGACCGCACGCGCACCGTACCTGCGATGTTCGCCAGGTTGAGCGCCGCGCCGGTGATTGCATCGGTGAGTGTCAGCGTGCCGATCTGCACCGGTGGCGGCATCACAGTGGCCGTGGCCTGGCCCGTGATCCCTTCGCTCGTGGCAATGAGGTTCGCAGTGCCCGCTGCCACGGCCGCGGCCATACCGCTGGCTGCATTGATCGTGATGACGGCCGGGTTGGACGAACTCCACGTGACCGTGCGATCGGCCAGCACGGCACCGTTGACGTCCCGCACGACCGCCGTCGCTTGTATGGTCGCACCCACGGCAACGCTGGCGGTCGACAGCGATACGGTGACACTGCTCACTGCTACCGGCGGCGATGTCGAGTCGCCGCCACCACATGAACACACCAGGGCGAGCACTGCACACAACGCGAGCCTGATACCGTTCCGTGACCGCATGAATCACCTCGCTGGGCAAAACAGGGGTCGAAGAACATAGGATGGCCCGGGATGGCTCGCCAGTCGCTACCCGGTGAACGCGCGGATGAAGGTATCGACGGCAGGCGGCCCCGACCCTTCTCCTTCATCGTGCTTGAAGTACACGTACGCGTCGCTCCACGGCTGCGCAGCGAGCCGCTGCGCCCACGTGGCGAGCGCAGCCGCATCGTAGTCCAATCGATGCAATCGCGTATAACCCCAGCTGGCCGTCGCGACGACCGGTGATGCGAACTCCGGTTGCTCGGTGATGCACAGCGGAATGTCGCGCGCACGCAGTGCGTCGAGCACGTGGTCGTCGAACCAGCTTGCATGCCGGAACTCGATGGTGTACCGGCGTCCCTCGGGCAAGGTGTCGAGGAATGCCCGCAGCCGGTCGAAATCCTTCTTCAGGTTGGGCGGCAGTTGAAAGAGGATCGGGCCCAGCTTCTCACCGAGCACGACCGTGTTCTTCAGCAGGAATTCCACAGCACTGGCCGCGTCCGGCTTGAGCCGCGCATAGTGCGTGATGCGCTGGCTCGCCTTGATGGCAAAGGTGAACCCGTCGGGCACCTGCGACGCCCACTCCTGCAGCACGTGCTCCTTGGGCAACCGGTAAAACGTGTTGTTGATCTCGACCGTGGAGAACCGCGACGCGTAATAGCCGAGCATGCCATCGTCGGCGAGGTCCTCGGGATAGAACACGCCCTTCCATTCCTTGAACGAGTAGCCGCTGGTGCCCGCCAGCAGCCTCATGACGCCTTCCGATCACCCGACGCCGCGCCATCACCTTCACTGGACGCCGGCGTCGCCAAGCTCGCCTTGAGCGCTTCCATCAGGTCGAGAATCTTCCCGCCGCCTTCCTGCTTCGCATCCGACGTGATCTCCTGGCCGTCGACCTTGCGCTGAATCGCCTCCATCACACGCTCGCGCACCGTGTCGTGGTACTTCTCCGGGTCGAACGTTTCGCTCGCCGTTTGCGCGATGAGCTGCTTGGCCATTGCCAGCTCCATCGGCTTGATGTCGCCGGCCGGCACGGTGACTTCGGTCGTCGGGCGGATCTCGTCGGCGTAGTGCAGTTGCTCCATCACCAGCACGCCATTGGATGGACGCAGGAGCACCAGATATTGCGAACCGCGCGCGGCGTATTGTCCCAGGGCCGCGAGCCCCGTCTGCTCGAGTGCGGCAGCGAGCAGCCGATACGCCCGGTCCCCTCCCTTGTCCGGCCCGAGATAGTAGACTTTCTCGAGGTAGACGCGTTCGACCTTGGCGAGCGGCACGAACTCGATGATATCGATCGCACCGGTGGCCTTTTCATCGAGTGCTTTCAGCTCCTCGGGTGTCAGGATGACATACTGGTCCTTGGAGAACTCGTAGCCCTTGACGGTTTCGTCGCGCGTGACGATTTCCTGGTCCTTCGTGCAGATGTATTGCTGCTTGAGCCGTGAGCCGCACTTCTTGTGCAGCATGTTGAACGACACACTCGCCTTCGACTCCGCCGAGGAGTACAGATTGACGGGAACGGAAACGAGACCGAAGGAGATCGTCGCATTGGCAATGGATCGGGCTGCCATGGTCGCACCAAGGGAGAAGGGACGGAAGGCGTGAACCGCTCATCTAAACTATGACCGACGCGGCCGACGAGAAACAGCCGTTGGACGACCCGAATGTACCGTCGGGGACGCCCCCGGTTCCCGACAGCCTCGCGGCGTATCGCGCCAAGCGATCGTCCGACACGTCACCGGAGCCCGTGGGCCGCGTCTCGAGCGCCAACGGCCGGCTGTTCGTGGTGCACAAGCACGCGGCCCGCCAGTTGCACTTCGACCTGCGGCTGGAAATGGACGGCGTCCTGCGGTCGTGGGCGGTGCCGAAAGGGCCGTCGTACGATACGAACGACAAGCGCTATGCCGTGAAGGTGGAGGACCACCCGATCGAGTACGGCGATTTCGAGGGTGTCATCCCCGCCGGGAATTACGGCGCCGGTGGTGTCATGGGTGCCGCTCGAGGATTGGCGCGAAGGCATGGTCAAGGGGAAACTCCTGTTCGAGTTGCGCGGCTACAAACTGCACGGGAAGTGGACGCTGGTGCGGATGAAGTCGGGCGAGCGCGATTGGCTGCTCATCAAGGAACGCGACGCGTGGGTGCGCCAGCCGGGCGACCAGTTCCCCGAGGAATCGGTGCTGTCGGGCCTTACCGTCGAGGCGGTGAAGGACGGACGGACGCCGGCCAACGCGCTGCGCGCCGCGCTCGAGAAGGCGGCGGCGCTGCGCACGCGCGTCGATGTGCGGAGCGTCGAGGCCATGCTGGCCGAGCCGTCCGATACCCCGTTCACGCGTGACGGCTGGCTGTTCGAGCTCAAGCTCGATGGCTATCGGCTCATCGCGGCCAAGTCACGGGGCGAAGCCTTGCTGCTCACGCGAAACGGCAACGACTACACGGCGGTGTTTCCGGAGGTGGCACGCGCGGTGAAGGCGCTGCCGTTCACCGAGTGCATCATCGATGGTGAAGTCGTCGTGCTCGATGCGAACGGCAAGCCCAGCTTCTCGTTGCTGCAGCGTCGCGGTCGCTTGTCGTCGCCCATCGAGATCAACCGCGCGGCCGTGGAACTGCCGTCGACATTCTTCGTGTTCGACTGGCTGGCCTTCGAGGATTTCGACTTGCGTGCGCTGCCGCTGGCCGAACGCAAGGCGCTGCTGCTGGAGTACCTGCCGAAGCTCGGGCCCGTGCGCGTGCTCGACCATGTGGAGCGCGAAGGCGAGCGCTTTCTCGAGCAGGTCTCGGCCATGGGGCTCGAGGGGATGATCGCCAAGCGCGCCGACGCGCGCTATCGCGGCGGGCGCAGTGACCTATGGCTCAAGTTCAAGACCGACCGCACCGGTGACTTCGTCATCGTCGGCTATACCGCACCCAAGGGTGGGCGTGCGCACATCGGCGCGCTGCAGCTCGCCGACATGGTGGGCGGCACGCTGGTATACGCCGGTCGCGCAGGCACCGGTTTCAACGATGCGCAGTTGGCCGAGTTCAAGGCGCTGCTCGATCCCATCGTGCGTTCCGCGCCGCCGTGCGAGGGGCCGGTCACTGCGCCCGGCGTTGCGCCACTCGCCAGTTCGGCCATTCCGGACACGAACACCACCACCTGGGTCGATCCGGTGATGGTGTGCGAAGTACGGTTTCGCGAGTGGACGCCGGATGGCGTGCTGCGTCATCCGACGTTCCTGCGCATGCGCCACGACAAGCACGCGCGCGATTGCGACCGGCAGCAGTGGGGTGAACCCGCGACACCAGCCGACGAGCACGTCTCCGTACCGGTGCCGTCGCAGGCATCGGAGGGCGAAAGCAGCGATCCCGTGAGGACCGTCGCGTTCTCCAATCCGCGCAAGGTCTACTGGCCGGAGGACGGGTACACCAAGGGCGACATGATCGAGTACTACCGCGCGCTCGCGCCATGGATGTTGCCGTACCTCAAGGACCGTCCGGTGGTACTGACACGGTTCCCCGACGGCATCGACGGCAAGTCGTTCTACCAGAAGGACGCGCCGGAATTCGTGCCCGCGTGGATGCACACAGTCCCCATCTGGAGCGAGGACAGCCAGCGCGACGTGCGCTATTTCGTATGCGATGACGTCGAGTCGTTGCTGTACATCGCCAACATGGGGTCCATCCCCATTCACATGTGGGCGAGCCGCGTCGGATCGCTCGAGCAACCTGACTGGTGTGTCATCGACCTCGATCCCAAGGACGCGCCGTTCAGTGACGTCATCCGCACGGCGCTCGTGCTGCGCGAGTTGTGCGAGGCCATCGACCTGCCGCACTTCGTGAAGACCACCGGCAAGACCGGCCTGCACATCATGGTGCCGCTGCCACCGCAGTGGACGTACGCGCAGTCGCGCACGCTTGGCGAGTTGCTGTCGCGCGTGGTCCTGCGCAGTTGCGAGGACATCGCCACCATCACCCGGCACGTCACCAGGCGCGGACCCAAGGTCTATCTGGACTACCTGCAGAACCGCCACGGGCAGACGATCGTGGCGCCCTTCAGTGTGCGACCGCTGCCCGGCGCGACGGTGTCGATGCCGCTGTTGTGGGACGAGGTGAACCCGTCGCTCGACCCCAGGCAGTTCACCATCAGGAACGCAATCGAGCGCATGGAGCGCCTGGGACACGACCCGGTACGTGGCGTGCTCGAGGTGGCGCCCGACCTGCAGGTGGTGCTGCAGCGGCTGGCGGCGCGGCTGTGAACGCGCATGCCCCGCGCCACGTAGTGGATTGTGTCCGCCGCGAACGCGCGGCATCATTGCGGGATCACCCGCGGTCCCGTCACCATCGTTCGTGAGAGGCAAGGATGCGTAGTCTCGTCGCGCTGGCCTGTGTCGTCGTTCTCGATCTCGCGCTGCCCGCCAGCGCGCAAGCGCAGGCAGCGGACCGCCTCAACCCCATCATTGCGCTGCAGGAGAAGGGGCTGCCGGTGTTCGGCATTTCGCATCCGGCCATCGTGCCCCGCGGTGCGGGGCGCGGCGGCGGGCGCGGCGGTGCAGCACCGCCGGCAACCGCCGAGCCCGCGCCGCCGGCGCCGCCCATCGTATTGAGCGACGTGGCAAGGGAAACGGCCGGTTACACGCGCGCCGACTACCTGTTCACGTCGGGCACGTCGGAAACGTTCCTGCGCTACATGGAGGAGATCCAGAAGGCGGGCGGTTCCATGCGCACGCATCCGTTCACCGCCAAGATTGGCATCTGGCACGCAAACCCGGAGAACGTGACCAACGCCATCATTCGCCAGCTCAACGCGGGACATGTGAGCGTGTCGATGGAGGCGGTGGAGTCGGCGCAGGAAGTGCGCGACGTCATCAAGGCCATGCGCTTCGCCTCAGCCGGCGGCACGCGGCCCGACACCGGACTTGCCGCTGCGGCGGCCTACTGGGGACTCACCGTCGACCAGTACAAGCAGAAGGCCGATGTGTGGCCGCTCAACACGCGTGGCGAGTTGCTCGTGGCCGTGATCATCGAAAGCAAGGAAGGCATCGCGCGCGCCCACGAGATCGCCGCCGAACCCGGCGTCGGTCAGGTCTTCGCCGGCTACGGCACGCTCGGCCAGGTGTTCCGCGGAGACCCGGAGGGACGCGAAGCCGCGGCGGCGCAGATTCTTGCCGCGTGCAAGGCCGTGAAAAAGCCGTGCGGGTTCCCGACCAACAATCCCGCCGAGATGGAGCAGCGGATGAAGGAAGGGTGGACGGTGCACATCATGCAGCGACGTGACAGCGCGGGGTTCGCAGCCGTGGAAACGGGGAGGAAGCTCTCAGGACGCTGAGCTTGGTGACGAGAATTACGACGGCCAGGACACCGGCGTGGCGTCGATGTGCGGGACGTCACGGAAAGTCGGGCGGAGTCGACCGAGGGTTCATGGTGCAGTTCGGACGGATGGACCGTCCAGCATGAACCTTCAACGCGGGATACTCCCATGCGTCGATTCCTCCTTGTTGCTGCAACGCTGACGTTCACGGCGTGCCAGGACAACACCGGACCCACTCCGCGGGGAACTGTCGGACTCGGCTTTCAGGTGGCGAGGTCATCACCGGCTTCCCTGACGGCTGCCGAGTTCAGCAGCGACGGAAGCCCCGTTCCCGGCGAAGGGCCCGTCGTGACACCCTCGTCGCAGGGGCTGCTCATCACGCGCGGCGAGGATGCGATCGTGATCACGAGGGCGCAGGTCGTGGTGAAGGACGTCAAGCTCGTGCGCGCCGACGCGAGCTGCGTCGATGACGACGACTTCCACGGCTTCTCACTTGGCGATCGTGACAAGGCTCGCGGACGCGCCAACAACGACCGTGCGTGTCCGACCATCCACACCGGACCCTTCCTCGTGAACGTGCCGATGAACGGCACCGACGGCGCGCGCGTCATCGTGCCGGTTGGCGAGGGCACGTACTCGGCGGTGCGACTCACGCTGCACAAGGTGACCAGCAACGACTCGGCCGACCGCGCGTTTCGGCAGGCCAATCCCGACTTCCGCGGCATCAGCGTGCGCCTCGAAGGGACGTACAACGGCGTGCCGTTCATCTTCGTGGGCGATATCAACACGAAGATCGACGTGACGCTGCCGGAGCCGCTGAACGTCAGCGAGGTCGGTGGTGACGTGACCGTCACGCTGGACCTCGGGAGGTGGTTCGTGCGCCCGTCGGGCGGGCTCTACTCGCCCGCGCTCGCCAACACCCCGGGCAGCGTGCGCGGAGTCGTGCAGTTCAACATCGGCCGGACATTCCGCGCGTTCTGCGAATAGCAACCGCAACGGTATCGCCGACTGTGAACTGCGGGGGGGGAACTGCGGAGGAACCGCAGTTCCCCCCGCAGTCTACTGGCGCGTCATCACCGCGCCCCACAGCGCCTGCACATTCGCCGGCGCCCCCGTGAACAGGTTCGGCTTGAACTGTCGCGCCTGGAGAATGCCGTTGTAGATCTTCGCCTGCTCGTATCGGTTCACGCCGGCGCCGGCGAGGTACTGCAGACGCAGGTTGCGATCGGTGTTGATCTGGGCATCGGCGAGATACGGCGCCATGTCCGCGCCCTGGCCGGCGAACGTCGAGAGCAGGTCGATGGCGGAATAGAAGCCGATTTCACGCAGCGACTGCGCGACCTGCGCGAACTCCGGTGCATCGAGTCGCGCCTGGATCATGTCGAGGTCGATCGGCGTGTCGTCCACGCGACCCATCATCACCACATCGTAGCCCTGTCCGCCGTCGGTGTTGCCCCACACGATGCCGTTCGGGAACACCTTGAGGAACGTCGCCACTTCGCTCTTCACCGCCGCCTCGCCGCTTTCGTAGAGCTGCACGAACACCGTCATGATGCCGCCCGGATTGAGATGATCCTTGGCGGTCTGGAAGAACTCCTCCGTGTACAGCGTCGCCGCGCCCTTCACCCACGGATCGAACGGATCGGACGTGATGCCGTCGAACTTCTCCTTGGTGGTGAGCAGGAAGTGCCGCGCGTCGTCGATCTGCACGTGCACTTTCGGATTGTCCACGACCTGGTAGTTGTGCTCACCGAAGTACTTCGACACGAACTTCGGCACCAGCGGCTCGATCTCGGCGATCGTCTCGCGCGTCACCAGCGGTGAGATGCTCACCGCGCCGGCGGTCACGCCAGCGCCACAGCCGATCACAAGGACGTTCTGCGTCTGACTGGCGGGAATGAGCGTCGTCAGGTGCCCGAGCATGCGCTGCAGGCGCATGTCCTTCGGGTGGCTCGACGCCTGGATCTTGCCGGCGTTGTGGTAGTTGAGCACGCCGTTCGCCAGCTTCGAGACGGCCATCGACGAGTTCATGCCCTCGCCGGTGAACAGGATGTCCCCGCGCTCCCACGAGTAACCCGCGGTCCAGCGACCGAAACCGATCAGCGCGTCGGGAATACGCTCGATCTTCCACGTGATCCAGCCGCCGGCGACAATCACCATCACGGCGCCAACCAGCGCCGGCATGCGCTCGCGGCTTTCGTCGCCCTTCACACGCAACACCTGCGCGAACATCACCAGCGCGGACAGAATCGCGAACACGGCCAGCACGCGCTGCGTGTTCTGCGTACCGATCCACCCGATCAGCACCAGCGCCGTCATCAGCGAGCCCACGATCGCCCCAACGGTGTTGGCGGCATACACCGAGCCGACGAGCCGCGCCGAATCCTTCTCGGCTGGCGCCACCGCGGCCAGCGCGAGCGGGAACGATGCCCCCCACAGGCACGCACCGGGTAACACCACCCACAGGGAGCGCACGAAGTCGATCTGGAACAAGGCGCCGGGCGTGTAGTCGAGCGTGGGCTGGATGGGCCACCACGGCAACCAACTGGACAGCGATACCGCCGCCCAGCCGATGGTCAGCACCAGCAACGCCTGGCACCAGCCGAGCGCGACGCGCGGCGAACTGGTGAGACGCGCCACCATGGAACCCACGCTGCTGCCGATGCCAAGCCCGGACAGGAACGCGGCGAGAATGAGCGAGAACGTGTACACCGTCGCGCCAAGCGTAAGAGACAGCAGCCGCGTCCACACGACTTCGGCGCCCAGCGCCGTCATTCCGGAAAGGGCGACCGTGAGATAGACAGGCGCCGTGCCCGGTGGCATCACGAACAGTGGCGCCTTGGTTTCGACTGCTGATTCCTGCTCGACCGGCGTGTACGACGTCCGGCTGGCGATGGCGAACGCCACCAGGGCCACCAGCACGTTGAGTGCGACCGCGACGAATGTCGCATAGCTGTTGTCATGCACACGCAGCAGATAGAAGCCCGCGAGCAGCGAGCCCGCAACGGCGCCGGCGATGTTGCCGCCGTAGAAGAAGCCGAGCCACGAAATGCCCGACGGTGTGG
>CAZPON010000032.1:15140-16522 GCA_964588045.1 uncultured Gemmatimonas sp.
ACGGTGTGGTCTGCACGTAGCGCGCGATCGCCGGCAGCGTCGCGCCCATCATGAGCGTGGGCGGAAGCAGGCCGATGGCGCACAACACCGCGGCGAGCAGCATGCCGCTCAATCCGGGCCCGCTGACGGCGATGTACAGCTTGCCGAGCCACGGCAGCCCGAACAGGATCAGCAGGCCGGCGAGTCCGATGCCGAGTTCGAGCTTCGCATACACGCGCAGCGGATGCTCTTTCGCCGAGCTCCAGCGAGGCAGCAGGAGACTACCCAGACACATGCCGCCCATGAATGTGCCAAGGATGATGCCCATCGAGATCGCCGATGAGCCCACCACGAGGCTGAGCAACTGGAACCAGACGACCTCGTAGATGAGCGCCGCGCATCCGCTCCCGATGAAGAGCAGCAGCATGAGCGGAAGGGTGCGCTCGTTCAGCGGATTGGCGGTGGCTCGTAGCGACGGAGATGTCATTCGGCGGGCGGTTGCGGGAGGGCGGGACGGAACAGCGAATATCCATGTAGTACGACCGAGGGCAACCAGACGCTGGACACTCGACATCCCTTGCCCCCCTGTGCCTATTTTACGGTTCGCCCGTCACCGAAGGACCCCGGAGCCCCGATGCGTCATTCGTTCCTGTTCGCCGGCCTCAGTGCCGGCCTGCTGCTCGCCTCTCCCGCTACCACAATCGTTGCCGCGCAGAATCCCCCGGCGCAGCCACCCGCCGGTCGCGGCGGTGGAGGCGGATTCCGCGGCGGCATCACCATCAAGGACGGCGAGCAGTGCCCACCGGGGACCACCGAAGTGCGCCCCCGCAGTTGCCTTGGCCCCGAGGGCGCGATTCCCAGCATCCTCGACTATCGCCCCAAGTCGATGCTGGTAGCTCCGGTCCACATGGTGCCGCGCGCCAAGTTCCCGGTCATCGACTTCCACGGCCATCCGGGGCAGATGCTGGCGTCCACCGAAAGCCTGTCGCGCCTGCAAGCCTCGCTCGACAACCTGAACGTGCGCATGATGATTGCCGCCGAGAACATCTCGGGTGATCGGCTCAAGCGCGTGATGGATACCGTTCGCGCATCGCCCACGATGAAGAACCGCGTGCGCGCGCTCACGGGCATCAGCTTCAGCGGCGTCGGGCCCGGCTGGGCGGCGAAGGCCATCGCGCAGCTCGAAGCCGATGTCGCCGCCGGGGCGGTGGGCGTGGGGGAGATCGGCAAGGGATTCGGACTGAGCACTCGCAAGCCCGATGGCAGCCGCCTCAAGATGGACGATCCCGAACTCGATCCGATATGGGAAGCCTGCGCGCGACTGAACCTCACGGTGTTCATTCACACCGCCGATCCGCAGGAGTTCTTCAAGCCCATCGACTACAAGAACGAGCGCTGGCTCG
>CAZPON010000033.1:0-16438 GCA_964588045.1 uncultured Gemmatimonas sp.
GACAGCTGGATGTATTCGGGCCGGAAGTCGTGCCCCCACTGCGACACGCAGTGCGCCTCGTCGATGGCAAAGAGCGCGAGCCGGCTCGACGACAGCAGCGACAGGCAGCGTTCGGTGAGCAATCGCTCGGGTGCCACGTACAGCAGGTCCAGTTCGCCGCGGCGCACCTGGCGCTCCACGTCGTTGGCCTCGGCGAGGCTCAGCGAAGAGTTGAGGCAGGCCGCACGCACGCCGAGTTCGGCCATGGCCGCCACCTGGTCCTGCATGAGGGCGATGAGCGGCGACACCACGACACCGACGCCCTCGCGCAGCATGGCCGGGATCTGGTAGCAGAGCGACTTGCCACTGCCGGTCGGCATCAGCACGAGCGCGTCGCCGCCACTGGCGACATGCGCAATCACATCGGCCTGATGCCCGCGAAACGCGGAATAGCCGAAGGTGGTATTGAGGATGGAGAGGGCGTCGTCGAGCATCGTCCGGCGAAAACTACACGAAGTCTACGGCTGGGCGTTGTGCGGGAGCTGCTGCAACAGGAACGCCAGCACGTTGCCGCCCATGATGCGACGGATATCATCCGGCGCGAAGCCCGCCGCGAGCAACCCGTCGGTCAGCAGGCCGAGCGCGGCGGTGTCCCACGGTTCGGTGGTGGCACCATCGAAGTCGGAGCCAAGCGCCACGTGTTCGACACCCATGATCGTGACCGCATGCCGAATGGCCTTCACGATCGACTCCACGGTCATCGTGCACACGGCGCCGTCCCAGTATCCGATGCCGACCAGTCCGCCGTTGGCGGCGACCGCCCGCAGTTCATCGTCCGTCAGGTTGCGCGGGCCGGGGCACGTCGCCGCAACACCGCCGTGCGAGACGACCACGGGCCGCGTGGCCATCGCCAGCACCTCGCGCTTCATCGCCGACGACGTATGTGCCAGATCGACGATGATTCCCAGCGCCTCCATGCGGGTGACGACGTCGCGACCGAGCGGAGTCAGTCCGCCGTGGGTGACGCCGTGCGCGCTGCCGCCCAGTTCGTTGTCGAAGAAGTGAGTGGGTCCCATCATGCGGAAGCCGGCGGCATACAACGTGTCGACATTGGCCAGCGATCCATCGAGCGCGTGTAACCCTTCGATAGCCAGCAGTCCGGCTACCCGTGTCGATTCGGTCTCGCGCTGCTTCACAAACGCCGCGAGCTCCTCCTGCGTCGTGACGACCGTAAGCGCACCGTTCGCGCGGCGGGCAGCATCGTGCAGCCGGTCGGCCTGGTGCAGTGCGCGCGCCCGCAAGCTGCTCCACGTGGCCACCGGCCAGCGCTGCACCAGCGCGAGCAGCCGGATGTTGTCGGTCTCGCCGGTGTTGCGGTCGTAGTTGAGGCCGCGCGGCGACTTCGTCACCACCGAGAACACCTGCAGCGCCACGTTGCCGTCCTGCAACCGCGGCACGTCCACATGCCCGCGCGTGGACCGGGCCAACGGATCGCGCGACCACAGCAACTGGTCGGCGTGCAAGTCGGCGACGAACAACGTGCGGTGCAGCGCCAGAGCCTCTGCTGACGACGACGGCGGGCTGGTCGTCAACACCTTGTTCAGGTCTGCGTCGACCATGCCCGGTGCGATGAGCAACACCGCCGCGACCAGTACCAGCACCGACAGCAGTACGAGCGTCTTCCAGTGACGGCGCATCAGCGAAGCCCTCGCGGCATTGGCTCCCCGCTCATTTCGCGCGGACTCCCCTTCACGATCGCGTCACGCAGATCGCCGCATTGCCGCATCGCCCGCTCCGACTGTGCATCGATGGTGTCCGCCAGGGGGTGGCGATCGACGTTCAGCGATTCGGCATGGGTCGCCGCAAGGCTCCACGCGCGGGTGCACTCCGCGCGCGCCCGCTCGATGGCCGCCAGGCGCCCGAGGCCGGCTTCCGTTGCGCGGGACAGCCAGGACCAGCCGGCGATGGCGAGTACCACCGCCACGCCCAGTCCAATCAAGGCCCTGGTCCGCATGCCGTTGTCACTGTTCCCGGAGTTCATGGCACGAACGTCGTCACGCGTCAGACCGCATCCAGCGCGGTCGTGAGGTCGTTCAGCAGGTCGTGCGCATGCTCGAGCCCGACGCTCAGTCGCACAAATCCTTCCGACACCTTGTCGCCGCCCCACCGCGCGCGCCGTTCGGCGCTGGTGTGAATGCCGCCGAAACTGGTCGCCTCGTACACCAGGCGCGACGCGGCGAAGAACCGGGCGACCGCATCGGCGTCGGCCAGCTCGAAGCTGATCACGCCGCCAAAGCGCGACATCTGCCTGCTGGCCAGCGCGTGGGACGGATCGTTCGTCAGCCCGGGATAGCGCACACCGGACACCTTGGGATGCGACACCAGCATGTTGGCAATCTGCATTGCCGTCTCGCACTGACGCGCCAACCGCACATCGAGCGTGGCCAGCGAGCGATGCGCCAGCCACGCCTCCATCGGTCCCGGAATCACGCCCATGCGCGTGCGCCACGTGCGCAGCAGCTCGACATGCGCGGCATCGCGCGATGCCACGTGACCCAGCACCAGGTCGGCGTGCCCGGTCATGGCCTTGGTGTCGGAGACCACGGCAAAGTCGGCACCAAGCGCCAGCGGTTGCTGCAACAGCGGCGTTGCCGTCGTGTTGTCCACCGCCACCAGCGCACCGGCGTCGTGCGCCGCATGCGCCAGCGCAGTGATGTCGCACACATCGAGCTGTGGGTTCGTGGGCGTTTCCAGCCACAGCAACGACGCGCCATCGAGTGACGCGCGCAGGCCGTCACCCATCGTCGGCGCCAGCACCACGTCGATGTTCTGCGCCGCAAACCACGAGCCGGCGAACTGCTGCGTAGCGATCAGCCGTGTGGTGTAGTAGCACTCGCTCGGCATCACCACTTTGCCGCCTGGCGGCACCATCGTTGCCAGCACCGCCGCCGTTGCCGCCATGCCACTCGGGAACAGCACGCACGCACCGCCCTCGAGATCCGACAGCGCCAACTCGTACTGATGCCAACTGGGATTGCTGAACCGGCCGTACGAGTACGGTGATGCGGAAGGATCGCCCGGCGCATGATACGGCGCCGCAAACACCGGACCCGGGAGATATGGCGCGCCCGGTGTCGCATCGGGCAATCCCGCGTGAACCACGCGGGTCGCGCCGTGCCAGTGCGGGTCCGGTGACGAAGCCATGCGCCTCAGCCGGCGAGCGGGTACGTCGCGTCGTCGAGCGGCTCGGCTTCGTCGATGAGCATCACGGGAATGCCGTCCTGCACCTTGTAGACAAGGCGGCAGGCGCGACAAATCAGCACCTCGGGCGTTCCGGTGCGATGCTCCAACACTCCCTTGCACTTGGGACAGACGAGAATCCTGAGAAGTTCCGGCGCGAGGCTCATGGTTGGTTTCGGTTCACGTACTCGACGGACGAAACGGTACGGGCGCTTCGGCGGTGCACTTCAGCCGCGGCCCCCCGATCAGCTCAATGCAATATGGGACAGCCGCCCAGATTGCGCCCAGACATTCCTCGATGGCCGCGGGCTTGCCGGGCAGGTTCACGATCAATGACCCACCGCGCGTACCGGCCACCTGCCGGGACAGGATTGCCGTGGGCACCGATCGTATCGACACGGCGCGCATCTGCTCGCCGAATCCGGGCAGCAACCGGTCGCACACCACCATCGTGGCCTCGGGCGTGACATCGCGCGGCGCCGGTCCCGTGCCCCCGGTAGTGACGATCAAGAGGCACCGATGCTCGTCGGCCAATTCGCGCAACGTCGCTTCGATGACCGGCTGCTCGTCGGGAATCACCCGAACGACCGGGTGCCACGGCGACGCGATCCACCGCGTGAGCACCGACCCAATGGCCGGGCCCGACTTGTCTTCGTAAGTGCCAGCGCTCGCCCGATCGGAAACCGTGACGATACCGATGGGATGGGTGGTCAGTTCGAGCGTGTTCGGCATGCGCGGAAGCTAGCGACGGTTACACGCTGCGCAGGTACTGGTGGATGGAAAAGATCGCCGCGGATCCCTCGCCCACGGCCGCCGCGATGCGCCGGTTCGCGTTCGAGCGCACATCGCCGGCGGCAAAGATCCCCGGCACGTTCGTCTCGAACATCATCGGCTCACGCGTGAGCCCCCATCCACGCGCCGCTTCGCGCGCCTCGAGCCCGGTGAGGATGAATCCCTTGTCGTCCATCGCCACCAATGGGCGGAACGGCTCCGTACGCGGCGCCACGCCGATGAAGATGAACAGCGCGTTGGCCGGAATCGATTGCGTTTCACCTGTCTCGGCGTTCCGGATGTCGATGCGTTCGAGGTGCTCGGTGCCGTGAACCGCAGTGATCTCCGAGCTGCCGATCACGCTCATGTTCTCGGTCTGATCGATGCGATCGACGAGGTACCGCGACATCTGCGGCGACAGCGTCGGCTTGCGTACGATGAGCGTCACATGCTTCGCGTAGCGTGAGAAGAACAACGCGCCCTGCCCGGCGGAATTGGCACCGCCCAGCACGTACACATGCTGGTCGCGGTACATCGCGGCCTCCGACAGCGCCGCACCGTAGTACACGCCGCAGCCCAGCAGCGCGCTGACGCCCGGCACTTCGAGCTCCTTCACCGCGGCCATGCCCGACGCCAGCATCAACGCGTGACACGCCACCTCCGTGCCGTTCGAAAGCTCCACGATGCGATAGGGATCCTCCCGACGCAGTCCGACCACCGCGTTGCCCACCAGCACCTCGGTGCCGAACCGCCTGGCTTGCGTCGCCGCGCGACGCGCCAGGTCAGCGCCGGTGACGCCATTGGGGAACCCGAGGTAGTTCTCGATCATCGAACTCGTGCCCGCCTGACCGCCGGGTGCATTTTGCTCGATGAGCAGCACCTTGAGCCCTTCCGACGCGCCGTACACCGAACAGGCGAGGCCAGCCGGGCCCGCGCCAACAACCACGAGGTCGTAGAACGGACGTTCGGCCACCGTCTGCAACCCGACTTTCGTGGCCAGGTCGGCGTTGGATGGTGCCACCAGCATCGTGCCGTCCGCCAGCAGCACCACCGGCAACCGCGGCGTTTCGTCGCGTCCGGCGGTGATGAGCGCGCGCATCTCGGCGTCCTGGTCGATGTCCACCCACTGGTACGGCACCTGGTTGCGCGACAGGAAGTCGCGCGTCACGAAACTCGACGGTGACCAGCGCGACCCGATGACACGAATCCCCTCGAACGGAATCGTGGCGTGCGCACTCCAATCGGCCAGCAAGTCATCGAGCACCGGAAACAGCTTCTGCTCAGGGGGATCCCAGGGCTTGAGCAGGTAGTGATCCAGTCCGACTTCGTTGATTGCCGCAATCGCCGCTTCCGTGTCCGCGTACGCCGTGAGCAGCGTGCGCTTGGTCTCCGGATACAGCACGCGCAACTGGGTCAGCAACTCGGTGCCCGACATGTCCGGCATCCGCTGGTCCACCAGGAACAGCGCAATCAGCGCGCCGCGGCGCTTCAGCTCACGGGCCGTCTCCAGCGCCTGCGTGCCCGATGATGCCGACAGGATGCGATACGACTGCCGGTATCGGGAGCGCAGGTCCCGCTCCACGGCACCGAGGACTTCACGATCATCATCGACGGCAAGAATGACAGGCTTGGCCACGCGCGAATCCCGGGAGGGTCAGTGAGAAGATGTGGAAGTTTCGGACACCGGCAGCGTGATGCGGAACTCGGTGCCATTCGCATCGGTGTGCACGTCGATGATGCCGTGATGCCGATGCACGATACGCCGGGAAATGTCGAGGCCGAGTCCGGTGCCCTCACCGACAGGCTTGGTGGTGAAGAACGGATCGAAGACGCGATCGATGACTTCCCTGGGAATCCCGGGTCCGTTGTCGATGATGCGCACGACGACCTGATCGAGGGGCACGCTGGCCAGGACGCGCACATGCCCCTTGGGCGCCGCGTCGATGGCATTATCGAGCAGGTTGGCCCACACCTGGTTGAGCTCACCACCATACCCGTCGACGAGCGGAAGATCGGGCGCCACTTCCAGCGTGATCTCGACACCGTTCGCGCGCGCCTTCGCGCCCAACACCGTGATCGTGTCCGACAGGCCGCGCCCGATCTCGATGGGCTGTCGCGTCGTCTGCTGGTCCATGTACGTGAAGCCCTTCACCGCCGCCACCAGCGCATGAATACGCTCGGCCGCCATGCTGATCTCCGACGCGAGCCGACGCACGGTCTGTCCACTGGCAATGTGCGACAGCACCGGGCCCATCTTGTCGATGCCAACCACGGCACTCAGCTTCTCGAGATCCGACGGCGCGAACGCCGATGCCGCCAGCGGCTCGAGCTCCACGCCCGACACGCCGCGTTCTTCGAGCCAGTCGGCCAGTGCATCCTCGCGATCGGCCGCTTCCAACGGTGAACGTCCGGCGGCGATCGGCGGACGCTCGTCTCGCAGCGCGGCGATCGAGAAGCACTGCGTGTCCGACAGGTTGAGCTGGCAGAACTGCTTCGTGGCCTCGTCGAGCACTTCCAGCTCCGACACCAGCGTCTTCGCGCTGCGCGCCACCGCCGATGCGGGGTTGTTCAGTTCATGCGCAAGCCCGGCGGCCAGCCGGCCGAGCGACGCCATCTTTTCATCCATCAACTCGTTCGACTTGAACACGCGCGCCCGGTCGATCATCACGTGCACCATGACCGCCGTCAGTTCGAAGCACTCGCGAATCATGCGGGCGATATCCGGCGGATCGAGCACGAGGATCTCGGTGACAGCCTCGGCGATCACGTTGCCCGGCGGCGTCTTCATGCGCGAGTAGGGCAGCAAGCCCGTCACGTCGCCGCCGTGCCACTCCATCACCGTTCGCGACCCGGCACCCCGGTCGACGAGGATGGTGAGGTGTCCTTCGAGAATGACGTACAGGCCAGCGACCGGCAGTCCCGTGGTGGTCAGGATCTCGCCGACCTGCAGGGTGCGGAGATGACCGGCGCGGGCAAGCCACTCGAGCTGCTCTCGCGGGACGCCACCCACGGTGCGATGGGCGGCGAGACGATTGACGAGCTGGGGATCCGACATGGGAACGACCGTTCACGAGGGAAGGACGCGGACTGCCAAATTGAGCCGTTCGCCGCGCGTCGAGCAAGGCGTCCGGCTTGCGCGACTCGCGCTATTTCCCCGTGACGATGCGATAGCGCCCCACGGCTTCCTCACCCGCCTCACCGATGACGGTCAGCCACAGTGTCGAACCCGATGCATCCTCGAAGCGCGCGTCCCAGGGCAACACGACCGTTCCGAGGAATCGGCCGCCCGGTTCGAACACGTCATACGTGGGTTGTTCGCGCCACACGCGACGCGGACGAAGATCGCCTGCCTTTCGTTCGTCACCGGGACGGGATACCGCAGCGACGTACCGTCGCACCCAGATTCGGCCATCCATGTCGCTGAGCAACTGGCTGAACGCCGGCTTCTGGCGTGGTATCACGTACGAGGGCACGCGCGGAGGGGGCCCCTGTACGATCTTGTCATTGGTCAGTCTTCCGCGGGCCAACTCGGAAAAGTAGCCCTTCCATGCCTCCCATTCCCGGCGCTCGTCGCCAGTGATGGGCACCGGCTCGTGCGCACGCTCGATTCGCACCGTCGGCGCGCCGGGCACACGCTGCTCGAACGCGTATCGCTCATTCTCTCCAAACAGCAGGGCGCCACGCGAACTCACGGTCGACACCCACTCGCGCGTGAACGGTCGATCATATCCCGCCATCGTCGCCAACACGAAGCCGTCCGCAGGTGACGGATCCTTCGGGACGGGGATGGTGTCGCGCACCCGTCCGTCAGGCGACACGCGGATCCATCCGAAACGCCAGTGCCCCCCGGAATCGCCCCCCGTTGACGTGCACACGTACGCAGTGCCGTCACGCCCCACATGAAAGAGATCCGCCGAGAACAGTCCACTCGGCACACGCACACTCTTCATGACCTCGCCTGCCGCGGTGTAGTACGTGAGGCGTTGGATGCGGTTGTCCCACAGCAGGATGCGGCCGTCCGGCAGGGTGCGCACTCCGCCCATCGATCGATACTCGCCCGGACCCTCGCCGGCGCGCCCGATATTGCGCACGAATTTGCCCTTCGCATCGTACATGCGCAGGATCGGCGTCTTGTCGTCGGCGACGATCACCGCGTTGTCCCTGCCGATGGCAACGTTGCGAATGCGACCAAACAGGTACGCCTCGTCGCCGTCCACCTCGCCGATGCGCTGTTCCGGAACGAGTTGCACCGACGTCCCCCAGGCAGGCGGCTCCGTTGAGCGGATCGTGCGCACCTCCTGCGCACCGGCCACTCCACTCGCCGCCAGTACCCCGGTCGCGACGACAAGCGACAGTACCCGGCGGGCACGCCGCCGGCGCGAGCTGACGCCGGTGGTCACCACCAAGCCGCGCGCTTCGTCGATTTCATGGCGAACCGGCATGCTCCCTCCCGACTCAACAAGGTGGACCGCACTCCATGTACTATAAGCGCGGTCCGACCGCCGTCGAGTGGATGGGCCTATGACAGGCGCCGGGCCATCGCACCCTCACGCGATGCCGCGTGGAGGAACGCCGCCACTTCGAGCCGACTGTGCAGGGAGAGCTTCTCCAGCACGTTGTGCACATGACTCTTGACCGTGTGCACGGCGATGTGCAGGCGCGCCGCAATCTCCTTGTTGCTGAGGCCATCGGCCAGCGCGTCGATGACCTCGCGCTCACGAGCTGTGACACGCTCGCGCACGGCATTGTGGTCGACCGGCGTGACCGTGCCATCGGCATTGAGGACGATCTGGGTGAACAGCGACGTGGTCAACGCCTTCGGCAGGACATGCCTGCCCGACGCGACCTGGCGAATCGTCTCGAAGAACTCCTCCGAGGAAGCATCCCTCATGATGAATCCCGAGACCCCCGCACGCACGTACGCGGCCACGTCCACCTGGGTGGCCAGCAACCCCGTCACGATCACCTTCGCCTCCGGCAGTTCGCTACGGATGGTTTCAGTGAGCAAGAGGCTGTTGTGATCGGCCAGGCCGAGGGTGAGCATCACCACGTCCGGCCTGGTTCCGCGCGCACGCTCGAGCGCCTCGTCCACGTTGGGAGACGAGGCGAGCACGCGAAAGCCGGGCTGCGCGTGAATCATGGCCGTCAGGCCTTCCCGCAGCAGGCGATTGTCATCGATCAAGACCAGCGCGATCGATGTGGCCGGCGCAACGCCGTGGGTACGATCGAGGGTGCGGAAGGGCTTCGTCGTTTCCATCAGTGCAATGGTCATGGTTACCTCATGCTCGCAGCGCGCTGGTCAGCGAGGGTTGATGCGTGGCAGGCCAACTCGTCGATTCCACCGGATCATACGACCCATACGTTATGGATCCTCATGGCGGATAACCATTGCCCGTATGGGTGACATCTGCCCTCCGCCAAATGTGGTAGGAACGAATCACGACGAGGGTGCGTCACTGGCCGGATTGGCGGGCTGCACCTGCACGTCATGTGGCCGGCCATCGTCGACGAGATGGATGCATGGATCCTCCGCCACCACACCATCGACAGTCACGATGCCGCCCCGCGCACGAATATCGGCTGGTGACGTGACATTGATCACGTATCTCGACGTCCCGAACGCGTAGTGGATGGTGAACGACGGCCAGGAACGTGGCACACTCGGCACGATACGCAGCGTGTCGCCAACCTTGGTGAATCCGAGCAGGTGCTCGAGCCCCACACGATACATCCAGCTGGCCGAGCCCGTGTACCATGTCCATCCGCCGCGTCCCCGCAGCGTTGGCGCTGTGTAGACATCGGCGGCGACCACGTACGGTTCGGCCTTGTAGCGCTCCATGCCGGCGGCGGACGCGGTGTGTGTGAGTGGATTGAGCATCTGGAACAACGCGAAGGCGCGGTCACCCTCCCCCTGCATGGCAACCGCCTGCACCATCCAGAGCGCCGCATGCGTGTACTGGGCGCCATTCTCCCGCACACCGGGCACGTACCCCTTGATGTAGCCGGGATCGTGCGTCCCCCGGTCGAACGGCGGCGTGAGCAGCATGATCAGGCGCGCGTCGTCCTGCACCAGCTGTGCGTTCACCGCCTCCATGGCCATCGCTTGTCGTGCCGGCAGCCCGGCGCCGGAGATCACACTCCACGACTGCGCGATGGAGTCGATCCGGCATTCATCGCTTTCCGCGGAACCCAGCGGCGCGCCGTCATCGAAGTACGCGCGACGATACCACGCGCCGTCCCAGCCGTTGGCTTCCACCGCCGTCACATACGCTTCGGCCTGCCGGATCATCGTGGCGGCATCGCTGACATCGCCCCGCCGCGCAGCGTACGGCGCGAACGCGCGCAACGTCGCGACCAGGAACCAGGCCAGCCACACGCTCTCGCCCTTGCCGTCGATGCCCACGCGACTCATGCCGTCGTTCCAGTCGCCCGTGCCGATGAGCGGCAGGCCGTGCACGCCCGACGTGCACGCGCGCTGCAGGGCGCGACGACAGTGCTCATACACACTGCCGGCCTCGTCGGCGATGACCGGAAGGTCGTACTGTTCGTGCTCGTGCGCAGCCAGTTCGCGCATCGAGAGAAACGGCACCGGCTCGTCGAGGATGGTGGTGTCACCGGTCACGATCACGTAGCGGTCGACGACATACGGAAGCCACACCAGGTCGTCCGAGAAGCGCGTGCGCACGCCGCGACCGGTGTGCGCGTGCCACCAGTGCTGCACATCGCCCTCCACGAACTGGCGGGCCGCCGCGCGCAGGATGTGCGCACGCGCCAGCCCCGGCTCGGCATACAGGAGCGCCATGACGTCCTGCAGCTGGTCGCGGAAACCATACGCACCGCTGCTCTGATAAAGTCCCATGCGCGCCCACAAGCGGCAGGACAACGCCTGGTACGGCGTCCAGGTGTTGAGCATCGCATCGAACGCCGGCTCGGGCGTGGACACGGACACGACGCCCAGCCGGGTGGTCCACGCGTCGACTGCCGCCGCTACCGCGGCGCGTGCCACCACAGGAGCGCGAAAGCGCGCGATGTCGCGGCGCGCCTCGGCGTCGGATGCAGCCGCGCCGAGGAGCACGGTGATCTCTCGCGTCTCACCCGGTGCCAGCTGCACGTGCATCTGCAACGCGCCGCAGGGATCGAGACTCACGCCGCTGGCACCGTCGAGAGCGTCCGCGCGCAACGAGGCCGGATCGGCGACGCTCCCCGCCTCGCCGATGAACGTGCGGCGATCGGCCGTGAAGCTGGTGATCGCCTCGCTCGACGCGAGATACGCAACCCACCCGCCGAATGACGGATCGAAATGGTTCTCGGCGCAGATCGCGCCCAGCTCGGGGACGTAGCGGGTGCGAATCTGGTACTGCGTCGACTCACGCCGGGCTCCGAGCGTCCATTCGACATACGCGGTGACGGCGATACGACGTCGTCGTCGGCTCGCGTTGTGCAGTCGCAGCACCGACACCTTCACGGCCGCGTCCACGGGCACGCCAAGCGTGAGCTCGCTGACGATGCCGTCGTGCTCATGGTCGAATGTCGACACGCCCGGCGCATGGCGAACACCGTACGGCGCGCTGGTCATCATCGGGGCCGGCGTGGCCGCCCAACAGCTATCGTCGTCGAGGTCCCGGAGGTAGAGCACATCACTCGACGGGTTCTCCACCGGATCGTTGTGCCACGGCGTGAGACGGAAGAAGTAGGCGTTCTCGGCCCACGTGCAGCCGGCACCGGTTTCGGAGATGAGGAATCCGCCATGCGGGTTCGCGATCACATTCGACCACGGCGTCGGCGGCAGGAGGTCACCAGCAATGGTCATCTCGTAGGCATTGTCCGTCGCGAGGCCGCCAATGCCGTTGGTGTAGCGCAGTGCGCGGGACGCGCGGGACGCTGCCGGCTCTTCCGAAGTGGGCGGCCGCGAGCGCTCGAGCAGCGGCAACAGCGGCGCCACGATCGGACGCAATGCGGTCACCAGCGATGCGAGCGCCCCCGTACGACCGACGCCCGGCTCGGCCACCGGAAGGGCGACTGGCGCCTGCGGGTCGAAGCGGAGCGCCCCCATGGCGGCGCTCCGCTCCGGCTGCTGTTCACGCGCGTGCGCGTCGGCCGACCTCAGGATGCGCGTCAACGAACGCCCGTCGCACCGAACCTGCACACGCGCCGTCGCCAGCAGCATCAGCAGGTCATCGTCCAGGAATGCATCGCGCCGACGTACGAAGACCCCGCCAGGCTGGTCGAGCAGCGTCGTGTCGCCGGCCGCGACCAGCACGTCGGTGATACCGTCGCGCAGTTCCTGCAAGTAGTCGTGCGCTTGACTGTTGAGGATGACGAGGTCGACAACCAACCCGCGACGTCGCCAGAAGCGATGCGCCATGCAGAGCTCACGCAACGACGGGAGGCCCTCGACGCGATCGATCATCGCCAGCACGATGGGGCGATCGCCCGAGATTCCATGCAGCCACAACCGCGGTTGCGCGCCGCGATTGCGACGAACCTCGTCCACCGGCGGCGCCAGCGACGTACTGCGATACAGGAGCTGGGCGGCGATTTCCTGAAAGGCCGCGGCGCTCGTTGGCGAGATGCCGTGTTCACCCAGTTCGAGCTGCGTCGCCGACCAGGTAAAGTCGAGTGCACGCTGTGTCGCGAACGACGAGTGGTAGCGATCGGCGAGGGCGAACGCCTCCGTGCGGTCCCGGGCCACCAGCGTGGTGAACGTCACGCTGACGCACTGGCCCGGGCGGACGCGCACGCGGGTGCGCAGCGCCATGATCGGATCGAGCACGGGACCCGTCGATCCGGAGAGCGCGCCGTCCATTTCGAGTGCCTGCGGATTGCGCACCCCGCGCCCGCGTCCAAGGAAGCGCGCGCGATCGGTTTCGCACGAGACGGTGCCGAGGCGATCGGTACCGGCGTCGATCACGTGCACGCACCACAACCGCTGTTCCTCGGGCGTTCGTGGGCGCCGCGTCGCCGTGATGGCGGTGCACCAGGCATGCCATTCGGTTTCGACGAACAGGTTCGCGAACGCCGGATGCGACCGGTCGGCCTCGGCCGAGCCCATCACCACCTCCAGGTAGCTCGTCAGCTCGATGTCGTGCGCGGTGCGACCGGAGTTGGTGAGCGTCACGCACCGCACCTCCGCCGCATCACCGGCCACCACCATGATCGTGGTGCGGGTTTCGATGTCTCCGACGATGCGTTGAAACGTCACGCGATCGTCTGCCAGCCAGGCGCGGCTCGCGCCGAACGGTGTTCCGATCGGCTGGTGCGTCGTCGACCACATCAGGCCGCTCGTCAGGTCCTTGACGTAGCAGAACTGCCCGCTGGCTTCCTGCGACGTGTCCGAGTTCCAGCGCGACACGGCGCGACCCTCATACACGCTGTAGCCCGTGCCGTCCTGGCGCAGCATCACGGAGTATGGCGCCGAACCGAGCAGCGCCACGCGAGGCGGACCGGGCTGGAGCAGGTCGACTTCGCGCACCACCAGTGCACTGGGTGTGCTCGACGACGCCGATTCGCCCGGCTGCGCGTGCTGCGCCTTCTGCATGGACAGCCGGTGCGGCACGCGCTCATGCAGCAGCAGTTCCGCCGACTTGACCATCTGGTCGGCGTGAAAGCGCGCCTGCCACACATCGTCCTTCAGCACGTTGGTGAGCGCCACCATCGTCATGCCAACGTGATGCGCCATGTGTGCGCGAACAATCGTCATGCGCGCGCCGGGCGCCGGCCGCGTGTAGTCGAGCGCTTCGTAGAAGCCGTATGGCCCCAGCGCACCGAGTGACTCCAGCACCTGCAGGTTCGCGAGTGCGTGTGGCGGGTCGATCATGGCCGCCAACGCCGTCGCGTACGGTGCGATCACGAGGTCCGTGCCCAGGCCCCGCTTCAACGCCAGGTCGGGCACACCGAACGCGCGGTATTGATACGTTTGGTGGCGGTCGCGAACGTTGTAGGCGCTCTCGCTGATGCCGAACGGCACCCGCCGGCTCCTGGCGTAGCTGCGATGCCGCCGGAGCGCGCCGCGATAGGACTGCTCGAGTATCGTGAACGGCAGGGAGCGCATGACCAGCACCGGCATCAGATACTCGAACATGCTGCCGCTCCAGGACACCAGCGCCATGGATCCGCCGCTGCGGTTCAGGGCGCGCGACATGCGGAACCAGTGCTCGACCGGCACCTCGTTCCTGGCGATCGCGATGTAGCTGGCCAGGCGTGCTTCCGACGCCAGCAGGTCGTAGCACGCAACATCCGACGTGAACGAGTCGGGGTGATACCCGATCGTAAAGAGCTTGCGACTCTCGTCGTAGAGGAAGCTGAACTCCATCGCCGTCACCCACTCGTCGGCCCGCTCGGCGATCGCCGTCAGGCGCCGGACCCGGTCGGCGTGCTCCGAATGGCCCCTCGCGAATTCGAGGCACGCCTGGCGCAGTGCGATGAGGTGACCAGCCAGGTTGCCGCTGTCGACCGTGCTGACGTACCGCGGCTCCAGGATGCTCAGGCTGTCGAGGTCGTACCAGTTGTAGAAATGGCCGCGGTAGCGCGGCAGCCTGTTCATGGTTTCGATCGTGCGCTCGAGTCGCTCGATCAGTGGATCGATGTCGAGGAGCCCCAGGTCGTGAGCGCTCACCGTGGAGAGCAACTGCAGGCCCAGGTTCGTCGGCGATGTGCGCATCGCCACCACCGGCTCGGGGTCCGACTGGAAGTTGTCGGGAGCGAGCCAGTGTGTGTCCGCCGTGACGAACTGTTCGAAGAACGTCCAGTGCCGCGCCGCATAGTCGTTGGCAACGAGGCGCGCGGACGCAGACAGCGGCGCGCGCGTCAGGGGCGACGTCCGGCTCAGTACGCGTGACAGCCACGGGGCGGAGAGCCAGCATGACGCGAGCGTCCAGAGCGCGATGCCGGGTCCGACGAGCGTGGACCACGGCAGGTGCTGCGCCATCACTTGTCGGACCGCGACGACAGACGTTGCGATCGCACCGAGCGCCACCAGCGCGGTGACGATCGTCATCGATCGTCGGCTGCTCGCTCCTCCCCCGGTGGCATGACGCTCCACGGCCGACGCGGTCTGCCAGTCGAGAAGGTGCCGCCGCGAAATCAGCAGCCGATACCAAGTGCGCACGATCGCATCGAGCGCGATGGCGGCCTGGTGCGGCAGGAACGCGATGGCCACGACCGCTTGCTCCACGCTCACCATGGCGTCGCTCGCGACCGCGCCGTAGTACGCGCGCCAGGACTTGTCGAACGGCGGTCTCAGCACCGCACGCGCCAGGGCCGTTGCCCATGGCGCGATGATCGCGCCGATTCCCAGCAAGGTCCACCGGACCGGCGACCCGGGAAGCACGGTCCAGCCGGCGATCAGGAACACGACCTGCGACAACCCGACCACGCTTCGACGCAGGTTGTCGAGAATCTTCCACTGCGATACGAGCGAGAGGCGGTTGGGCTCACGGCCATCGGGTCCGGGCACGCGTCGACGCAGCCACGGCACGAGTTGCCAGTCGCCGCGAATCCAGCGATGCTGGCGGCGCGTGGAGGCATCGTAGCTCGCGGGATACTCGTCGTACACCATCACGTCGGTGGCCAGGCCCGCGCGCGCGTAGTTGCCCTCCAGCAGGTCGTGCGACAGCAACGTGTTCTCGGGGAAGCGCCCGTGCGTCGCCGCCTGGAACGCATCGATGTCGTAGATCCCCTTGCCGGTGAAGCTGCCCTCGCCGTAGAGGTCCTGATAGACATCGGACGCCGCAATGGTGTAGGGATCGACGCCTGGATGGCCCGATGCAATCGCGGCGAATCGCGTCCGATGTGCGCTTGGCAACGACACGTCCACTTGCGGCTGGAGGATGCCATAGCCGCGGACCATGCGCTGGGTGTCGGGATCGTACACCGCGCGGTTGAGCGGATGCGCCATCGCGCCGACAAGCGCCGAGGCGGCATCGGGAGGCAGCACCGTGTCCGCGTCCAGCGTGAGCACGTACTTCACGTCGCCGAGTGCGCCGATGTCACCTTCCATCGTGGAGAACGCATCCAGCGATCGGTCGCGCAGCAACTGGTTGAACTCGGCCAGCTTGCCGCGCTTGCGCTCCCATCCCATCCACACGCCTTGTGCCGGGTTCCATCGGCGCGACCGGTGCAACAGGCTGAACGGACCGGTGATGTGTTCACCGTGGCGAAGGTTGAGTGCCCGGATGCCGTCGCGCGCCGCCTCCAGGATCGCCGGGTCGCCGGGCTGCTCCTCGACGGGCGCATCGGTGAAGTCACTGAGCAACGCGAAGTGCAGGTTGGCGCCACGATTTGCCAGGTACTGCACCTCCAGGTGGTCCAGGGCCTCCCGAACGTCGTCGACATCGGCCAGGAGCGTCGGGATCACGACCGCGGTCCGGCAATCGTCCGGTATGCCGTGCTTGTAGAAGTCCATCCGCGCGAGCGGCCGCGGTGGCCGCCACCTGGTGGTTGCCACCGC
>CAZPON010000034.1:0-16259 GCA_964588045.1 uncultured Gemmatimonas sp.
GCCGGGGTTGAAGTCACTGGCCAGGGCCACGGCGGCGCCGGCCTCGATCAGGGCCCGGGCCGGCGCCTGGCGTCCCGTTCCCAGAAACAGCATGGTGGCGGGGAGCAGGGTCGCCACGGTCTCCGACGCGGCCAGGGCCGCCATGCCCGCCGGTGCAATGGCCGCGAGATGATCGACGCTCACCGCGCCCATCTCGGCGCCGAGTGCCGCCCCGCCGCCATCGTGCAGCTCATCGGCATGCAGCTTGGCGGCCATGCCATGGGCGCGCGCGCCGTCCAGCAGCCTGCGCGTTTCATCGAGCGTGAACACACCCGGTTCGCAGAATACATCGGCGAAACGCGCCAGCCCTTCGGCGGCAACGGCCGGGTAGATGCCGTCGATGATCTCGTCCAGCCATGCCTGCCGCCCACCTGGCGCATCGCGGCGTTCGAGCGGCACTTCGTGCGCTGCCAGGCAGGTGGGCACGATGCGCATGGCTCGCGCGGCCGCGAGGCGCGCAATGACGCGCAGCGTGCGCAGCTCATCGACCGTCGACAGGCCGTAGCCGGACTTGATCTCCACGGTGGTGACGCCACCGGCGGCCAGTCGTGCCAGGCGTGGCCCGGCCAGATCGAACAGTTCGTCATCGCTGCGCGCACGCAGGTCGCGCACCGACGAATGAATGCCCCCGCCGCGTCGCGCGATCTCCAGGTACGGCACACCGGTGGCGCGCAGTTCGTGCTCCGCCCAGCGCGGTGCGCCGAACACGGCATGTGTATGCGAATCCACGAAGCCGGGGGCCAGCAGCCCGCGCTCACAATCCACTTCGTGGGCGCCGGGATACGCGCGTCGCAACACCTCATCGGTATCGACAGCGACAATCGTGTCGCCACGCACCGCCACGCCGACGCCCTCGCGCACCCCCGCGTCGCGCATCTCGGCACCGCGCCGCGCACGCGCCGGTCCGGCCGCGGTGAGCGTCTGCGCGGCGTTGACGAACAAGGTGGTCTGCGTATCGGCGTTGGGCATCGTATGGAGCTCCAGATCGAATGACGGCGCGGTGTATTCCGTAGTCCCTACGCCATCACGTCGCGAACCCGCGACATGAGCCGCAGCGGCGCCTGGGCTTCTCCCCGACACGCATAGTAACAGGCGTTGCAGGCGATCGGCTCGTAGCCCCGGTAGTCCTGCCACGGCCCGTCGGCGGGAAAGTCCGGGCAGCGGCGGATCTTCCCGTGCGGATCGATGTGCACCGTGGTGCTGCCGCTCCGGCACGGTTCCGTCATCTCGCCGCGCACGTAGCGCGGAATCTGCTCGAGGTAGTAATCGGAGTTGGTGATCACACCGCGGTGCCGGCGCTTGTGCTCGAGCAGCGCGGCCACCGCCTGCTCCAGCGCGGCGCTGTCACCGGCCTTCAGCAGGTGGTCACGGTTGCCGTTCTTGAAGTCGGTGTAGACCGAGAAGTTGACACCGCCACCCAGCGCTGCCGCACGCTCCACGATCGGCATGAGCTGGTCGATGTTGTCGTGCTTGATGACCGTGTTGAAGCGCACGCCGCCAATGCCCGCGTCGCGCATGCGCGGCACCAGCTCGAGGATGCGCTGGGTGAGACCCGGGATGCCGCGCGCCAGGTCATGGCGTTCGTCGAGATAGTCCAGCGAGATGTTGAACTGGTCGACACCCGCGTGCCACAGCGACAGCGCGCGCTCCAGCGACAGCATGCCGCCGTGCGTGATGAGCTGCACGTACGTGAACCGCACCGACTGGCGCACCGAGGCGACAATCTGCTCGAGGTCGCGGCGCAGTGTGGGCTCGCCGCCGGTGAATGTCACCAGCATCGGGCTGAAGTGACGCGCGATCGCGCCGAATTCGGCGATCTCCGAATCCTTCGCGTCTGCGGGCGTCTTCCAGTAGTCGCAGAATCCGCAACGCGCGTTGCAGCGCATGGTGACTTCGAAGTTGAGCAGCACCGGGCGTCGCCGGGCACGCAGCCAGAAGTACTTGCTCAGGAACACCGGCACGTGCCACGGGCGATAGCGGCTCGACAGCATCAGCCCGTGTTGCGCTCCCGGAATTCGCGCATGGGCACGCGCACGCCCTCACGTGCTGCCGTCTCGAGTGCCAGGTCGTAGCCCGCGTCCGCATGACGCGCAACGCCGATACCGGGATCATTGGTGAGCACGCGCTCCAGCCGGCGCCGCATGCGCTCGGAGCCATCGGCCACGATCACCTGGCCTGCGTGCAGCGAGTTGCCAATGCCCACCCCGCCGCCGTGATGGAACGACACCCACGACTAACCGCTGGCCACATTGAGCATGGCGTTGAGGATGGCCCAGTCGGCAATGGCATCCGAACCGTCCTTCATGCCCTCGGTTTCGCGGAACGGCGATGCGACGCTGCCCGTATCGAGATGATCGCGGCCAATGACGATGGGCGCCGACACGTCGCCGCGGGCCACCAGGTCGTTGAGCGCCAGTGCAAACTTCGCGCGATCACCCTGCCCCAGCCAGCAGATGCGCGCCGGCAGTCCCTGGAAGGCAATGCGCTCGCGCGCCAGCGTGATCCAGCGGCGCAGTTGCGCATCGTGCGGGAACAGTTCCAGCACGAGTTCATCCGTGCGATGAATGTCGGCCGGATCGCCGGACAGTGCGACCCAGCGAAACGGTCCCTTCCCTTCGCAGAACAGCGGCCGGATGTACTCCGGCACGAAGCCGGGAATGCGGAACGCGTCATCGACACCGGCATCGAACGCGACGGTGCGAATGTTGTTGCCGTAGTCGAACGTGACCGCACCGCGGTCCTGCAGCGCGCGCATGGCGCGCACATGCACCACCACCGACGCCGTCGCGCGTGCGACGTACGCCGCCGGATCGGACGCGCGCAGGGCAGCCGCATCGGCAAGCGTCATGCCCGACGGGACATAGCCCACCAGCATGTCGTGTGCACTGGTCTGGTCGGTGAGCACGTCGGGCACGACACCGCGTGACACGAGCTGCGGCATGATGTCGGCCGCGTTGCCTTCCAGCGCCACCGACAGGCCGACGCGGCGTGCCTGCGCGTCGCGCACCCACGCGAGCGCCTCGTCCAGCGACGTGGTGTGCCGGTCGCAGTAGCGCGTTTCGATGCGCTTGGCGATGCGTGAGGGATCGACCTCGATGGCCAGCACCGCAGCGCCGTGCATGGCCGCGGCGAGTGGTTGCGCGCCCCCCATGCCACCCAGCCCCGCAGTCACCACCAGCCGGCCTTCCAGCGTGCCGCTGAAATGCCGTTCGGCCACCGCACCGAACGTTTCGTACGTGCCCTGCACGATGCCCTGCGAGCCGATATAGATCCACGAGCCCGCCGTCATCTGGCCGTACATCGTGAGGCCCAGTCGCTCGAGGCGACGGAACTCGTCCCAGTTGGCCCAGCGTCCCACCAGGTTGGCGTTGGCCAACAGCACGCGTGGCGCATCGGCGTGCGTGCGAAACACGCCAACGGGCTTGCCGCTCTGCACCAGCAACGTTTCATCGTCGGCGAGCGTGCGCAGCGTCTGCACGATGGCGTCGAACGCTTCCCATGAACGCGCCGCACGCCCGGTGCCGCCGTACACCACCAGGTCGTCCGGTCGTTCGGCCACTTCCGCATCGAGATTGTTCATGAGCATGCGCAGCGCGGCCTCCTGCTCCCAGCCAAGGCAGGAACGTTCGGTACCGCGCGGCGCGCGCACCGGGCGCGGGCCACTGGCAATTGGAGGCGATGCCGCGCGCTGCGGTTCGATCACGCTGTGAGTCATGTCAGCAATCCATCGGTGATAGGATCGAGCAGGCCGGCAGCCATGGCGTCTGCCAGGTTGATGATGTCCGGCGATGGCGACCGATCGCCCGCCTGTCGCGGCACGATGGTGCGCACGAGTTGGTGTGCCGCCTCCAGGCGTGCACTGCTGCGCAGCGGCCGGCGATGTTCGATGCCTTCGGCCGCGGTGATCACCTCGATGGCCAGCACGTGCCGCAGGTTGCGCACGGAGCGCCGGAGCTTGACGGCGGCCGCCATTGCCATCGGTACGACATCTTCCTTGTTGCCGTCGGTGGGGATCGAGTCGACACTCGCCGGATGCGCCAGCGTCTTGTTTTCGCTGGCCAGCGCCGCCGCGGTGACCTGCGTCATCATGAAGCCCGACTCGAGACCGGGCGAGCCGGCCAGAAACGCCGGCAAGCCCTCGTTGAAATCGGGATGCACGAGCCGATCGGTGCGCCGCTCGCTGATCACGCCGAGGTTGGCACTGACGATGGCCAGCAGGTCGCTGGCCAGTGCGACGGCCTGCCCGTGGAAATTGCCGCCGCTCAACAGCTCACCGGTCTCCAGCACGAGCGGATTGTCGGTGGCCGCGTTGAGTTCGCGCTCGATGATGCCCATCGCGAACTGCAGCGCATCGTACGCCGGCCCGTGCACTTGTGGTGCGCAACGCAGCGCATACGCATCCTGCACGCGCGGATCGCCGAAGCGATGCGACTCGCGGATCTCACTGTCGGCCAGCAGCGCGCGCATGAGCGCCGCCGATTGCCGTTGGCCTGCCTGACCGCGCGCGTCCTGGATGCGCGCATCGAACGCGTCCGGCGTGCCCAGCAATGCTTCGAGGCTCATGGCTGTGGCCACGTGCGCGGCATGCCACAAGCGCCACAACTCCGCCGCCGCCAGTGCCGCCACCGCCGTGTGCGCCTGCGTGCCGTTGATGAGCGCGAGACCTTCCTTGGCCTCGAGCGTGACGGGCGTGAGTCCGGCGGCGGCCAGTTGCACCGACGCGTCGTCGAGCGCGCCGTCGCGAAACGCGCGGCCTTCTCCGATGAGCACCAGGGCAAGATGCGCCAACGGCGCCAGGTCACCGCTGGCACCGACACTGCCCTGCTCGGGCACCAGCGGCCACACACCGGCGTTGAGCATGGCCAGCAGCGCGTCCACCACGCCATCGCGCGCACCCGCGAAGCCGGTGGCGAGGACATTGGCGCGCAGCAGCATCATCGCGCGCACCTCGCGCTCCGGAAGCGGGTCGCCCACACCGGCGGCGTGGCTCCGCACGAGGTTGCGCTGCAGCGCCGACAACTGCTCCAGCGGAATCGCCACTTCGGACAACTTGCCGAAGCCGGTGTTGACGCCGTACACCGGCACACCAACCGCGACCGCACGATCGACCACCGCGCGTGTCTTCTGCATGCGCGCCCGGGCCTCGGCGGCGAGCGTCACCGATTCGCGCCCGTCCGCGACGGCGAGCACATCGGGAATGCGCAGGGAACGACCATCCAATGGCAACACCGTCGCGTCTCCTTTCCTGCGGGCCGGTCAGTACGTGGTCGACCGGTAGGTCTGGCGGTCGTAGTTGAACTTCAGGTCGGGCTGCGCCTTGAGGGCGATGTTGAACGTGAACGCGAAGTTGCCGTTCGGCGCCTGGATGAAGGAAAACACCGCGTTCCAATCGTGCAACTCGCGCTGCAGGCCGATTTGCTGCGCGGCGAAGCGTGCGCGCGTAATGTCGTACTGCGACGACCATTGCGCCGCCCACTTGGGCGTGATGTTGAACGACAGCGACCCGGAGACGTTCTGGGTGGCCGGCTGGATGAACACGGGAGCACCAATGGCGCTCTGGCCCGAGTTGAGACCGGTGGGCGGCGCGCTCTGCGCCTGCAGCACACAGCGGTCGTAGGCTTGCTGGCCGAACGCCTTCTGGGGTTCGCACTGTGCGGTGGGATCGTTCTCGATCTGGGTGCCGCCAACCGGCGGGCGCTGGCGAGCCGCATTGTACTGCATCGACAGGCGCCACCCGCCACCCGAGGGGAGCGCCAGCGGCACACGCGACGTCGAACCAGCCGCATTCTGCTGGCGGAGGACACCCTGCGGCCCCGTCTCACCGGCACCTTCGCGCATGCGCATGGGCTCCGTCTCCACCTCACCACCAATGCGCTTGCCCACCAGCCGCGCCAGCAGGCCCACCAGCGCCGACTTGCCGTCGATGCCGAACGATACGCCGATGTCGGTGCGATACGGGCTGAAGACGGCGGTGTCCGACATCGGGTCGCCCTGGAACAACTCGTAGCTGCCCCGGAAATCGAGCCCGGGCAGCAGGTCGGTGCGACCGGAGTACGTGAAGTTGCGGTCGGTGAATCCCTTGCCCGTGGAGTCCTTGCGCACGAAGTCGTACGTCAGTGGCGAGAACTGCAGCGACAACAGCTTGATCTTCCTGCCACTCTCGGGACTGGAATCCGCCGGCGCCCTGAGCTTCGCCTCGAACACGGTGGACAGGCCGGCCGACACGCGATTCTGCTTGAGGGCACCCAGATAGCCCACGCGCGTGCGGCCAAGCGCCTCGAGGTACTCGTCACTCACCGAGGCCTGCGGGGAATAGCTGTACTGCAAGCTGGGCGAGATCGTGTGGCGAATACGGGAGGCCACGCCGAAACCGGGCAGGAATCCGTACAGCGTGGGCGTCGTGCTGACGGCATAGCTCAGGCGCTTCGTCTGGCTCACCCACTTGCCGCCGCTGCGCTCGGTGCGCACCCAGAGCCCCGACGCCGGATCGACGTTCGACACGTTCACCGACGGCGAGAGGTTCCAGCTCCCGCGCAGCACGGAGGGCAGCCCGAACGAGGTCGTCCAGTCGGCATTGGTCTCGAACGTGCGCTGAAACACCCGCGTGCTGCGTTGCGACGTGTCGCGCACCCCGATCATCTCGCGCTGCTCGGGGTAGTCGCGGTACTGCTCGCTGATCGTGAAGTTGTTCTGCCAGCGGAAGTCGCCGATCTTGATCGGCGTGTCGAAGCCGAACTGCATCGAGCGCCGGTCGGCGCGGAAGCGCGTGCTGTCCACACCGCCGCTGGGCGTCGTGTTGTACACGTAGGGAAACTGCAGGCCCTGGTCGATCTTCTGCGTCGACGACACGTTGAGCCGCAGCGCCGGTGTCCAGCTGAGAAACCCCTGCCCGAGCGTGCCGGTGGAGACGTTCAGCGCCGGGAAGTTCATCTCGACCTGCGGCCGTCCCGGGTACTGCGTGCGGTTGCCGCCGAGGTTGATCTGCGCCGGCCCGACCTTCGTCTGGTACGACAGATCCGACCGGATCGTGGCGTTGGCGGCCACCGGGTCGATCGACGAATTGCGATGAATGAGCGTGTTCTGCACCAGGTTGATGCGCGCGGTGAGGCGCGTCTTCTTCGAAAAATCCTGGTTGTGGTTCCAGGTGATCGACGTGTTCGACGTGCCGTCGTTCTGCGCGAGGTACGACACCGCCGTCTCGCCGCTGATGAACCGGTTGAGCCAGCGATAGCGATACTCGGCGTTGCCGCGCAGGAAGCCGGGGTCGGACGCCGTGCCGTTCGCGCCGCTGCGCCAGTCGAACGAGGCCAGCGCGTTGGAGTAGTCGTTGATGGCGAAGAAGTATCCGATGTTGTTCACGCTGCGGCGGTACGACGGGCTGTTGCGCAACAGCTCGGCCACACCGAACGTCGGCGTGAGCAGGCCGCTCCGGCGCCCGCTGCGCACGTCCTGGAAGAAGAACGGAATCCAGAACACCGGCACTTCGCCGATGTACAGCACGCCCGGCCGCGCCACCATCACGTTCTCCGACACGAACTTCATGTCGCGCGTGGTGAAGTGGAAATGCGGCTCCGCGTGATCGCAGTAGGTGAACGAGCCGTTCTTCGCGAACACGATGTGCCGCCCGGTCACCAGCGTGTCGGTGAAGATCGACCCGCGCTCGGCCGTGAGGTACAGGCGCTGCCCCGACTCCACCGACGTTTCGAAGGCGCCCGTCACGCCGGCCCGCGTCTCCAGGTCGTAGTCGATGCGCCCGCGCGCCACGAAGTCGTCGGCTTCGGCGCGACTCGGATCGCGCAACCACACGGTGTCACCGACCGCCACGACCTTCCTGGTGGAGTCGTTGTAGGCAATCGAATCGCCCACCATCATGGTCTCGTCGCGCTTGACCGCCGATGGGGCCCCCTTGAGCACGAGCTCCTTGGTCTTCGCGTCGAACACGACCGTGTTGCCCTGATACTGCACTTGCCGGTAGCCCCTGCGGTCGAGCAGCTCCCGCATGACGGAGTCCGCCGGTTCCCACATGAAGTCGAGGACGATCTTCTTGCGAAGGCCCGTGTCGGCGGCCGGCACGCCACCCCTCGGCGGCTGCGCCGCGCCTTCTTTCGTCTGCGCCGTGGCCGGCGGCGGTGCCGGCACGGGCACCGCGATGCGCACCGAATCCGGCGGCTTTGTTGGCGGCGGTGGCTGCGTTGGAGGCTGCGTTGGAGGCTGCTGCGCCTGCGCGACTCGCGCGAGTCCCGGCGCCGTCGTCATCACGGTGCCCAGGACCGCGACCGCGATCATGCGGAACGTCCGAGTCCGGATCATCGGACGACGTCGGCTCAACTTACGGCTCGCCCGAGCCGATGCGCTTGTCGCGGCGCGACTTCACCAGTCGCGAAAGCGTGATCGACACCTCGTACAACAGGTAGAGCGGTATCGTCAACGCGATCAGCGACGTCGGGTCCTGTCCGGGCGTGATCAGCGCGGCGGCAATGATGCAACCCACGAACGCATGCCGGCGGAACTTCGCGAGGAACGACGGCTGCACGATGCCCAAGGCGGTCAGCAGCACGATGACAATCGGCAGTTCGAACACGGCCCCGAACGCCAGGCACATGGAGATGACCATTCCCATGTACTCGCTGACGATCGGCGCCACCTCCACGGCGTCCGACTGAAAGCTCATGAAGAAACGGAGCGTCACCGGCAGCACGTACACGAACGCGAGCACCATGCCGCCCAGGAACAGCAGCGCGGCGCCGATGAGGGCGGGAATCACCACCTTCTTTTCGTGCCGGTACAGCGCCGGCGAGAGGAAACCCCACACCTGCCAGACGATCACCGGTGACGCGAGCACGAGGCCGAGCGTGATCGACACCTCCATGACGATGCTGAACAGGTCGCCCGGGTGCGTCACCATCAGCGGGCGATGCAGGAAGGGCTGGATCGGCTCGGCCAGCAGCTTCACGACGTCGATCTTCTTGCTGACGAGCAGCCCGAACGCCGTGCCGACACCCACGGCAATTGCCACGGCACACCGGAACAACCGCCACCGCAATTCCTCGAGATGGTCGAGGAACGGCATCTCCGCCTGCGTCATCGTGTTCCTGGACGAATCGTCGTGAACCGTCAGCGCAGCGTCTTGAGCTGATCGGCGGCGATGTCCGCTTCCATCGACTTCGGATAACGGCTGATCACCTCCTGCAGCAGCTTGCGCGCCTCGGGCGTGTTACCCTGCTGCAAGGCAATCTGTGCCCGCTTGTACACGGCGTTCGGCGCCACGCGTGAGTCGGGATACTTGTTGACGACGGCCATGTAGGCGGCGTCCGCACCACTCAGGTTCTTCTCGCGCTCGAGCGACGACGCGATGGCATTCTGGGCGTCCGGCGCGAGGTCGTGCGTCGGATAGTTGGAGAGCAACTCCTGGAAATACGTGCGCGCGGTCGATGTGCTGCCACGACGCAACTGGGCCATGCCATCCTGATACAATTGCGCGGCGCCCGGCCCGCGCGGCACGCTGTCCGCTGCCGTGGCGTCTCCCGCCCCCGCCGCACCCGGCGGTGTTGCTCCCGACACGCCCGCCGGTGGCGAGGTGGACGGCATCACCGGTGGCGTCATCGGCGCGGCGTTGTTGCGCGTTTCCATCTCGGCGCGCAGCCGGTTGAGATTCGCCTGGCTCTGTCCCAGCAGCGTCTGGACCTGCAGCAACTGCTCCTTCACGGCGCGGAACTCGCCCCGCACGTCACCCTGGATGCCCAGCGTGCGCGTACTGATGCGCGCCAGGGAATCGGCGACGGCCGAGAGCATGCGCGTCGCCTGCATCAGCGCATCGCGCTGCGCGGCGTCGTTCTTCGACATCTCCGTGCGCAACGCGGCGACGTCGCCCTGCACGATGCGCACATCGTTGCGCGTGGCGAAGCACCCGCCCGTGGCCACCAGCGCCACGAGCGGGAGCATGCGCCAGGCCCGGCGACTGCGCGCGAGGGCGCGACCGCTCGGGACGTTCGGCATCACGGCGCTCGCAACTGGTCGCCGCCGGCGATGATCTGGAACTCATCGCGACGGTTCTTGGACCACACGTCCTCGCCCGTGCCCAGCATCGCCGGGTGCTCACGGCCGAACGTCGACGTCTCGATGCGCGAGCCATCGATGCCGCGATCGGTCAGGTAGCGCTTGGCCGTCTCGGCGCGGCGACGGCCGAGCGCGATGTTGTACTCGTCGCTGCCACGATCATCGCAGTGACCGGCGATGCGGATGCGCAGGTCCGGATTCACATTGAGGATGCGCAGCTTCTCGTCGAGCGACGCCCGCGCGTCGTCGCGCAGCTCGTCAGCGTCATACTCGAAGTAGATCGTCGAGAGCACGACCGCGCGCGCCGCCGCGACACGTGCGGCCATCTCGCTCGCGTTGTCGACGGGCGGTGCGGCCGGGGGCTCGGTGCGCGTTGGCGTTGTCGGCGCAGGCGCCGGCGCCGGTGCCGGTGCCGGCGCGGCGGGTGGCGTCTTCTTTTTGCAGGCGCCAAGCGCGATGGAGGACGCGGCCAGCAGCACGAACAGGCGGGACGGACGAATCATGTCGAAACACTCCGGTGGTGGAGGTGAAGAAGGCGAAACTGCACTACGGTGACTGCAGGCGCGGCGACCACGCCGACAAGCGCGCGGCCGATCCGCGCGTCAACTGACGCGTCCGGCCGGACTCGATATCGACCACCCACAACTGGCGCGTGCCACTGCGGTCGGACGTGAACACGAGGTGCCGTGAGTCGGGGGCCCAACTCGGATCATCGTTGCGGCCATCGGTGGCAACCGCACGCACCGACTGGTCACGCAGGCTGATCGTCATGATCTGCTTGGTGTTGCCGCTGAGCGCCATGAACGCCACCAGTCGTCCGTCCGGGGACCAATCGGGACCAGCGCGTGTGAGGCGATCCCCGTACGTGGCGGTGCTCAGCACTTCGGCGTTCGTGCCATCGGCATCGCTAATATACACGTCAGGCACGCCTGAACGGTCGCTGATGAATACGATGCGCTGTCCGTCGGGACTGAAGGTGGGCTGCACGCTGGCCCGGCCCCGGCCCACGGTGAGCCGCCGCGGCGTCCCCCCTTCGATGGGCACGGAAAACAGGTCGGTCCCGTCCTCCGCGACACGCGCAAAAACGACCACGCGGCCATCGGGCGAAACCGCCGGCGACGTGCTCTGGATATTGGGTGCCGAGGTCACCACGCGTTGCGCGCCCGTGGCGAGATCGGTCAGCATGATCGGGCTGCGCGCCTCCTCGAGCACACTGTACACGAGCGCGCGGCCGTTGGGGAGCCAGTGCGGCGACATCCCGGTCGGCGTCACCGGGGTCACATTTACGCCGTCACTGTCGACTGTCCACACACGACCGTCGCGTGTGAACGCGATGCGCGTCTGGGCGATGCCGCGCTGGCCGGTGATCCATTCTTCGATGGCGTCCGAGATGCCGTGGACGGCGAGCCGCCACGCCGGCGCGCCAGCCGGCACGGGCAGCGGAAAGTCCTTCTCGTTCACTGCGGCCTTTTTCGCCACATCGTGCACCACGACGCGCAGCCAGCCGGACGCGAGAATCGTCCCCTGCACCACACCATCCACCCCGAGCTTCGCGTACAGCGCGTAATTGAGCGGGCCCGTCGCTGCGGCGACACTCGAGGTTGGCACGATCGTGAAGCGATCGCTGAAATCCAGGTCGCGCGACAGCATCGTGCTCACCGAATCGCCGGACGCGCCCGTGATGGGGAGCACGAGGAGCCCGGTCTTCTGTCCGGGCCGGTAGGTGAGCCCCAGACTGACGCCGGGCGGCCGGTCCTGGGCCAAGGCCGCAGGCGCAGGAACCACGCCGGCAACGGCGCAAGCCATCAGTGCGCCTCGAATGGCGCGGAGCACGGCAGGAGACATCAAGGGCGCATCGCGTAGTCGAAGGTGAAATAGACGATCAGCACATCGTCGGTCCATCCGGACGGCAGCGCCCCGAACGAACGCGCCGACCCGACCGCCTCGATGGTGGCCATGGCTTCCAGGTCGAACAGCCGATCGCCCGAGGATTTGACAACCCCGATATCGGCCACCGACCCATCGCGACGAATCATGAACTTCACCTCCGCCACCAACGCAGCCGACACCCGGCGCGGTTGGTAGGAGAGGGTGATTTGCCGCATGATATTGCTGAGGTACCCAGGGTACGGGAACGCGATCCCTTCCGTGCGCATGTTTCTCACGTCGGCGCCCTTGCCACCGTCGCGGCCGCTTCCCGCCTTGGGAAGCGCCTTGGCCGGAGCCGGTGCCGCAGCCTTGGTGCCGGCCGCCTTGGACCGAACCGGCGACGGCGTAGCTCGTGGTGGCGGCGCAGCCCGCGTGTTCTTCGAGGCAATGGCCTTGTCGACGGGCGCCCGCTCGGCGCCCGCGGGCGCCTCGGCGGCCTTGGGCGCTTCACTGGCCGCCGGAGTCACCACGCCGGCCTGCCGTTCGCCCTTCGGAGCGCCGATCAACTCCACGCGATAGACCGGTGGCCGGGCGATGTCCTTCTGCAGGCCCAGCACCACAAGGCCGGCGACGAACGCGACGTGCACGAGCGCGGAGACCGCAAGGCCGGTGCGCAGCGACCGCGTCGCGTTGGCGTCGTGTCGACGGGCGGCCAGCGTGGTCATCGCGGCCGAACCGGTTCTGCGACGAGGCCGATGTCCGTGATGCCTGCGTCGGTGATCGCGGCCACCACGCGAAGGATGTTGCCGTATTCCGCTCCGGCATCGCCGCGCACGGAAATCCCGCCGCCGCCCTTCCGGTCGGCCAACGCCTTGATGCTCCCGGCAAACTCGGCCAGGCTCATCGGCGTCTGGTCGACGAAGATGCGGCCTTGTGCATCGACGGTCACGACCAGCCCGTTCTTCGCTTCGAGCGGGCGCACATCGGCCTGGGGCAGCTTGATGTCCACGCCACCCTGCATGATGGGCGCGGTGATCATGAAGATCACCATCAACAGCATCATCACGTCGATCAGCGACACGACGTTGATTTCGGCGTTGACGGTCATGCGGTCACCACGGCGACGTCCGCGCATGATGCTAAATCCGCCCGTCGCGCACCATCAGGGCAATCAGCTCGGAGCCGAAGCCCTCGAGGGCGTTGTCGATGCGATTGAGTCGCGCGGCAAACATGTTGTACGCGAAAGCCGCCGGAATCGCGACCGTGAGCGCCGCCGCCGTCGCCACCAGCGCGATGGCGATGCCCGGCGCGACGGCCGAAATGTTGCCCGACCCCTGCTCGGTGATGCCGACGAACGCACTGATCACACCCAGCACGGTGCCGAGCAGGCCGATGAGCGGACTCACGCTGCCGACGGTCGCCAGCCACGGAATGAACCGGCCCAGTTCCTCGCGTTCCTTCGACGACTCCGAATCGAGCACGAGGCGCAACGCTTCGACCTGTGATCCGGACAGCCGCGCGGTGCGGTCGGTCGTGGCGCCGAGTGCGGGCTTGGTCTCGCCAAGGAACTGCACCGCACGTGCAAACACCACCGTGAACGCGCTGGGGCGTGCCCGCTGCGCCAGCAGCATCGCATCGTCCATGCCGCGTGCCCGCTCGAAGTCGTGCACGAAGGCACGGCCGTTCCGCTCGGCCGTGCTGAACGCGCGCCACTTCGCGAACATGATCGCCCACGACAGCAACGACAGCACCACGAGCAGCAGCAACACGGCTTTCGTCACGAGATCGCTGGACACCAGCAGCGCGATCAACGACATGGACGCTGCGGGTGGCTTGGCCCCCAGTTGCAGCAGCGCCAGGACGGACATCGACGGCACGCTCAACGCGTCACGGCGCCGGTGCGGCGTCCCGCGAAGTATCGATACGTGTTGGCCAGTCCATCGGCCAACGACACGGACGGCGACCAGCCAAGCCCCGTGCGCGCCTTGTCGGTGAGCAGGGCCGAGCGCAGCAGCTCGCCGGCACGGGCCGGCACATGCTCGATGGGGGCCGTGGCGCCCGCGACCTGCTGCAACGTGGTGGCCAGCGTGTTCACCGAGGTCTCGATGCCGGTGCCGATGTTGAAGGCGCGCGCGTCGAGACGGCCCGGCGCCGGCAGCGCGCATGTCGCCGCCGCGACATTCGCCGCCGCGACATCGCCTGCATACACATAGTCGCGCGTCTGTTCGCCATCGCCGTACACGGTCATGGCCCGTCCATCGAGGATGCGGTTGCAGAAAATAGCCACCACGCCGGCTTCACCATGCGGATCCTGGCGCGGTCCATACACGTTCCCGTAGCGCAGCGCGACGGTGTCGAGTCCGTGCACGCGCCCGTAGTATGCGAGGTAGTACTCCACAGCCAGCTTGGCGATTCCGTACGGCGCTTCCGGATCCTTGGCGAATGTCTCCACGCTCGGCGGCGGATCGAAGTCGCCGTACAACGCCCCGCCCGTGGACGAGAAGATCACGCGCGTCGCATGCCCGCTGGCCTTCACGGCCTCCATGAGGTTGAGCGTGCCGAGGATGTTTTTCGTCGCGTCATAGACGGGATCGAGCACGCTGCGACGCACGTCGATCTGCGCGGCGAGATGACACATCACATCGAAGCGGCCCTCGCGCACCAGCGTGGCCGACTCGGGTGTCGTGATGTCGCCGCGCACGAAGCGCGCGGACGGCGGAAGATTCTCCTCACGACCGCTCGACAGGTCGTCGAGGATGGTGACCTCCCAGCCCTCTGCCAGGAATCGATCTGCGACATGCGAGCCAATGAAGCCCGCACCGCCCGTCACCAGTACCGTCTTCGCCATGCCGTCGCATCCTCGCGTCAGGGTTCTTCGTCACTGTCTCGAACGAGCGCGCTCACACGAGCGCGGGGACGCCGTCCGCAGGCGAGGGCCCGACTGAGGCACCGCGCCGTCGGCCCAATGAGACGTCCGGAATCCCGCAATGTAAACACGCGCTCGCGACTAGGGGTCGCGAGCGCGTGGCATGTTCATGTGGAGTGAGCGGATCCGTGAGGTGATGCGCGGACCATCGTGACGATGACCGGTCCGGCGCTCGGCGTCACGGCATTCTGGCGACCCGACGCGCCTTGATACCGGGCTTGATCCCGGCCCGCCACTGTTTGGTGAGGATGACCGAGCTGCCGAGCGGTCCAACACGCAGGACCCGGGCAATGGCGAGGCGCTCCTCGGCCCCCTGCTCCGACGAACGCACCAGCTCGAACAGGTCGCCGGCCTTGACGCCCTCGGCATCGCCGGCGGCGATCACCGCATAGCTCTCGACCGTCGGCAGCAACTCACCCTTCTCGGTCCACGTGATGCTCGTCTCGATATCGCCCGTGCTCGGCGTGGGCACGACACCCGCCGGTGGCGGTGAGGCCGTGACGGGCAGGATGGCCTGGCCTTCCTCGAGCGGACCGCTGAGGCTCCGGACGTACACGCGCACCAGCGGACCCGTCCCGACATTGGTGACCTCAAGAACGCCGGTGGGGATTACCACCGACACGTGCTGGTTCACCAGCCCGGCCGGCCGGAGCGCCAGCAGCCGATCGCCGACGGCAAGGCGCACACCAGCAGGGGCCGTGATATCGACGCGGTCGGCCAGGTGCATGCGGCCCGGCTGCGGACTCTCGGGAATGGTCCCGTCGATGCGCTTCATGACCCGCCCCATCGACGCCCACTGCGATTCGGCGATCACGATGGGCGCTGCGAACAGCTCGGCCGTGCGCGGACCCGGCTGCTGGCTCCTCGTCACCGTCTGGGCCGCGGCGACCACATCACTGGCGCTGGCGGTATTGAGCAGGAACACCGTCGGCGTCTCGCCTTTCGAACGCGCCGCGCGCATGTCGCTGTTGGATATCACGCTGATGCGCGATGCCTCGCGGACAAACAGCCTGTTCGCGCTGTCCTGCGGTGCCTCGGCTTTCTGCGCTGCAGGGCTTGGCGGTTCCGCTGGGGCGGCGGCCTTCGGGGCCGTTTGTGCTGCCAGCGTCCCGCTCGTCGCGGGCGGCTTCCCGGACATTCCGGGTGTCGTGACCGGCGCCGGAGCCGGCGGCCCGGCCGGGGCCGTGGCGGCCCTGGGGGTCGTGGTATCGGTGCGCGCCGGAAGCGTCGATGCCGACGCTACCACGGTCTTGCGTGACGGGATTATCAGGGTGCTCCCAACACGGATTCCGGTGCCCCCCGACAGCTCGATGCCGTTGCGCCGGGCCACGGCGCGCCACTGGTGCCCGTCGCCGTAGTAGCGGGTGGC
>CAZPON010000035.1:0-16029 GCA_964588045.1 uncultured Gemmatimonas sp.
ATGAGCGTCGGCGAGTTGGGCTCGAACCGACGTTGCGTCATGAGGAAATAGAATTCCTCGGCCAGCGCCTGCACCGCGCCATCGCTCGCCCCGTAGCGGCGATCGGCTTCCGCGACCACCGTCGCGACACGCCAGAACATGTCTTCCGGCTTTTCGACGGGCTTCCCGGACTTGTCCTTTACCAGATAGCGCTTTTCCAGCACCGTCCGCGCGTTCGCAGACAGCGTAACAGGACCTTCCGGGGGTGTCGCGGTGAAGGGCATCCTGGACCTCTACAGTGTTGTCGGGGGCCTGAAATTCGGGTTGCTCCCGGCAGATCAGGGAGCATCCCCAAAACATCGGTGGGGTGACGAGCGGGGGCGAATGGTGCGTTCGTTCGTGAAGCCGCGCAAGTGATTTGGTAACGCGATGCGTAGAAAGGCTTTGTGCAATACACATCACGGAATTGTGTGAGGCGCGAGGTTATCCACCCGGCTTTTTCGGCCGAACCGCCGCCACACGTTCGTGATTCGATGCGGGCTCAACAGTAAGGTGCCCGCTGCACACGCAGGCACCCGAACTTTCAGTATAACTCATTCAACAACAATCTGTTAGGGCGTTCTTGCGAGCGCTGGCGCTGGCACCAACGCGGCACCAAGAGCGCAGATCGGCGCCGTCTAATTTCCGGGAAGGGATCACTTTTTGACGAGCTCGCTTCGCCGCGCTTGCTTGGAGTCACATCCGGCCGTCGAAGAACCCCTCCATGCCGTTTAGCGAAACGTCTGGCCGTTTACGAAAAGGTCCTCGGGACTTCCCCGCGCCGATAGTGCTCCTTCAGCTCCGCGTATCGCGACGCATTCTCAATGATCTTCGCCTGCTGCGAGGCGTCCAACTGCCGGACCACCTTGGCGGGCACCCCCAGCACCATCGAGCCCGGTGGGATCTGCGTCCCCTCGGTCACCACTGCGCCCGCGCCGATGATCGATCCGGCGCCCACACGCACACCGTTGAGCAGCACGGCACCCATGCCCACCAGCACGCCATCCTCGAGCACGGTGCCATGCACCACCGCGCGATGGCCGATCACGCAGTCCGCGCCCACAATGGTCGGCACACCGGGGTCGGCATGAATCACGGCACCATCCTGCACATTGCTGCGCGCACCAATCTCGATGCGCTCGACATCACCGCGGATCACCGCGGTTGGCCAGACCGAGACATCCTCGCCGAGTGTGACTCGGCCGAGAACGACGGCGGTTTCGTGAATCCAGGGAGCAGGCATGAAGGTGAGGATGAGAGTGCCGAAAGGCGACGGTGTGGGTGTGAGACGGGAGACGGTAGACGGGAGACAGGAGACACCCTGCTGGCTGGATGTCTTCCGTCTCCAGTCTCCAGTCTCCAGTCTCCCCCAGACGGTCAGAAGTCAGTTCCCAACGTCACGTAAAACGCTCCCTTCCGGCTCACGCCCGTCGGCGCGATGTACGGCGCTGCGGCGCCTACGCGCAACCGGTAGGGCACGTCGTACAACACCGCCATATCGATCACCAGCTCGCCGCCCGCTGACACGATCCACCCGTCGCGCACACCAACCGGCTCGCACAGCGGCGATCCGCTCGCGGCCAGCGCGCCCGGACACCACGCGCGGCCTGCGTCGGAAAACACATTGAACGCGAGCTTGTCGAGGAACAGCGTGAGTGGTCCCGGTGCGTTGCGCACCAGCACCAGTGGCGCGCGATACTCCACCGTGCCACCCAGCGCGCGCGTGCCGCGTTGCGCGCCCGGCTCCACACCGCGCACCGGGAACGTGCGTCCCGGATCGCCAAGCGTGAGCCCGGGCAGCAACTCCGCCGCGACACCGCTCACGCCGCCGACACTCAGCTCGGTGGGCGAGTTGTCACCGGTCACGGCGCCGGAAACGCGCGTGACCAGCACATGTCGTGAAAATCCCGGCAGGTCGAGCGGGAGATAACCGCGCACCACGCCGCTGTGTCGCCACGCGGCAATGGATGGGTCGTCCTGACGCCAGCGATAGCTGCTCGACGCCGACGCGGCGATACCCTCTTCCACCGAGATGCCGCGCGCACCACGACGTGCGGTGCTCATCGATGCACTCGCGAACACCAGCGGATAGCGCGTGCCGGTGCGCAGCAGCGAACCCGGGGGGCCCAGCGCCGCGTCAACGTCAGCCGTGAAATCGCGCTTCTCGTACTGGGCGCCCAACGACGCGCTCAACGAGCGACGTATGCTTGGTGCCAGCCAGGTGCTGGCGAGTGTGGCGAACTGCCGGCGACGCGCGATGGTGCCCACCAGCCCCCCCTCGACCTCCGTGACGCGGAACGTGGCGTCCCACTCCCGCGACACGGACAGGTCGAACACCGGCACGCCGAGTCCACGGTATTGATATGCGGCGAACCCCTCGGTCTCACCCTGATCGGGATCGAACAGGACGCTCGCCGCCCACGAATGGCGGTTGAGGATGTCATTGCCGCTCGTCAACAGACCGTACGTGGCTTGCCCCAGCCGGCCGCTGCCGATCACCGGCACCCAATACCTCGGCACCAGCTGACGCAACGGATTGTAGCGTGTCGTCGCACTCGTCACCGGTACCACCGTATCGCCCGGTGCGCGCACGACATTCTGGCGCGGATACCACGTGTTGCGCGCCACAGGACCTGTGGTATCGAGCGGTGCAACCGACACGACGTAGCCATTGACGCCATACACCAGCGCAGCCACGAGCCGGCCATCGGGCGATACCGATGGCTGGTACACACCACCCGTGACGCGGCTGGCCACGCGCACGTCCTCCCGCTCCTCGCGCCAGCGCATCGTGTCCACCGGCGCCGACGCGTCGGCCACTGGTGACGTCTCCAGTTGCATGGCTCCGCTGCGATCGGCGCTCCACACGAGGCGCCGGCCATCCGGCGTGAACGACGGCGACGAGAACACCGCGCGCCCACCGGCAACGACCTGCTGCACGGCACCCAGCGTATCCATCACCACCACGCGCTGTTCGCCCGACGGCAGCAGTTCGACTGCCACCAACCGTGTGCCATCGGGCGACCAGCGCGGATCGGCCCATAAGCGCGTTGCACGCAGCGTCGTGACCCGGCCGCTGGCATCGACGCGCACGAGGCGTGACTCGGCGGCGCTCACCTGCACCGCGACTATCGCGCCATCACGGCGGCGTGCGTCGGGCTGCGTAAGCCGGGCATTGTGCGTGAGGCGTTCTTCACGATCACCAACGCCGCGATAGAGGTCACTGCGCACTTCGTACGGTCCGCGATAATCCACTTGCGCGAACACCGTGCTGTCACCGCCGAGTGGCGCGTTCACGTCCAGCCCGTTGCGTCGCGCAATGCGCTGCACGTCATCCGGCGCATGGATGTTGGCCACGAACAAGCCGGTGACGTCGCGGCCGTTGCTGGCCACCCACGTCACACTGTCGCGCGAACGCCAGCGTGGCGCCTCGGCGTACCAGTCATTGCGCGTGATGGGACGCCACGCGGCGTCGCCGGACTTGTCGAGCGAGCCGGCCAGTCGGTTCAGTGAATCGCGAAGGCCCACGAACTGCTTCGAGAACGCCGTGCCGAACCCCACACGCGACTCGCGATCGAGCAGGAACGGAATGGGAAAGTACGCCGTCGCATCCACGTAGCGACGCATTCCCGAATCGCCCGCCGAACGCGCGGCACCATCCATCATGAGCATGCCGTACGTGTATGCTGTCTGCCCTTCGGGGAATCGCGTCGTCGACAGGCTCCAGCGATGCACTGGTGGCAGCGCACCGTCTCGCGCCGCCGAGCGTGCGACCGTGCGGGATTCCGTGCTCACCAGCCGTCCGCTTCCGGTGAGCATCGACTCGTAGTGGACGGCCAGCCCTTCCTTCACCCAGCTCGGCGTGAACTGGTTGGGAAAGAAGAGCGGATTGCGGCCGAACAGGAAACGGCCGGCATGCCAGAGGCCGCGGGCGCGATCGATGTGGAAGATGTGCGCCAGCTCATGCGTGATCGCGAGGTCCAGCCAGTCGTCCTGGAAACGCAACTCGGTCGACCCCACCGGAGGCACGGCGTAAATCACCACGCGATTGGTCGGGAAGACCTGCGCGAACCCGTTGCTGTAGTCGACGTTGTCGGCGATCACCAGGTCGATGGGCCCATCGGGCGTCGCCAGCTCGCGCGCGAGCTGCGCGTACGCGCGCTCGGCAATCGCCGCCGAGCGGCGCGCCACCGCCTCGTGTTCCACACGCGCGTGCACACGGAAGTGCGGCGTGGCCAGCGTGCGGACATTACCGCGGGGGTCGACCTGGGATTGTAGTGGGAAGCTGACGACGAAGAGGAGGAGACTGAAGGCGGAAAGACGGGAGAAGGAACGACGCTTCACGGCGAGGCGTGTGCGCTGCGAAAGAGGGGGGCTCATGGCTTCGACACACCGCGGAAGTAGGACTCCAGGCCTTCCACGATCGCCTCCGCGTAGCGGCGTTGGAACGCCGGGTCGCGCATGGCGGCTTCCTGCTCGGGCATCATGAGGAACAATCCCTCGGTGAGCACCGACGGATACCACGTGGGACGGGCGACGGCGAGGTTCTGGTAGTGTACGCCCAGGTCGCGCAGGCCGAAGCGCGCCACGAGTGCCGATTGCACCGGACGTGCCAGGGCCTCGCTGGACTGATGAAAGAACAGTGTGCTCGTGCCGTTGGCCGTGAAGGGATTCACGCCATCGGGCAGCCCATTGAGGTGAATCGACACGAACGCGTGCGCGTTCATGCGTCGTGCCGCAACTGCGCGCTCGGTGAGTCCGAGTGGCGCAAACGTTTCGCGCGTCATCACCGGCATCGCGCCCTTTGCACGCAGCAGCTCGAACAGCAGCTTACCCACCGGCAGCACCGCGTCGCCCTCGAACAAGCCCGTTGGCCCCGTGGCGCCGGCCGGCGGATGGCCGGGATCGACGGCGATGGTCAACCCGGCCAATGGACGCGCCGCATCGACCGTTGGCAGGCGACGAATGCGCAGCACGAACGCGCGGCGGGCCTCGTCCCACAAGGGCAACCACCCGTACACCGGCTGCGACAGCGTGAAGGTGAACCGCACACGATTGGTGCCCACCTGGTCCCAACTGATGCGCCGCACCAGCGTGTCGTTGCCAAGGATCGGCGAGATCTCCGGATTGGCCTGCACACCGTACAGCGTGAGCGTCAGCGTGCGTCCGTCGGGCTCGATGAGAAACGCCGGACGCTCTCCCGTCGCGATACCCACGTCCACCCAGTCCGCCGCTGGCGCCACACGCACACCACCGGTGATGCGACGCGGCATCGCACTGCCCTCCGGCAGCACGACGATGTCGTCGCTCGCCACCCACACATCGAGCGCATCGTCGAGCCGAACGCGCGTGGACGTGTTCTGGCGTCCGGTGATGTCGACGACTGTGCCCGGCATGAGCAGCCACTTGTACGTGCCGTCGGGAACGGTGCGCGCGTTCACCACCTGATCGGTGTCGCTGCCCGCCGTGTTCCGGCTGCGCAGGATGCCGAGCAGGCGCGCGTTCGGCGCAGGAACCTCCACCACCGGCACCGCCAGTCGCACCGAATCGCGTCCGCGTGAAGCCACGACGCGTGCGGCCTTTGTCAGCGCAGCAGCCTCGACATCGGTGGCAAACGTGACCGTCATATCGTCGCCCGATGGCACGACGTCGGCGGCAATGGGATCACGCTGGCCGCGGCTGGCGAGCAAGGCCGATGCCTGCAGTCGCGCGAGTGGCACCATGGGCCGCCTCGAGCGATCGGCGAGTTCCAGGTGCACACGCGCGTTGGCAGCAGCGCGAATACTCACCCGCATCCACTCGGTCGCCCCGGCGCGAACGCCGCGCGTGGGGAACAGCGACGCGCTGTCCACGAGCAATCGTCCTGTTGCCGGAATGGCGAGGCGCGACGGGAAGCGCACGCGCACGGTGCGTCTCACCGTGTCGGCCCCGCGGCTGGCCACCAGTTCGTAGCGGGGGGCCGAGGCCGGCGGCACCGGCAACCAGGCGATGAATGCACCGTTGGGCGCAAGCGGCACAGTGAGGCCGTTGATCAACAGTTGTGCGTCACCGGTGCCTACCGAGCCGAACACGAAGTTCGAGTCGCGTGCGGCGAGGACCTGATTGTCGCTGGGGTACTGCAGGCGGGGCGCGAGGGCCGCGCCGACGATGGGAGGGACCGGCGGCAACCCGGCTGGTACCAGTGGCGCAGAACGGCTGGCCGATGGCGCCGCTGCCGGCGACGGGGTCGGACTGCCCGCTGGCGCCGGGCCGGAAGGCGCGGTCGACCGACAGCCGCTCGCAAGCATGATCGCGGCGCCGAGTGCGCTGAAGAGGGCGGCCGCGACAGGCGACCGAAACGAGAGCGCCCAGGCGCCACGGCATCGGAAGTGCATGGCAGCAAGCTCGCTGGCGTCGCCATACCCGTCCAGCGCCCGATTTGCTTGACCGTCCACCCGGGCGCATCTTTCCGCCGGGCCGAGTCGTCCCGCCGGTTGCCAACCGACGGCCCGTTCCAAAACCTGTCGCTTGCACTGGCCGTAGGGAAACCACCCGCCTCAGCTCGCCTCATGATTCGCCGCATGAATCTGTGACCGTTTCCGCCCTGCATACGAACCGTCCCTCTACGGACGGCGACCCGCGCGTGGTAGTGCGCGTTTTCGCGCTGACCGACGTTGGGCAGAAGCGCGAGCACAACGAAGACACCTTCCTTGTGGCCGACCTCGAGGCCGGTGCGCCAATCGACTTCGAGCGAACCACACCGCGCGCGCTGGAAGCCAATCCGCACGGCCTGCTCTTCATGGTCGCCGATGGCATGGGGGGAGCTGCCTCGGGCGAGATCGCCAGCAGCATGGCGGGTGCCGCCATCCTCGATGTGCTCCGCAACCAGTGGACCGCGCAGTCATTGCCCAGCGCCGACACGTTCGTCGCGGCACTGCGCGACGCCACGACCGAGGCCAACACCCGCATTCATGGCTTCGCGCGCGCCAACCCGGAACATCGGGGCATGGGCACGACGGCAACCGTCGCCGGGTTGTTCGGCGACACGATTTATGTCGCGCAGGTGGGCGACAGTCGCGCGTACCTGCTGCGCGATGGCCAGGCCATCCAGTTGACGAAGGATCAGTCGCTGATGCAGCGACTCGTGGAAGCGGGCGAGTTGACCCCCGAGCAGGCCGAAGCCAGCGAGCGGCGCAACATCATCCTGCAGGCGCTCGGCCCCGAAGCACGCATCACGATCGACCTCACGCACCAGCAACTGCGTCGCGGCGACACGCTCATCCTGTGCAGCGATGGCCTGTCCGGCCTCGTGCGCGCCGACGAGATCGCGCGCATTGCGAGCCAGGCGTCCGACCCGGGTGCGCTGTGCCAGCAGCTCATCGCGCGCGCGAACGAACTGGGTGGACCGGACAACATCACGGTGATTGCCGCGCAGTTCGATGGCAGCGCGCTGGATCACATCGGCGCCGGTGACGCCGTCGGCTACAACACCTATCCGCTGGCCGGCACGCTCAATACCGAAACCGCCGAAGCGGCGGTGCCGGCTCCGGAGCTCAAGGCGCGCTTGCGCAGCGATCCGACGCCGCGCTTCGGCATCCCGGCACCCTCTGCCGCCGCGCTCGAGGAGGAATTCGCCCGCGCCCGTGCGGCCGAAGACGAAGCCACGCTCGGCGCGCCGGAAGCCGTGGTCGAGGAGCGTCGGCGCCGCGTCGAGCCGGTCTTCCTGCTGCTGGCACTGGTCGCCAGCCTCGCGATCGTCTGGGTGCTCTACCGCCTGTTTCGCACCCAGCAACCGTAGTCGTCCCGCGGCTCAGGCCTTCCGCGTCTTGAGCAGCGCGCGCGCCGCCGCCTGCTGCATCACCCGGTCGCCGCTCCATGCCACCAGCGTCGGCACGGTTTCCGGCAACTGCGCCGCAAATCGCGGATCACCGAACCCGATGACGATGGCGTCGCGCTGCAGCGCGCGCGCCTGCTCCACGAGCACGTGCACGCGTTCGATGGTCGACGGCAGCAGCGTGCTGCGCGTCTTGGTGGTCAGGTAGTCGGCGAAGAGCGCGATCACGAGCGGGCCACCACTGACGACGGTGGGCTGCACCACCGATCGCGCATCGTGTGCGCCGGCCCGCAACGCATCGGTGAGCGCCGTGGTCGCGGCGCGCAGGGTCTGCACGTCCGCGTCGTCATCCACCACGACGACCTCACTGATGGTGCCCAGCGGCGGCAACGGTCCACGCAGCACGCGCAACACCTTGTCGGCAAGCAACGCCCCCCACGCCGTATCGGCACCACTCGGGCGACGCCAATCGTTGGGCGGTGACGCCCACTGCGCCCACTTGAGCCGGCGTCGCATCGCCTGACGGATGCGCTCCGGCTCCAGCACGCCGTCGCGCACCGCGCGCTCCAGGGCTTCGAGTGTCGTCTCGAGGTCACCCGGATCGAGCAGCACATCGCATCCGGCGCGCAGGGCCAGCACCGCGGCCTGCGCGAGCTCGTGTTCCGTGAGCACACCGGCCAGCGTCATTGCGTCGGAGACGATGAGATTGTCGTACTTGAGCTGCTGGCGCAGCAGCCATTGCAGGATCTCGCGCGACAACGTGGCCGGCGCGCGCGTCGAGTCGAGCGCCGGATACGCGACATGCGCGGTCATCATGCTCGCCACACCGGCCGTGATGGCGGCGCGGAACGGGTGCACATCCTGGTCCTTGAGCTGATCCGCCGGCAGGTCCACCGTCGGCAGCACGCACGCCGGATCCTGCAGCGCGCGTCCCATGCCCGGAAAGTGCTTGGCGCAGGCCAACACGCCTTCCGCCTGACAGGCTTCGACCCATGCCGTCACCATCGCACCCACCTTGCGCGGATCACTGCCCATCGCGCGCGTGCCGATCACCGGATTTTCGGCGAACAGGTCGAGGTCGGCCGACGGCGCCAGGTTCCAGTTCACGCCCATCGTGCGCGCCTCGCGCGCCGTGAGTCGTGCCGCGCGACGCAGCGACTCGATGTCACCCAGCGCCACGATCGCGGCCACCGGTGGCAGTCCGGTAGCGCCGCTGAACTGCTGTCCGGCGCCACGCTCGAGCTCCGCCGCAATCAGCAGCGGAAGCGTCGACTTGAGTTGCAGTTCCTTGGCCAGCGCGCGCACCACATCCTGCTCGCCACCGACCAACTGGAATCCGCCCACGCCGAGCGCCAAGGCGGCCTCGATGCGCGGCCGTTCATGCCCGAAGCCGACCCCCGGCGTCCAGCGCAGCACCGGCACCAGCAACTGCGCGAGTTCGCGACGCATGCTCATGACCGCGGCGTGCAATGTCCGAGCGTGCGCGGACCGCGCGCACCCGTGGCGCCCGGCACATTCCCGCTGCGTCCGGTGAGGTGCAGGTATCCCAGCAATGCAAACGCCACGGCTTCCTTCGCCTCACCATCGAAGTACACGTCGTCGAAGCGCACGACGCGCGGCATCGCGCCTCCGTGCGTGGTGGCCGAACGGTCGAACGCGCGACCGATGGCCTTCACCAGTGCGGGATTCTTCGCGCCGCCACCGGAGAGCACGATCTCGTTCACCGGTTCGGGGATGAATCGCGCATACTGGTCGGCCAGACTGCGCGCGGTGAACGCGGTGGCCGTGGCCACGATGTCCACGTCGCGCGCGTCGTGCGCGCGGCAGCGCGCGGTGAAGTCGGCCATGAACTCGCGCGTGAACCACTCGCGACCAGTGCTCTTGGGTGGTTCCATGCGAAAGAACGGCTCCTGCAGGAGTTGATCGATGACCGCATCGACGGGCGTGCCGGCGGCGGCCATCGCACCATCGCGGTCATACGGAAGGTCCGGGCGCAATGCGCGCGTGACGGCGTCGATGATGACGACGCCCGGCCCGGTGTCAAACGCGCGCACCGCGCGCACATCGTCGGGTGTCACGGCGGACGACGGCGGCACCACCGTCACGTTCCCGATGCCGCCAAGGTTCTGCAGCGCGCGCCAGGTGGTGGCATGCGCGAACAGGCGCGCGTCGGCCATGGGCACCAGCGGAGCCCCCTGCCCGCCCGCGGCCACATCGCGCGCGCGGAAATCGGCGACTACCGCGCAGCCGGTGCGTTCGGCAATGCGCGATGCATCGCCCACCTGCCAGGTGCTGTGTCCGGGCTCGTGCCACAGCGTCTGTCCGTGCGACGCAATCGCCGCGACATCCGCCCGCGCCACACCGGCGTCGGCGAGCGCCATCACCGCCGCATCGGCCAGCCAGTCGCCAAGGTCGGCGTGCAAGCGGCAGTAGTCGCGCGCACTGCCCTCGCGCATCGCGGCTTCGAGGCGCGCCCGATCGTCGCTGGAATACGCGCGATGCGTGAACGACAGCAGCGTCATGTCGATGCGTCCGTCCGGCGTGTCGGCGAATCGCACGGCGGCTGCGGAAATCCCGTCGAGTGACGTGCCCGACATGAGGCCCACGAGGACCGCGCCTGCGCGCGGATCGATCGGCGGCATCAGGTGCCGGTCGTGACAGGCACCGGCGGCGGCGCGTTGGGGATGAGGCGGCGAATGACGCCACCGGCCGCATCGAGACGTTGCTGCGCTTCCACCACGTCGACGCCCAGCGCATGCATCACGATCGCAAGCTTCACGACACCGCCGGACAGCACGAGAAGCTGGCGGGCCACGTCGCGCGCCACGTCGCACACTTCCATCACGATCCGCTCGGCGCGATCGGTGAGCTTGGCGTTCGTGGCGCGCATGTCCACCATCAGGTTGCCGTAGCTCTTCCCGATGCGGATCATCGCACCGGTCGTGATCATGTTGCACACCAGCTTCGTCGCCGTGCCCGCCTTGAGCCGCGTCGAGCCGGTCAGGGCTTCCGGCCCGACAATCGGAAGGATCAGGATATCCGCCACGTCGCGCATCGGTGCCGGCGGCTCGGTGCAGGCAATCAGCGCCGTCGAAGCGCCAAGCGCGCGTGCGCGGCCCAGTGCACCACGCACGAACGGCGTCGTTCCCGACGAGGCAATGCCGACGACGACGTCGCCTGCCGTCACCGCATTGGCGTCCATGGACGCGGCGCCCTCGTCGACGCTGTCTTCGGCGCCTTCGATCGGCGTGCGCAGCGCGCGATCACCACCGGCAATGATGCCCACCACCATCGCGGGATCGGTTCCGAAGGTTGGCGGGCACTCGCTGGCATCGAGCACGCCCAGGCGTCCCGACGTGCCCGCGCCCACATACAGCAACCGGCGTCCGTCGCGGAACGCGCGCTCGACCACGGCAATGGTGCGCGCGATGGCGTCGCGCTGCGTGGCGACGGCGTCGGGCACACCACGATCCTCCGCCAGCATCAGCTCGACGATCGTGTCGGGTGCAGCGAGATCGATGTCGACCGTACGCGGATTGCGACGTTCGGTGACGCGAGGATCCAGCGTCTGTGCGGGCACGTGAGGGAGTGGGGGAACGCGCTGACGCGAGGCGCGACCAGCGCGTGACGCGAAAGCGCTACGCAGCCGCGCGAACCGCGACTGTCGCCAGTGTGGCACCCCAACTAGCTTGCTCGATACCGGCGCGAACTGAAGCCGAAACTTACGAGTCCGAATGCGCGAACCGCAAGCCACATCGACACTTGGCGCAGTGCGTCGGGAGTTGGACCTGTCTCTGCGCCACATCGTGTCGATGCTGGCGGCTCTTGCGCTTGGCGCTGGCGTCGTGTCGCCATCGCGCGTGCATGCGCAACTGCGCGGCCAGCCCATGCAGGCCGCGCCCAGCTTCGGATGGTGGTTGTCCGGTGGCGGCGCGGCCATGACCATTCGCGACATCAATGACGGGGCGTCAAAGTCGCTGTGGTCCTTCGGAACCGACCCGACCTGGCAGGGGCGCGCGACGCTCGAGAAAGCGATGGACGATTTCACCACCATCGGCCTCGTGGGCGGCTACGGCGCGGCCAGCCTGCGACTGAGACCCCTGGCCGCGGCGGACAGCAACGGGCTCCCGGAGGCGTGTCAGGTCGAGTGCCCGGCGTCGGCCGAAGTGTGGACGGGCATGGCGCAATTCCGGTCGGGCGGCGGCGATGGCTTTCACACGTTCTTCGAGGCCCTCGGCGGCGCGACCGCGTTTCGCAACTTCAAGACGAAAGGCGATGGCCTGCCCATCACGGCCGTCAAGAACACCATCGACGTGTCGGGCAGCTTCGGCATCGGATTCGGCTACGGCCTCTCGCGCGGCACGGTGATCACCCTCGTGCAGGACGTCGGCATGGGCATGCATACCGACGACGGATTGCCGGATGGCGTGAGCCGATACTGGAAGTCACGCACCACGCGCATGTCGCTGCGCCTCAAGTTCGGCGGCTACTGAACCGCCCAACCTGAGGCGCCCTGCGCTTCGGGGGCTCAGGCCCCCACGCGCACCGTCATCGGCCCATCGAGCCGGACGGCAATCGCCGCGCCGCTGTTGAGACACGTGTCGTAATCTGCCGTTGCCGCGGCGGCGGCCGTACCGGCGGCCGCACCCGCTGCCGCACCGATCACGGTGCCCTTCGTGTCCTTGCCGATGATCTGGCCAATGATGGCACCGACGGCGGCACCGCCAGCCACCTTCTTGGCATCGGTCGTCTTCGACGCGCTGCGCGACAACGTCGTGGCCGCGTTCTCGACGGTGCCCTGCACCGGGTAGGTGTTGCCATCGTACGTTACCGCGACCAGTCGTACCGTGAGGATGGACTTGTCGTTGCTGTTCTTGGCGGTCTTGACCTCTGTCACTTCGAACGTGCCCGTGGCGCCGGCCGGGATCACCGCGCCGTTGCTGCCGCTCACCGACTGCGACAATTGCGCGGTGAACTTCTCACCGGCGGTCACGGTGTTGCTGCACACCTTGGCATTGACGCCGAACGCCAGTGGCGTACCGGCGTCGATGGTGCCGGTTTTCGGTTCAGCCGGCTTGGCCGGTTCCGGTGTGGCCGGCGCAGGCGACGTTGCCACCGGTGCCGTGACCGGAGGCTTGGGCTTGGGCTTCGGTGCGGTTGCGACGGGGGCCGTTGCGGGTGGCGGCTCGACCGGCACGTCCTGCAGCTTGGGCTGCACACTGGTGTCGGTTGCCGCCATCGCGAGGTCGCGACCCAGGGACGTGTCGGTCGCCAACGTGACGTCGTTGGACTTCGAGTCACCGCACGCGGCGAACAGCACCAGCGTTGCCATCGCGAGCACGCCGAACGACGCGCGCGCAATGCGGTTCGAGAACTTGCCCGACGCGCGGATATATTCCGACGGCATTGGACGCTGTGACAGACTCGTACGTTCGGTGATGCGCATTGATGTGTCTCCTCTATCGTGATGCACAACGGCTGATGCCGCTGCGCGGGCTGCCGAAGCCAGCGGATGATGCGATGGGCGCTGTACTCACCTGAAAGGTAGCCGCCGATGCCCGTACCGCCGCGCCAGGCCCTTCGACGTCTCCTTCCCTACTACCACCCGTACCGCCTGCAAGTTGCCACCGGCCTGCTGGCCGTGGTGGTTTCGGCCGCGCTGGCCAGCGCCATTCCATCGTTGTTGAGGCGTGGTATCGACAGTATGCGGAGCGGCGCCGACACTGTCATCCTGTGGCGGCTCGCGTTGGTGATGCTGGTCACAGCGACGGCCAGCGGGGTGCTGCGCTTCCTCATGCGCGAGCGGCTCAACGGCATCAGCCGGCGCATCGAGACGGACCTGCGGCGCGATATCTTCGCCCGGCTCACCTCGCTCGATCCGTCGTGGTTCGCCCGCTGGCGCACCGGTGACCTGATGGCTCGCCTGACCAACGACCTCAGCGCGGTGCGCATGGCCAGCGGTCCGGCGGTCATGTACATGGCGAACACGGTGGTCGGCGGCCTGTTCGCCATGGTGATGATGCTGCGCATCAGTCCGATGCTCACCGGCCTGGCGCTCCTGCCGATGGCTGGCCTGCCGCTTCTCATGCTCCGGCTGGGCCGCCTGGTGCACGAGCGCTTCGAGCGCGTGCAGTCGCAGTTCAGCGAACTCTCGACGCAGGCGCAGGAGAACCTGGCCGGTGTGCGAGTCGTGCGCGCATACCGTCAGGAGACGGCAGAATCGGCACGATTCGAGGCGCTCGGCGACCGCTACCTCGAGGCCAATATGCGGCTGGCGCGCGTCAACGGCCTCATGAATCCAGGCTTCGCACTCCTGGCCGGACTGGGCGGCGCCATCACCATCGGTGTGGGTGGCCGGTTGCTCATCGAGGGCCGCATCACCGTGGGCGGCTTCGTGGCCTTCGGCATCTACCTCGCCATGCTCACGTGGCCGCTCATCGCACTGGGCTGGACGACCAATCTCTTCCAGCGGGGCGCGGCATCGATGTCGCGCGTGCTGGAGTTGCTCGACGCGGTGCCAGACACGGTGCGCGACGAGGGCACGGCCACGCTCCCTCCGCACGACGGCGGACGCGCGCTCGATTTCCGGAACGTCTGGTTTCACTATCCCACATCGCGACCCGACGACGCCGTGCAGTGGGTGCTGCGCGATATCTCGTTCACCGTGCCAGCCGGCAGCACGCTGGCCATCGTGGGCGCCACAGGAGCCGGCAAGAGCGCGCTCGTGGACCTCGTGCCGCGCTTCTTCGATCCGCAGCGCGGCGAGATCCTGCTCGATGGGGTGCCCATCCGCGACCTGCCGCTCGATACGCTGCGCAGCGAAATCGGCTACGTGCCGCAGGAATCACTGCTGTTCAGCGAAAGCATCGGTGCGAACATCGGCTATGGACTGCCCGACATCGATGCTCACAGCGTCGCCGACGAGCACCGGCGCGAGGTGATCGCGCAGGCGGCAGATATCGCCCAACTCGCCGACACCATCGCGCGACTGCCGGCCGGCTTCGACACGCGACTCGGCGAGCGCGGCGTCAACCTTTCGGGCGGACAGAAGCAACGCACCGCGTTGGCGCGCGCGCTGGCACGACGACCGCGCCTCGTGATGCTCGACGACGCGCTCTCCGCCGTGGACACGCAGACCGAAGCGGCGATCCTGGCCGGCCTGCGCGGTGCGCTCGCAGACCGCACGGCCATCATCGCGTCACACCGCCTCAGTGCGGTGCGCGACGCCGACCAGATCATCGTGCTCGACGAGGGCGCCATCGTGGAGCAGGGCCGTCACGACGAACTGCTGGCCCGGAACGGACGATACGCGCAACTGCTGAAGAGGCAGCAGCTGCTCGAGTCCATAGAAACAGCCTGAGGGTCTCAAAGTCTGTCCAGCAGGAACTCCGGCGTGTACTGCTGCAGCATTGCCGCCAGCCGCTCGAACCACCCCGTGAACATCAGCACGCCGACCACGATCAGCAGCACGCCCGCGATGCGATTCACGGTTCCGATATTGCGCTTGAACTTCTGGAAGAACACCAGGAATCGGTCGATCAACAGCGCGCTGAGCAGAAACGGCACGGCGAGCCCCGCCGAGTAGGCGCTCAGCAGCCCGACACCCTTGGCCAGCTCCGTCTGGTTGGCTGCCATCATCAGGATCGCACCGAGCGTCGGCCCGAGACACGGCGACCATCCCGCCCCGAACGCGATGCCCACGACGACCGTGCCGAGGTATCCGATCGGCTTGTCGCTCAGGTGCATGCGCCGTTCCTGCTGCAGGGCGGCGAACTTGAACACGCCGAGCATCCAGAGTCCCATCACCACGATGAGCACACCGCCCGCCCGCGCGATCCACGTGCGGTACGCCAGCATCAACTGCCCGATGGCCGTCGCGCCGGCACCGAGCGCAACGAAGATCAGGGAGAAGCCGATGACGAACATGAACGCGTGCAACATCGTCGTGCGCCGCGAACGCGTCACGTCCTCGAGTCCCATGCCCGTGATGAACGTGACATAGCTGGGCACGAGCGGCAGCACACACGGGCTGAGGAAGCTCAGCAGGCCGGCCGAAAAGGCCACCAGTACCGAGAGTGATTCAGGAGGCACGGCAGCACCGGGGTGGGGAAACCACGCAAGTCGTCATGGAGGCGTCACGAGCCCGCGCGTGCGGGCCCGCGGCGACAGTCGCCGCACAGGCCGGAAATCACCAGCCG